>NZ_JBEZMA010000034.1:0-79607 GCF_040652415.1 Streptomyces sp. NPDC048255
CGGGGTGTTCCCGGCTCGCCGGGATCAACGGGAAAGTGGCGGCCGGGGTCACGCCGTTGGAGGGAACGGAATCGAACCTGGCCCCCGGCAGCGGTGCCGCACCCGGGCGGTGGCGGGGGGTGAAGGGTGTCGGGGCGGAGCCCCCGGTTGCGGGGCCGGCCCGTGCGTTCAGGGGAGCGGCGGGGACGCCACGAGGCGATGCGCGTCGCGCGCCAGGGTCAGCGCGATCAGGTCGTGCGGGCGCGACAGGGAGCGGGACGTCAGGTGCTCCAGGCGGCGGAGCCGGTTGAAGACCGTGTTGCGGTGGCAGTACAGGCGGGTCGCCGCCCGGCCCGCGGAGCCCTCCGCCAGGAGCCACGCGTCCAGGGTGTCCAGCAGCACCGCCCGGTCCGCCGGGTCCAGCCCGAGGAGCGGCCCGAGGACCTCCTGCACCAGCTCCGCCGCCAGCTCGGGCTGGCGGACGACCAGCGCCGTCGGGAGCCGCTGCGACAGCCGGACCAGGGACCGGTCCTCCGCCCCGCAGGTGGCCAGCGCCGTCTCCGCCAGCCGCCGGGCCCGGCCCAGCTCCGCCAGCCCGCCCACCACCGGGCTGATCCCGCCGGGGCCGGGGCAGCGGTCCGCCAGCTCCGCCGCCAGCTCGTCCAGCGAGGAGGACCCGAGGGCCGCCACCGCAAGCTCCTGCTCGGCCCGCATACGCCAGAACAGCCGCATCCCGCCCGACGCCGAGACCCGGTGGACCGAGTCCCGCCGGTCCACGGGCAGGACGACCACCGCGTACCGCCCCTGCTCCGGCAGGTCCAGGCCCGCCGCGGCCCGCGCCGCCAGGCCCGGCGCCGCGTCCCCCTCCAGCAGCGCGTCGAGCAACGCCTGCACCCGCTCGTCGCTGCGCCGCCGCATCTCCAGCTCGCCCGCCCGGTACGCCTCCGCCGTCGCTGCGGCCTGCTGTTCGATCCCGGCCCACATGGCGCCCGCCGTACGCGCCAGCACCGGCAGGGCCTCCGGATCCTCCTCCGTGACGATGTCCAGCAGGGCGTCCCAGGTCAGCCGCCCCGCGCGCCGGTACGCGTAGAGCAACAGGTCCAGCGGAAGCCCCTGTTCGGCCCGCCGCCGCCCCAGCTCCTCCGCGTACGCCAGGTCCTTGCGCGCATCCGAGCGGCGCGCGGCGAAGGCCTCGATGCCGTACCGCATCGCCTCGGTCACCTGCTGCCAGTGCTCGTCGCGCGGCACCGCGAGGTCGAACAGCGGGGAGTGCTTCGCGAGATCGCCGATCAGCTGTTCCGTCAGCGCCGGGACGCGCTCCAGCAGCACCTCGGCCGCCGTCAGCAGCACCGACCACTCCGCTTCCGTGCGCGCCCTGCGTCCGCCCATGGCCGCAGAGGATGTCACCCGCCGGGCGCCCGCGTAAGGGGCCGCGTCGGCAGGTCTGTGCCGTTGCACAACCGCACCCCGGTCCCGGCTGGTCATCGGCAGCGATTCGGCTTCGGGCCGTGGACGGCCGCCCCGCCCGGTGCTGGTCTGTGCGCCAGCACAACGCCCGGACAGGGCTTGGCGGTAGGAGGGGATGTGGCCTCGCTTCAGGTACGCGGGCTGTCCGTCGGCTACGGGCCGGTACGGGCACTGCGCGACGTGTCGCTGGACGTGCCCGCGGGCGCCGTGGTCGTCGTACTCGGTGGGAACGGCGCGGGGAAGACGACCCTGCTGCGGGCGGTGTCCCGGACGCTCGCCTTCCACCGGGGCGCCGCCACTGACGGGAACATCAGCTTCGACGGCCGACCGCTGGACGGCCTGGGCCCGGACCGGGCGGTCGCCGCCGGGGTGGTGCAAGTACCGGAGGGGCGGCAGGTGTTCGCCCGGATGACGGTCGCGGACAACCTCCGGGCCGGCGCACTCGGCGCCCGGGCCGGATCCCGCGCCGACATCGCCCGCTCGCTGGCCCGCGTGCACGAGCTGTTCCCGGTCCTGGCGGGGCGGGCCGGGCAGCGGGCCGGACTGCTCTCCGGCGGCGAGCAGCAGATGCTTGCCCTGGGCCGGGCCCTGATGGCCCGGCCCCGGCTGCTGCTCCTGGACGAGCCCTCGCTGGGCCTGGCCCCGAAGATGGCCGCGACCATCGCCGAGACGGTCCAGGAGATCAACGCCTCGGGCACCTCGGTCCTGCTGGTGGAACAGAACGCGGCCCTCGCGCTGCGGCTGGCCTCGTACGCGTACGTCCTGGAGGTCGGCGAGGTCACCCTCTCGGGCCCGGCCGCCGAACTGGCCGCCTCGGACGAGGTCCGCCGCCGCTACCTCGGCCTCACGGGCGAGGACACCCCGGCCCCGCGGACGACCCGCACCCTGGACCGGTGGTCCGCATGACCCACGCTTCCGGCCCCCACCCTCCTGGCCCTCCCGGCCCCAACCCCTCTGGCCCTCCCGGCCCCCGCACCCCGGCCCCGCTCGCCCCGGGCGACGCGCGCCCCGCTGCCGCCCCTCCGGACGCCGCCGACCCGGGCGTCCCCGCCCTCACCGTCAGCGACGTCACCGTCCGCTTCGCCGGGCTGACCGCGCTCGACGGGGTCTCCTTCACAGTCGAGCCCGGCAGCGTGCACGCCGTCATCGGACCCAACGGCGCGGGCAAGTCCACCTGCTTCAACGTGCTCTCCGGCGTCTACCGGGCCGCCTCCGGCAGTGTCCGCTTCGGCGCCACCGAGCTCACCGGCCTCGCCCCGCACGAGGTCGCCGCCCTCGGCATCGCCCGGACTTTCCAGAACCTGGCCCTGCCCCCGCACACCACGGTCGCCGACAGCCTGCTCCTCGGCCGCCACCGGCTCATGCGGTCCGGCTTCCTCGCCACCGGGCTGCGGCTGCCGGCCGCCGCCCGCGAGGACCGCCGCCACCGCGAACGGGTCCGCGAGATCGCCGCCTTCGTCGGTCTGGAGGCCGACCTGGCCGCCCCCGCGGGCTCCCTCCCGTACGGCAAACAGAAACTCGTCGAGCTGGCCCGGGCCCTGTGCATGGAGCCCCGGCTGCTGCTCCTGGACGAACCCGTCGCCGGGATGACCGCGGACGAACGCCGGCGCACCGCCGCCGTCGTAGCGGGCGTCCGGGACGGCCTCGGCATATCGATCGTGCTGGTCGAACACGACATGGGGGTGGTGATGCGGCTCGCGGACGCGGTGACCGTACTCGACTTCGGAAGACGGATCGGCGGCGGGACCCCCGCCCAGGTGCAGAACGACCCTGCGGTCGTACGCGCCTATCTCGGCGAGGAGGACCCGGCTGCATGACCACCTTCCTCGAACTCCTGCTCGGCGGGCTCTCCATGGGCTCCGTCTACGCGCTCATCGCCCTCGGCTTCGTGGTCATCTTCAAGGCCACCGAGGTCGTCAACTTCGCCCACGCCTCCCTCCTCCTCGCCGGCGGGTACGTCACCGCCGTCCTCCACGACGACATCGGCTTCTGGCCCACCCTGGCCGTCGGCATCGGCGCGGCCGCCGCGGTCGGCGCGGGGGTCGAGTTCCTTGTGATGCGCCGCTACCGGGGCCAGGACCACAGCGTGCTGGCCATCGTCACCATCGGCGTGGACATCCTGATCACCACCGACCTCACCCGTCGCATCGGTACGGACGTCCTCGCGCTCGGCGACCCGTGGGGCGACGCGGTGGTCCACCTCGGCCCGGTCACCCTCCCGCAGACCCGCATCGCCGCCTTCGTCGCCGCCGCCCTCATGATCGGCGCGTTCCTGCTGGTCTTCCGGTACACCGCCTGGGGCGTGGCCATGCGCGCCGCCGCCGAGAAGCCGGAGACCGCCGCGCTGATGGGCGTACGGCTGGGCCGGGTCTCCCTGGCCGCGTGGGCGGTCGCCGGATCCCTGGCCGCCGTGGCGGCCCTCTTCCTCACCGTCTTCCCCACCCCCGGCCTGGAACGGGCCACCTCCCTGGCCGCCCTGAAGGCCTTCCCCGCGGCGATCCTCGGCGGCCTCGACTCCACCACCGGAGCCCTGGCGGGCGGCCTGATCGTGGGCGTCACCGAAGCCATGGCCACCGGCTACCAGAGCCAGCTGACCTTCCTCGGCCGCGGCATCGGCGACCTCGCCCCCTACCTGGTCATGGTCGTGGTGCTGCTGCTGCGCCCGGCGGGCCTCTTCGGCACGAAGGAGCTCGCCCGTGTCTGACGTGATCCCCGGGGCCGCCCCGGCCCCCGCCGCCCCCGCCGGGACCGGTCCGGCGCCCCGGCGCGGCAGCGGGCCCGGCCGCGTCCGCTACGCCCTCTGGGCCGCGGCCGGGATCGTCCTGCTCGCCCTGCCCTTCTACCTCGACCGGTTCTGGCTCCAGGCCGGGCTCTTCGCCATCGCCGCCGGGATCGGCGCCATCGGGCTCAACCTGCTCACCGGCGCCACCGGGCAGCTGTCCATGGGGCACGCCTTCTTCCTCGCCGTCGGCGCGTACGGGTACTGCGCGCTGGCCGGGGACGGCGGGCGCGCCGGCGGCCACGAGCTCGTCGGCCTGGGCCTGCCCAGCTGGCTCGCGGCCCTCCTCGCCGTCGCCCTCGCGGGCGCCGCCGGGGGGCTGTTCAGCCCGATCGCCGGCCGGCTGCGCGGCGCGTACCTGGGCATCGCCACGCTCGCGCTGATCTTCATCGGCCAGCACGTCCTGTTCAACGCCACCTCCCTCACCGGCGGCTTCAACGGCCGGGCCGTCGAACCCCTCTCCCTCCTCGGGATCACCTTCGACGACACCGAGACCGTGATCGCCGCCGTCCCCTTCCAGTCCGCCGAGAAGCTCTGGTACGTGGCCCTGGCCGCCCTCCTGGCCTGCGCCCTGTTCGCCCGGGGCATCCTGCGCGGGCGCCCCGGCCGCGCCCTGAACGCCATCCGCGACCACAACATCGCCGCCGGGGTGATGGGCGTCCCCGTGGCCCGCTACCGGGCTGCCGTCTTCGTCCTGTCCTCCATGTACGCGGGGCTGGCCGGGGTCCTGCTGGCCCTGGTCTTCCAGCGCACCGTGCCCGACTACTTCGGCATGGTCCTGTCCCTCGAGTACCTCGCCATGATCGTGATCGGCGGCCTGGGCACGGTCGCCGGTGCGGTCATCGGGGCCGCCTTCGTCTCCCTGCTGCCCCAGCTGCTCACCCGCTACAGCGACGCCCTCCCGCTCGTGTCCGCCCCCGGAACCGGCGGGATCGCCCCGGGCGAGGCCTCGCGCTACCTGTACGGCGCGGCCGTCGTCGCCGTCGTCCTGTTCCTCCCCGGCGGTCTGGCCCGGATCGCCGCCACCCCGTCCGCACGTTCCGCACGTCCCCCGAAGGAGCCAGCGTGAAGAGACCCAGCCCGAACAGAGCACGGTGCGCCGCGGCGTCCCTGGCGGCCGCGCTCGTCCTCACCGGCGCCGCCGGGTGCAGCGGCAAGGCGGGAAGCGGCACCCAGGACAAGCAGGCCGAGGGGGGAGTCAAGACCGGTACGGGGGTCAGCGACACCGCCATCCAGCTCGGCGCCCTGACCGACATGACCGGGGTCTACGCCTCGCTGGGCAAGAGCGTCACCCAGGCCCAGCAGCTCTGGATCAAGCAGGCCAACGCCGCGGGCGGCATCTGCGGCCGGCAGCTGGAGCTGAAGATCCGCGACCACGGCTACGACCCGCAGAAGGCCCTGGCCGCCTACACCGAGCTGGAGCCCGAGGTGCTGGGCTTCGCCCAGTTCATCGGCTCCCCGTTCGTCGCCGCGGCCAAGGACCGCATCGACGGGCAGCACAAGGCCCTGGTCATCCCGCAGGCCTGGTCGGCCTCGCTGCTGGGCAGCCCGTACATCCGCACGGTGGGCGCCACGTACGACATCGAGACGGTCAACGCCATCGGCTACCTCCTCGACCAGAAGCGCATCGCCTCCGGGGACAAGATCGGGCACGTGTACTTCGAGGGCGACTACGGCGAGAACGCCCTGGCCGGCGCCAAGCACGCGGCCAAGGAGGCCGGGCTGAGCATCGTCGAGCAGAAGATCAAACCCACCGACAACGACATGTCCGCGCAGGTGGCGGCACTCAAGCAGGCCGGGGTCAAGGCCGTGGTGATCAGCGCCGGACCCAAGCAGGCGGCCTCGCTCGTCGGGGTGGCCGCCGCGGGCGGCTGGAACGTCCCGGTGGTCGGCAACAACTCCGCCTTCGCCCCCCAGCTGCTCGCCACCCCGGCGGGCGCGGCCCTGCAGAAGGACTACTACGTGGCCGCGTCCACCCTGCCGATCGGCGACGCCGCCCCCGGCCCGACGGCCCTCGCAGCGGCCTACAAGGCGGAGTACCCGGGCGCGGGCCTCGACAACGGCGTGGTGGCCGGGTACTCGGCCGCCGCGGTCTACGGGGAGGCGCTGAAGAAGGCCTGCGCCGACAAGGACCTCACCCGCGAGGGCCTCGGCAAGGCGCTGCTGAGCCTGAAGTCCTACGACAGCGGCTTCGGGATCACGCACGACTTCTCCGACCCGAAGGCCCCCTCCACCCGGCAGAGCGTGATCATGAAGCCGGACGAGCAGGCCCCGGGCGGCCTGAAGGTGGTCAAGGAGGCCGCGGTGGCCCCGGCGGCGCAGAACTTCACTCCTGCGGGCTGATCGATTTCCAGCCCCTCCGGCGTTTGAGGAGCGGGGTCCGGGGCCGGAGCCCCGGGGGCGCTTGCGCGGCGGCGCCGCACACGACGAGAGGGCCCCGGATGCCAGTGGCATCCGGGGCCCTCTCATACGTACCGAGCTCAGCGCAGCGTCGTGGCGCGAGCCTCACGGCGGTTGTGCCGGAAGGTGTTCGCCCGGCGCGTCGTCGCGAACAGCGGGATGGTCGCGGCCAGCGCGATCTGCAGCGCACAACCCGTCTGGAGGAGCAGCTGACCGCCCGGGGCGTCGAAGGCCCAGGCCGCAAGCAGACCCATCGCCCCGACGATCCAGCTGAGCATGGCCACCGCGAGGACACCCCGCGGCTTGGGGTACTCGACCCGGCTCACCATCAGCCAGGCCACCCCGATGATCGCCAGCAGCGTCGGGATGAACGGCAGCTCCAGCAGGACGACCGAGACGACCGTCAGCGCGCCGAAGGGGCTCGGCATGCCCTGGAACATGCCGTCCTTCATCGTCACGCAGCTGAATCTGGCGAGCCTGAGCACCACGGCGAGCAGCACCACGATCGCGGCCAGCGCCGACATCTTCTGGTGCGCGTCGTCGGCGACCATGCCGTAGACGAGCACGAAGTACGCAGGAGCCAGTCCGAAGCTGATCAGGTCGGACAGGTTGTCCAGCTCGGCGCCCATCGGCGAGCTGCGCAGCTTGCGGGCCACGATGCCGTCGAAGAGGTCGAAGACCGCCGCGAGCAGCATCAGTATCACCGCGGTGGCCGCGCTGTGCCGGGCCATGCCCGACTCGCCGCTGCCGGTGAGGTGCGGGATGAGGATTCCGGTGGTGGTGAAGTACACCGCCATGAATCCGCAGGTGGCGTTACCGAGCGTGAGGGTGTCCGCTATCGACAGCCGCAGCGAGAGCGGCATGTCGTCCTCGGCGGACTCCTCCTCGGCGGACTCGGGCACCCAGCCGGCGGCAGGAGTCTCGGGGTCAGTCACGGTCAATTCGGGTCACCCCCGCGGTGGTGGCCTGACCGACCTCGACCGCGACCTCGACGCCCTCGGGGAGGTAGATGTCGACGCGGGAGCCGAAGCGGATCAGACCGATGCGTTCGCCCTGCTCCACCTTGGTGCCGGCCGGCAGGTACGGGACGATGCGGCGTGCGACGGCGCCGGCGATCTGCACCATCTCGATGTCACCGAGCTCGGTGTCGAAGTGCCAGACAACGCGCTCGTTGTTCTCGCTCTCCTTGTTGAACGCCGGGACGAACCCGCCGGGGGCGTGCTCCACGGACGTCACCGTGCCCGCGAGGGGCGCGCGGTTGACGTGGACGTTCAGCGGGCTCATGAAGATCGCGACCCGGGTCCGCCCGTCCTTCCACGGCATGATGCTCTGCACCACACCGTCGGCGGGCGAGATGACACGGCCCTGAGCGATCTCACGCTCGGGGTCGCGGAAGAACCACAGCATGCCCGCCGCGAGCGCGGTGGCGGGCACGGCCGCCGCGGCCCAGCGCCCGGACTTGCGCGCCCGGGTGAGGCTGAGCGCCGCGGTGGCGACGGTCGGCAGAAGCCACGGCGATGCTCCGCGTGCGAGACGTCCGTTGAGGAAGCCGACGCGAGGTGCAGAGGTTTGGCTGTGGGGCATGGATGACCTTCGTAGCGGGTGATTGCCGCGCCGCAAACGGGGGGACGGGACGGCGGCTTTACTGGAATGCTATCGGTTGCGCGCAACAACTGGGCAAGCCAGAAGCCGAGTCGATGGCCGTCGGCCAGTGACTGCTAGTGATCCCGTCGCGACGAACCTGTGGATGATTCGCCGCAAAAGGTACTTTCAGCCCTGGAGGCGGTACTCCTCGAGCAGGCGTCGCCCGATGATCATTTTCTGAATCTCGGCGGTACCTTCACCGATCAGCAGCATCGGGGCCTCCCGGTAGAGACGCTCGATCTCGTACTCCTTCGAGAAGCCGTAGCCGCCGTGGATCCGGAACGCGTCTTCCACTACCTCCTTGCAGTACTCGGAGGCGAGGTACTTCGCCATCCCTGCTTCGAGGTCGTTTCGTTCCCCGGAGTCCTTTTTGCGTGCCGCATTGACCATCATCGCATGGGCGGCTTCGACCTTGGTAGCCATCTCGGCCAGCTTGAACTGGATGGCCTGGTGTTCGGCGATCGGCTTGCCGAAAGTGTGACGTTGCTGGGCATACGAGACACCCAGTTCGAAAGCACGCTGAGCGACGCCGCAGCCACGCGCCGCCACGTTGACGCGGCCGACCTCGACTCCGTCCATCATTTGGTAAAACCCTCGGCCGGTCTCCCCGCCCAGGACCCGATTGGCCGGAATGCGCAGTCCGTCCATGATGAGCTCGGTCGTGTCGACGCCCTTGTAGCCCATCTTGTCGATCTTGCCGGGGATGGTCAGGCCCGGACGGACCTCTCCGAAGCCCGGCTCCTTCTCCACGAGGAAGGTGGTCATCGACTTGTGGGGCGCGGTGCCCTCGGGGTGTCCTTCGTCACTTCGTACGAGGACGGCCACCAGGGTGGAGCTGCCGCCGTTCGTCAGCCACATCTTCTGGCCGTTCAGGACGTACTCGTCGCCGTCCTTCACCGCCTTCGAGGAGATGGCCGACACATCGGAGCCCAGCGCCGGCTCCGACATCGAGAACGCGCCGCGGACCTCGCCCAGCGCCATCCGCGGGAGGAAGTGGTCCTTCTGCTCCTGCGTGCCGTGCTGCTTGAGCATGTACGCCACGATGAAGTGGGTGTTGATGATGCCCGAGACGGACATCCAGCCGCGCGCTATCTCCTCGACGCACAGGGCGTAGGTGAGGAGCGACTCACCCAGGCCGCCGTACTCCTCCGGGATCATCAGGCCGAAGAGGCCGAGCTCCTTGAGGCCGTCGACGATGTCCTGCGGGTACTCGTCGCGGTGCTCCAGCTCGGTCGCGACCGGGATGATCTCCTTGTCGACGAACTCGCGGACGGTCTTGAGGATCTCCCGCTGGACGTCCGTGAGCCCGGCGGTCTGGGCGAGTCGGGCCATGGCTACTTCCCCTGTTCCTTCAGCGTGGGGCGGCCGGGCTGCTCGCCGCCGCGCTCCTTGATGTACGTCTCGGTCGGGACCATCACCTTGCGCCGGAAGACGCAGACGAGGGTGCCGTCCTGCTTGTAGCCCTTGGTCTCCACGTAGACGATGCCGCGGTCGTTCTTCGACTTCGACGGGGTCTTGTCGAGGACCGTGGTCTCGCCGTAGATCGTGTCGCCGTGGAAGGTCGGCGCCACGTGCCGCAGGGACTCGATCTCCAGGTTGGCGATGGCCTTCCCGGAGACGTCCGGCACCGACATGCCGAGCAGCAGCGAGTAGATGTAGTTGCCCACGACCACGTTCTTGCCGAAGTCGGTGGTGTTCTCGGCGTAGTTGCTGTCCATGTGCAGCGGGTGGTGATTCATGGTCAGCAGACAGAAGAGGTGGTCGTCGTACTCCGTGACCGTCTTCCCGGGCCAGTGCTTGTAGACCGCCCCGACCTCGAACTCTTCGTACGTGCGTCCGAACTGCATGGCCCTACGCCTCCGGGATCTCGAACTTGCTGGTGCGCTGCATGCCCGCCGCGCGCCCCTTGCCCGCGATGACCAGGGCCATCTTGCGGCTGGCCTCGTCGATCATCTCGTCGCCGAGCATCGCCGAGCCCTTCTTGCCGCCGGCCTCCGAGGTGCACCAGTCGTACGCGTCGAGGATCAGCTCGGCGTGGTCGTAGTCCTCCTGCGAGGGGGAGAAGACCTCGTTGGCCGCGTCGACCTGGCCCGGGTGCAGCACCCACTTGCCGTCGAAGCCCAGCGCCGCCGCCCGGCCGGCCACCTCGCGGTAGGCGTCCACGTCGCGGATCTGGAGGAAGGGGCCGTCGATCGCCTGGAGGTTGTGCGTACGGGCCGCCATCAGGATCCGCATCAGGATGTAGTGGTAGGCGTCCGCGCCGTAACCGGGCGGCTGCATGCCCACGACCAGCGTCTTCATGTTGATGGAGGCCATGAAGTCGGCCGGCCCGAAGATGATCGTCTCCAGTCGCGGCGAGGCGGCGGCGATCTCGTCGACGTTCACCAGGCCCTTGGCGTTCTCGATCTGCGCCTCGATGCCGATCTTGCCGACCTCGAAGCCCATGGTCTTCTCGATCTGCGTCAGCAGGAGGTCGAGGGCCACGATCTGCTGGGCGTCCTGGACCTTCGGCAGCATGATGCAGTCGAGGTTCTGGCCCGCGCCCTCCACGACCGTGATGACGTCGCGGTACGTCCAGTGCGTGGTCCAGTCGTTGACGCGCACGACCCGGGTCTTGCCCGTCCAGTCGCCGTTGTTCAGCGCGTCCACGATCGTGTGGCGGGCGCCTTCCTTGGCGAGGGGCGCGCAGGCGTCCTCCAGGTCCAGGAAGACCTGGTCGGCCGGCAGGCCCTGGGCCTTCTCCAGGAACCGCGGGTTCGAACCGGGCACCGCGAGGCAGGAGCGGCGCGGGCGGAGACGGTTCACCGGGTGGACAGGCGTGGTCATGCGGGGACCTCCGTGCTGATGAGGGGGCTGAGCTTGTTCGCTTTGCGGATCTCGTCGACGATACGGCCGATGATCTCCGTGATGCCGAAGTCCTTCGGCGTGAAGACGGCGGCGACTCCGGCCGCCTTGAGTGTCACGGCATCCGCGTTCGGAATGATGCCTCCGACGATGACGGGAATGTCACCCGCCCCCGCCGCGCGCAGGCGTTCGAGGACATCCGGGACGAGTGCGCTGTGGGATCCGGACAGGATGGACAGTCCCACGCAGTGCACGTCCTCGGCCAGTGCCGCCGAGGAGATCTCCTCGGGTGTCAGCCGGATGCCCTGGTAGACCACCTCGAAGCCCGCGTCGCGGGCCCGGACGGCGATCTGCTCGGCGCCGTTCGAGTGACCGTCCAGGCCGGGCTTGCCGACCAGCAGGCGCAGCCGGCCCGAGCCGAGCTCGTCGGCCGTACGGGACACCTTCGCGCGGACCTCGTGCATCGGGGTGCCCGGCTCGGCGGTGACGGCCACCGGGGCCGAGGAGACCCCGGTCGGCGCGCGGAACTCGCCGAACACCTCGCGCAGCGCGCTCGACCACTCGCCGGTGGTGACACCCGCACGGGCGCACTCCAGGGTGGCCTCCATCAGGTTCTCGGTGCCGGCCGCGGCCTCCTTGAGCCGCTCCAGGGCCTGCCGGGTGGTGGGGAAGACGAACGGGTCGCCGTTCCCCTGCCGGTCAGAGGACTCCTGACGTTCGGCACGCCAGCGGACGATGCGCTCGACGGTGAGCGCCTCCACCGCGGGGTCCACCGTCATGATGGCGCCGTCCAGGTCGGCGGTGAGCGGGTTCTCCTCGGTCTGCTGGAAGCAGTTGACGCCGACGATCTTGTCCTCGCCGGCCTCGATCCGGGCCCGCCGCTCGGCGTGCGAGGAGACCAGCTCGGACTTCAGGTACCCGGACTCGACGGCCGCCATGGCGCCGCCCATCTCCTGGATCCGGTCGATCTCGGCCAGGCAGTCGGCGACCAGGGAGTCGACTTTGGCCTCGATGACGTGGGATCCGGCGAAGATGTCCTCGTACTCCAGCAGGTCGCTCTCATGGGCGAGGACCTGCTGGATGCGCAGCGACCACTGCTGGTCCCAGGGCCGGGGGAGGCCCAGCGCCTCGTTCCAGGCGGGCAGCTGCACGGCGCGGGCGCGGGCGTCCTTGGACAGGGTGACCGCGAGCATCTCCAGGACGATGCGCTGGACGTTGTTCTCCGGCTGCGCCTCGGTCAGGCCGAGCGAGTTGACCTGGACGCCGTAGCGGAAGCGGCGCTGCTTGTCGTTCTCGATGCCGTAGCGCTCGCGGGTGACCTTGTCCCAGATGCGGCCGAAGGCGCGCATCTTGCACATCTCCTCGATGAAGCGGACGCCCGCGTTCACGAAGAAGGAGATACGGGCGACCACTTCGCCGAAGCGCTCCTCGGGCACCTGGCCCGAGTCGCGCACCGAGTCGAGCACGGCGATCGCGGTCGACATCGCGTACGAGATCTCCTGGACCGGGGTGGCCCCGGCCTCCTGGAGGTGGTACGAGCAGATGTTGATCGGGTTCCACTTCGGGATGTGGTTGACCGTGTACGCGATCATGTCCGTCGTCAGGCGGAGCGAGGGCCCGGGCGGGAAGACGTGCGTCCCGCGCGAGAGGTACTCCTTGACGATGTCGTTCTGGGTGGTGCCCTGGAGCTGTGAGACGTCCGCACCCTGCTCCTCGGCGGCCACCTGGTAGAGCGCCAGCAGCCACATCGCGGTGGCGTTGATCGTCATCGAGGTGTTCATCTGCTCCAGGGGTATGTCCTGGAACAGCCTCCGCATGTCGCCCAGATGGGAGACCGGGACCCCGACCCGGCCCACCTCGCCGCGGGCGAGGATGTGGTCGGGGTCGTAGCCGGTCTGCGTCGGAAGGTCGAACGCGACCGACAGGCCGGTCTGGCCCTTGGCGAGGTTGCGGCGGTACAGCTCGTTGGACGCCTCGGCCGTGGAGTGGCCGGCGTACGTCCGCATGAGCCACGGACGGTCCTTCTGGCGCTCTGTCATCTCAGGCTGTCCCTTTGGCCTTTGAGGCGTCTCAGACGTTGCGGAAGCGGTTGATGGCGTCGAGGTGCGTGGCGCGCATCTCGTGGTCGCGGACGCCCAGGCCCTCCTCGGGGGCCAGCGCGAGGACGCCGACCTTGCCCTGGTGGAGGTTGCGGTGGACGTCGTAGGCGGCCTGGCCGGTCTCCTCCAGGGAGTAGACCTTCGAGAGGGTGGGGTGGATCTTGCCCTTGGCGACCAGGCGGTTCGCCTCCCAGGCCTCGCGGTAGTTCGCGAAGTGCGAGCCGACGATCTTCTTCAGGGACATCCACAGGTAGCGGTTGTCGTACTCGTGGTTGTAGCCCGAGGTCGAGGCGCAGGTGACGATCGTGCCGCCCTTGCGGGTGACGTAGACCGAGGCGCCGAAGGTCTCGCGGCCGGGGTGCTCGAAGACGATGTCCACGTCCTCGCCACCGGTCAGCTCGCGGATGCGCTTGCCGAAGCGCTTCCACTCCTTCGGGTCCTGGGTGTGCTCGTCCTTCCAGAACTTGTAGCCCTCGGCGCTGCGGTCGATGATCGCGGTCGCGCCCATCGCGCGGCAGATGTCCGCCTTCTGCGCGCTGGAGACGACGCAGATCGGGTTGGCGCCGCCGGCCAGCGCGAACTGGGTGGCGTACGAGCCGAGTCCGCCGCTCGCGCCCCAGATCAGGACGTTGTCGCCCTGCTTCATGCCGGCGCCGTTGCGGGAGACCAGCTGGCGGTACGCGGTGGAGTTGACCAGACCCGGGGAGGCGGCCTCCTCCCAGCTGAGGTGGTCGGGCTTGGGCATCAGCTGGTTCGACTTGACGAGGGCGATCTCCGCCAGCCCGCCGAAGTTGGTCTCGAAGCCCCAGATGCGCTGCTCGGGGTCGAGCATCGTGTCGTTGTGGCCGTCCGAGGACTCCAGCTCGACCGAGAGGCAGTGCGCGACGACCTCGTCGCCGGGGTTCCAGGCGTTGACGCCGGGGCCGGTGCGCAGCACGACGCCCGCGAGGTCGGAGCCGATGATGTGGTACGGGAGGTCGTGGCGCTTGGTGAGCTCCGACAGGCGCCCGTAGCGCTCCAGGAAGCTGAAGGTGGACACCGGCTCGAAGATCGAGGTCCACACGGAGTTGTAGTTGACCGAGGAGGCCATGACGGCCACCAGGGCCTCGCCCGGGCCGAGTTCCGGCACCGGGACCTGGTCCAGGTGCAGGGACTTGCGCGGGTCCTTCTCGCGCGTCGTGAGCCCCGCGAACATCTCCGCCTCGTCCTTGTGCACGGTGATCGCGCGGTACGACTCGGGGAGCGGCAGGGCCGCGAAGTCTGCGGCGGTGGCGGACTGCGACTGAATCGCGTCCAGGATGTCCTTCACGGTAGAGCCTCCGGCTAGCGCTGATGAGGGTGCGCTGAGGTAAACGGGGGTGCGTAAAGCGTGTGTGGTGTGCCGTCGGTCCGGCTGGTGCGGTGGTGCTGGGCGACGCCCGTGGTGAGGCGTGCGGTGCCTGGTGACGCAGGCATCCGGGGCGCGTTCCGTGCCGGTAGGCGTGGGTCGCGGGGACATCCGGACGAGATTCAACGTATGGCACCCCGTGTCACCCGGCAAGGCACCGCGTGCCAAAACTTTCTCTCATTTGCCGATTGACCTGCACCGATGAGCGATGATCGATCAGAGTTACCCGTGAGTAGGGGCAAGCTGGACATACGGAAGTGGCCGCCCCCGAAACGGGGGCGGCCAGTGTGACGAGCGTCGCGTGCCCGCTGCGCTACTTGTTCTTCAGCGCCTCTTCGATGGTCCGCATGACCTCGTCCAGTGGAGCGTCCGTACGGGCCACCGCGACCAGCACCTCGCCCTCGGTGCGGACCGCCGCCGGCGCGGCGGGCGCCGTGCTCAGCGTGCGGCCCGCGCCGATCCCCGTGCCGAAGGTCTTCCGCACGATGGAGAACGCGTGGTCCAGCTGCGCCTCCACGTCCCCCTGCCCGCCCGCCCGCAGCCAGCGCCGCAGCACGTGGTTGTGGGCGGTCACCACCGCGGAGGCGGCCACCTCGGCCAGCAGCGGGTCGTCGTTGCCGTCGTGCGGCTCGTGCTCGTCGAAGTGGGCCAGCAGGTAGCGGGTGAACAGCCGCTCGTACCGGGCCACCGAGGCGATCTCCCGCTCCCGCAGCGCCGGTACCTCACGGGTCAGCCGGTAGCGCTCCACCGACACCGCCGGCGAGGCGGCGTACATCTTCATGACTTCCTTGATCCCGCGGCACACCGTGTCGAGCGGGTGCTCGTGCGCCGGGGCCACGTCCAGCACCGCCTCGGCGCGGGTCAGGGTGTCGTCGTGGTCCGGGAAGATCGCCTCTTCCTTGGACCGGAAGTGCCGGAAGAACGTCCGCCGCGCCACCCCGGCGGTCGCGGCGATCTCGTCGACCGTCGTCGCCTCGTACCCCTTGGTCGCGAACAGCTCCATGGCGGCCGCGGCGAGCTCGCGGCGCATCTTGAGCCGCTGCGCGGCCGCCCGGGTGCCGGCCGCGCTCTCCGGGGCGTCGGAGGCCGAGGAGGCGCGGGGCGAGGTCTTGGCGGGCTGGGACATAGAGCGAAAGTACTTCATTTGCGCAGGGGAGCGCGCCTGCGGGGGGTGGTGGAGGGGTGGATGCGGGGGAGAGCCCGCACTGGGCTCGGGAGGGTCAGTCCGCCGTGAGGGTCCGGCGGACCCGAGCAGCCCTCCCCACGCATCCGGCTCATGGGCCTGCCGGTCAGCGGGTGTCCCCTTACCGGCGGGCGTACTCACGGAATCCGCGGCCGGTCTTCCGGCCCAGGCAGCCCGCCGCCACCAGGTGCTCCAGCAGCGGGGAGGGAGCCAGGCCCGGGTCGCGGAACTCCTTGTGGAGCACCTTCTCGATGGCCAGCGAGACATCGAGGCCGACGACGTCGAGGAGCTCGAAGGGCCCCATCGGGTAGCCGCCGCCCAGCTTCATCGCCGCGTCGATGTCGTCGAGGCTGGCGTAGTGCTGCTCGACCATCTTCACGGCGTTGTTCAGGTACGGGAACAGCAGCGCGTTCACGATGAACCCGGCCCGGTCCCCGCAGTCCACCGGGTGCTTGCGCACCTTGACGCAGATGTCGCGGACCGTGGCGTGCACGTCGTCGGCCGTCAGCACCGTGCGGACCACCTCGACCAGCTTCATCGCCGGGGCGGGGTTGAAGAAGTGCATGCCGATCACGTCCTGCGGACGCGACGTCACCCGGGCGACCGCGATCACCGGCAGCGAGGAGGTGGTCGTGGCCAGCACCGCGCCGGGCTTGCAGACCTTGTCCAGGGCCGCGAAGAGCTCCTGCTTGACCGCCAGGTCCTCGGCGACCGCCTCCACGGCCAGGTCCACCTCGGCGAAGGCGTCCAGCGAACCGGCCGGGGTGATCCGGCCCAGGGTCTGCGCGGCCGCCTCCTCGGTGAGCCGCCCCTTGGCCACCGCACGGCCGAGGGACTTCCCGATCGCGGCCTTCGCCGCCTCGGCCTTCTCCGCGCTGCGGGCGGCCAGCACCACCGCGAACCCGGACTGCGCGAAGACCTGCGCGATCCCGCTCGCCATGGTGCCCGAGCCGGCCACGCCGACCGTGCTGACGGGACGGCCCCCGCCGGTCAGGCCCCCGTCCGGCGGGGTCTGTGCGTCACGGACCACCGCGGAGCTGCCCGGGGCCTCGTAGGTGTAGAAGCCGCGCCCCGCCTTCTGCCCGGTCAGGCCGGCCTCGGCGAGGTGGCCCAGGATCGGGGCCGGAGCGTGCAGCCGGTCGCCGGAGGAGGTGTACATGGCCTCCAGGACGGTACGGGCGGTGTCCACGCCGATCAGGTCGAGCAGCGCGAGCGGGCCCATGGGCAGACCGCAGCCCAGCCGCATCGCCGCGTCGATGTCCTCGCGGGAGGCGTACTTGGACTCGTACATCGCGGCGGCCTGGTTGAGGTAGCCGAAGAGGAGTCCGTCGGCGACGAAGCCGGGACGGTCGCCGACCGCGACCGGCTCCTTGCCGAGCGCGCGGGCCAGCTCGGTGACCGCCTCGACGGCCGGCGGGGCGGTGAGGACCGAGGAGACCACCTCGACCAGCTTCATCGCCGGGGCCGGGTTGAAGAAGTGCAGGCCCAGCACGCGCTCGGGGCGCTGGGACTCGGCGGCGAGCCGGGTCACCGAGAGCGCGTTGGTGCCGGTCGCCAGGATCGTGTCGGGCCGGACGATCGCGTCGAGCTCGCGGAACACCTGCTGCTTGAGCTCGTACGACTCGGGGACGACCTCGATCACGAGATCGGCCTCCGCGGCGGCGGCCAGGTCGCCGAAGGTGCGGAAGCGGGCGAGCACGTCCGCCCGCTCCTGCTCGCTGAGGCGCTCCCTGGTGACGGAACGCGCGGTGGCGGCGGCGAGGGAGGCCGCGGCCCGGCGGGCGGCGGTCTCGCTGACGTCGATGCCGATCACCTCGTGACCGGCCCGGGCGAGGACCTCGGCGATGCCGGTGCCCATGGTGCCGAGGCCGACGACGGCGATGGTCTGGAGGGTGGGGTGACTGGACGGACGGTCCATCGAGGGACTCCAGTGGAAGAGGGTGACGACTGAGGGGGCGCGCGGCGCACAGCGCGCGCTGATGCCGTACGGAGAACCGTGCGGGGGAATCCCCTGGGGCGAAGGCCCGGAGGGGCGGAACGGAGCGGTCCTGTCCCGGGACCACGCCGGCGAATACGAACCGACCGGCACGAGGCGGCTGCGTCACCAGGCCGCCCTCGTACGTGTTGAAGCGACAGTAACCCGTCGGTAACTGGCGCGCCAGAGTGCGGAGATGTGACCTGTACCGCCCAAATGTACCGATCATCGATCATCGATCATCAGCCGTTACGCCGGGCCCGCGGCAGCGCTAGGGTGGCGCGCGTGAACGACGTGCTGGAGCGCCTGCGGGCGGAAGCCACCGGTTCGCCGGAGTACCCGGAGTACGAGTCGCTGCTCGCGGCCGGCCCCGACGCCCTGGCCGCCTCCCTGACCTCGGCCGGACTGCCCCTGTGGGCCCGCGAACTGGCCGCGTACCGGCTGGGGCTGGCGGGGGACCGCCGCGCCTTCGAGTCCCTGGTGCTGCTGCTCAACCACCGGGACCCGCCGCGCTGCGCGGCCGCCGCCGAGGCCCTCGCCGTCCTGGGCGACCCGCGCACCGCCCGCGCGGCGGCCGCCCTCGCCACCAACGGCCTGCGCACGGCCTACGCCCTCCAGCCGGTCCGGCTGCTCACCGCCCTGCGGGCGCCCGAGTCGGCCCCGGCCCTGATCGCCACCCTGTCCCGGCTGCTGTCCCCGCACGATCCGTACTGGCGGGTCGCGCTCGCCTGCGTCGAGGGCCTGGGCGCCCTCGCCGACCCGCGCGCCCGCGAGGTCCTGACCCGCGCCCAGTCCCACCCCCGCCTGGCGGTGGCGGCGACGAACGCGCTGCGCGGTCTCCCTCCCGGCTGACGAACGCGCTGCGCGCTCTCCCTCCCGGCCAGGGGCTGTCCTGCCGATCAGGCCGGGACGACGGCGAAGGCCTCCACCTCCAGCAGGAGCTCGGGGCGGAACAGGGCCGAGACCTGGACCGCCGAGGAGGCCGGCAGGCGGTCCGCGGGGATGACCGCGTTGCGGGCGGCCCGAATCGCCGGGAGGTGGGCCACGTCCGTGACGAAGTACGTCAGCTTCACGACGTCGTCGAATCCGGCCCCCGCCGCCGCCAGGCACCGGCGCAGGTTCTCGAACACCTGTCGGGCCTGGGCGGCGGCGTCGCCCTCGCCGACCACCTCGCCCTTCTCGTCGAACGCGCACTGACCGGAGACGGCGACGAACCGCCCGGTGCCCCAGACGACATGGCTGTATCCGGTACCGGGACTGACGCCCTCCGGGGCGTGGACGCGGGTGAGGTGGCTGTGCTCAGGAGTGGTGGTCATGGGCACGATCGTGCCCGGTGAAGATCAGCCGCGGAAGCCCAGCAGGCCGTGCAGGGCCGCGCCGCCCGCCGAGGGCGTCGCCGCGCGGGTGGCCGCCGTCGGCTTCGGGGCCGCCTGCGCGGGGCAGGTGGCGTCCGCGGCCTGCCCGGTCCTCAGGTACGCCGCGACCTTCTCGTCCAGGCACTTGTTGCCGCTCAGCGCGATGCCGTGGTTGCCGCCGCCCTCCTCGACGACCAGCGCCGCGCCCTTCAGCTTCTCCCGCATGCTGAGCGCGCCCGCGAACGGCGTCGCCGCGTCCTCCGTCGCCTGGAGCAGCAGGGCGGGCGGCAGGGCGGCGTTGGTCACGTCGGGGGCCCGCAGCGGCTCGGTCGGCCAGAACGCGCACGGCGCGTTGTACCAGGCGTTGTTCCAGGTCATGAACGGGGCCTTGGCGTGCGTGCGCCACATGTCCGTCCGCCACTGGTTCCAGTCCCTCGGCCAGGCCGAGTCCCGGCACTGCACCGCCGTGTACACGCTGTAGCTGTTGCCCGCCGCGGGCTCCACAGCGCCGAACCGCTCGTACGCGGCCACCAGCGGCTTCGGGTCCCCCTTCAGCGCGTACGCCGAAAAGGCCTCGGCGAGGTTCGGCCAGTAGCCGTTGAAGTAGCCGCCCGGCATGAAGGTGTCCTCCAGCTCGGAGGGGCCCACCTTGCCGCCGGCGGGGGTTGCGCGCAGCGCGTCCCGCATCGCGTACCAGAGCGCCTCGACCCGCGCCGGATCCGTGCCGAGCCGGTACGTGCCGTCGTACTGGGCCACCCAGGCCAGGAAGGCCTTGTGGCGGGCGTCGAAGGCCTGGTCCTGCGCGAGGTTGTCCTGGTACCAGACCCCGCCCGGGTCGACCACCGAGTCCAGGACGAGCCGGCGCACCCGGTCGGGGTGGAGCTTGGCGTACACCGCGCCCAGGTAGGTCCCGTACGAGTAGCCGAAGTAGCTGATCTTCTCGGCGCCCAGCGCGGTGCGCACCCTCTCGATGTCGCGGGCGGCGGAGACCGTTCCGATGTGCGGGAGCACGTCCGCGTGCGCGTTCCGGCAGGACTCGGCGAAGGAGCGCACCCGCTCCAGGTTGGCCCGCTCGGTCGCCGCGTCGCGCGGTACCGAGTCCGGGCGTACGGGGGTGAAGTGGCCGGCCCCGCAGGCCAGGGCCGGCTCGCTCTTGCCCACGCCCCGCGGGTCGAAGCCGATCACGTCGTACTGGGCGGCCACGTCCTTGGGCAGGGCGGAGGCGATGAACCCGGCGAGGGTGCGGCCGCTGCCGCCCGGGCCGCCGGGGTTGACCAGCAGCGGGCCCTGGGAGGTGGCGGCGGTGTGCGGGACCCGGGTGAGGGCGAGGGAGATCTGCCGTCCTGCGGGCAGGGCGTGGTCGAGGGGGACCTTGAGGGAGGCGCACTGCAGCGTCGGGTAGCGGGGGGTCGCGCAGTCGGTCCAGCGCAGGGACGCCTTCGAGGGCGCGGGGGCGGCCGGTGCGGCCGGCGCGGCCGTGACCGGGCTCGCGAGTGCGGCGGCGACGGTGGAGATCGAGAGCAGGACAGCGGCGCGCTTCTTCAAGGGGTGCAGCATGAGGCCTCCCAGCCGAGGGTTCTGGGCGGAATCGTCCCGGAAACCGCGTCCGGAAAGCGGTATTGGGACCTTCAATGGCCCGATGTGATGAGTTTTCAGGGGCTGCCGTGGGTCACAGCAGGGTGAGCTGGGTGGGCGGAGCCGGCACGGGCTCCGCGGGCCGCTCGGGGGTGAGGACGCGGCGGGCCGCTCCGCGCCCGCTCGGGCCGATGCCGAATGCGGCCGCCAGCTCGTGCACTTGGCGGGTGATCTGCCGCTGGTACCAGGTGGGCGCGTACGAGCCGCCCGCGTACATCCGCTCGTACCGTCCGACGAGGTGCGGGCGGTGCTCACCCAGCCAGGCCATGAACCACTCGCGCGCCCCCGGCCGCAGATGGAGTACCAGGGGTGTCACCGAGGTGGCACCGGACTCGGCGACGGCGCGGACCGTGTCCCGCAGCTGCTCCGGCGCGTCCCCGAGGAAGGGGATGACCGGCGCCATCAGCACCCCGCACTCCAGGCCTGCGTCGGTCAGGGTCCGTACGGCGGCCAGCCGGGCGGCGGGGGAGGGCGTACCGGGTTCGACGGTCCGCCACAGCTCGTGGTCGGTGAAGCCGACGGAGACGGAGATCCCGACCTCAGTGACCTCCGCTGCCTGCCGGAGGAGGGGGAGGTCGCGCAGGATCAGGGTGCCCTTGGTGAGGATCGAGAAGGGGTTGGCGCGGTCCCGCAGCGCCTCGATGATCCCGGGCATCAGCCGGTAGCGGCCCTCGGCGCGCTGGTAGCAGTCGACGTTGGTGCCCATGGCGACGTGCGCGCCGGTCCAGCGGCGCGCGCCGAGCTCGCGGCGCAGCACCTCGGGGGCGTTGGTCTTGACGACGATCTGCGAGTCGAAGCCGATGCCGGTGTCCAGGTCGAGGTAGCTGTGCGTGTTGCGCGCGAAGCAGTACACGCAGGCGTGGCTGCAGCCGCGGTAGGGGTTGACGGTCCATTCGAACGGCATGCGCGAGGCCCCCGGCACCCGGTTGAGGACCGAGCGCGCCCGCACCTCGTGGAAGGTGATCCCGCGGAACTCCGGGGTGTCGAAGGTCCGCGTGACGACGGCGTCGGCCCCGAAGAGCGCGGTCGGGCCCGTGGGCCGTTCGGTCAGGTTGTCCCAGCGCATGAGCGCCTCCCTCGGTAGCTGTCGCCGAGAATAGAACAAACGTTCCCATGATCGTGCGGCCCGGGGAAATCGCCGGACACGCCGCCGACGGCCGTCCGCCGTCACCTCCGACCCGGATTTGGGCGCCCGGCCCGGAGGTGGTTGGCTTCGCCGTGACGAGCGATCACAACTGCTGGAGGAACAGCTATGGCGCAGGTCGAGGCCACCACGGAGCGGATCATCGCGGCCGACGCGGAGACCGTGTTCGACGCGCTGGCGGACTACACCGGGACCCGGGGGAAGCTCCTGCCCGAGCACTTCAGCGAGTACGAGGTGCGCGAGGGCGGCGACGGCGAGGGCACCCTCGTCCACTGGAAGCTCCAGGCCACCAGCAAGCGCGTGCGCGACTGCCTGCTCGAGGTCACCGAGCCCACCGACGGACAGCTGGTGGAGAAGGACCGCAACTCCACCATGGTCACCACCTGGGTCGTCACCCCGGCCGGCGAGGGCAAGTCCAAGGCCGTCGTCACCACCGTGTGGAACGGCGCCGGCGGCATCGGCGGCTTCTTCGAGCGCACCTTCGCGCCCAAGGGCCTCGGCCGGATCTACGACACCCTGCTGGCCAACCTGGCGGGCGAAGTCGAGGGCTGAGGACGGGCGGTGCCCGGCCGCTGACGGGTGGGGCCCGCGCGAGCAGCGGGGGCTCACCGGTTCGGGTGGATTTCCCGGCGGCGCCCCCGCCGCCGGAGGCCGGGCGTGGCCCCCGGGCCGACAGCGGCCCCGGCGGCTAGGGTGGGCCTTCTGCGCGTGCCGTCCGCGTCGCCCGAGGCGGACCGCGCGCACCGAAACGCGTGCGCCGGCCACGTGCACCGAACGCGAGCAACCGACCGCCCGGGGGCCCGATGAAGATCCTCATCTCCGCCGACATGGAAGGCGCCACGGGCGTCACCTGGCCCGCCGACGTGCTGCCCGGGACGCCGCAGTGGGAGCGCTGCCGGCCGATGTTCACCTCCGACGTCAACGCCGCCGTCCTCGGCTTCTACGACGGCGGCGCCGACCAGGTCCTCGTCAACGAGGCCCACTGGACCATGCGCAACCTGCTGCTGGAGCGGCTCGACGCACGCGTCGAGATGCTCACCGGCCGCCACAAGTCCCTCTCCATGGTCGAGGGCGTCCAGCACGGCGACGTGGACGGCGTCGCCTTCGTCGGCTACCACACCGGAGCCGGCACCGAAGGGGTCCTCGCCCACACCTACCTCGCCAACTCCATCACCGGGGTCTGGGTCAACGGGGTCCGCGCCAGCGAGGGACTGCTCAACGCGCACGTCGTCGCCGAGTACGGGGTCCCGGTCGTCCTGGTCACCGGCGACGACCTGACCTGCGTGGACGCCGCCGGCTACGCGCCGGACGCGGTGACCGTCGCGGTCAAGGACCACGTCTCGCGGTACGCCGCCGTCTGCCGCACCCCGGCCCGTACCGCCGCCGACATCCGGGCCGCCGCCAAGGAGGCAACGGCGCTCGCGGTACGCCGCGATCCCGTGCTCGGCGGCCCCTACACCGTGGAGCTGGAGTTCGACGCCGAGCACCTGGCGATGGCCGCCACCGTGGTCCCGGGCGCCGAGCGGTGCGCGGAGCGCAGGGTCGCGTACAGCAGCGGGACGATGTACGAGGGGATCCGGACCTTCAAGGCGGTCACGACCGTCGTCTCGGCCGCCGTGGAGGAGCAGTATGGCTGACATGCCCGCCGTCACCGCCGAGGCCGTCGGCCCGTCCTCGGCCCCCGCCACGGTCCCCGCCCCCGCCCCCGAGCCCCCGCAGGCCGTCGCCGTGGACGAGACCGCGCTCGCCGAAGCCGTCGAGTTCACCTCGGGCCTCATCCGTATCGACACCACCAACCGGGGCGGCGGCGACTGCCGGGAGCGCCCCGCAGCCGAGTACGTCGCCGAGCGGCTCGCCGCCGCCGGCCTGGAGCCGGTCCTGCTGGAGCGCACCCCGGGCCGGACCAATGTGGTGGCCCGGGTCGAGGGCACCGACCGCGGGGCCGAGGCCCTCCTGGTCCACGGCCACCTCGACGTCGTCCCGGCCGAGGCCGCCGACTGGAGCGTCGACCCCTTCTCCGGCGAGGTGCGCGACGGCGTGGTCTGGGGCCGCGGCGCCGTCGACATGAAGAACATGGACGCGATGGTCCTGGCCGTCGTACGGGCCTGGGCCCGGGCCGGGGTGAAGCCGCGCCGGGACATCGTGATCGCCTACACGGCCGACGAGGAGGACAGCGCCGTCGACGGCTCCGGCTTCCTCGCCGACCACCACCCCGGCCTCTTCGAGGGCTGCACGGAGGGCATCAGCGAGTCCGGGGCCTTCACCGTGCACACCGGTACGGGGCCCGCCCTCTACCCGATCGCCGCCGGTGAACGCGGCACCGCCTGGCTGAAGTTGACGGCGAACGGCACCGCGGGCCACGGCTCCAAGCCCAACCGCGCCAACGCCGTGAGCCGGCTCGCGGCCGCCGTCGCCCGCATCGGCGAGTACCGGTGGCCCGTCCGCCTCACCGACACCGTCACCGCCTGCATCACCGAACTCGCAGCGATCCAGGGCCTGTCGGTGGACCCGCGCAGCCCCGGCTTCGACCTCGACGCGGTCCTCGCCGGGCTCGGCCCGGCCGCCGCCCTGGTGGAGGCGACCGTACGCAACAGCGCCAACCCGACCATGCTCAGCGCCGGTTACAAGCTCAACGTCATCCCCGGGGAGGCCGCCGGCTACGTCGACGGGCGGATGCTGCCCGGCGGCGAGGCCGAGTTCATCGCCACCCTCGACGAACTCACCGGACCCGACGTGCGCTGGGAGTTCCACCACCGGGAAACGGCGCTCGAAGCCCCGGTGGACGGGCGCACGTACGGGATCCTGCGGGAGTCCGTCGAACGCTTCGACCCCGACGGGCGCGTGGTGCCGTTCTGCATGGCGGGCGGCACCGATGCCAAGCAGTTCTCCCGCCTCGGCATCAGCGGTTACGGGTTCTCCCCCCTGAAGCTCCCGCCGGGCTTCGACTACTGGTCCCTCTTCCACGGGGTGGACGAGCGGGTCCCCGTCGAAGCCCTCCACTTCGGGGTCCGGGTCCTCGACCACGCGCTGCGGACTCTGTGAGGGGAACCCTGTGATGGTGGCGCCGACCCTGCCCTACGGAAGCTGGCCCTCACCCATCGACGCGGGCCTCGCCGCCGCGCTCGACGGGCGGCCCGAGTACGTCGGCGCGATCGGCCCCGAGGTCTGGTGGACCGAGCCACGGCCCCGGGAGGGCGGCCGCCGCGCCCTCGTCCGCCGCCCCGCCGCGGGCGGACCCGGGGCGACGGCGCTGCCCGCGCCGTGGAACGTGCGCAGCAGGCTCACCGAGTACGGCGGCCTGCCCTGGGCCGGGGCCGAACGGGCCGCGGGCGGGCCCCTGCTGGTGTTCGTGCACTTCGCCGACCAGCGGCTCTACGCGTACGAGCCGGACGCGCCCGACGGCGCCCCGCCGCGGCCCCTGACGCCCGTCTCCGAGGTCGGCGGCGGACTGCGCTGGGCCGATCCGGTGCTGCGCGGCGGTGAAGTCTGGTGCGTGCTGGAGGAGTTCTCCGGCCCGGCCCCGACCGACGTGCGCCGGGTACTGGCCGCCGTACCGCTGGACGGGTCGGCGGCCGGGGACCGGGGCGCCGTACGGGAACTGACCGACGGGCGGCACCGGTTCAGCACCGGGCCCCGGCTCTCCCCGGACGGGCGGCGTGCCGCCTGGCTGGTGTGGGACCACCCCCGGATGCCCTGGGACGGCACCGAACTGCTGCTGGCCGAGATCACCGCGGACGGGGAGCTGACCGGGGTGCGCACCGTGCTCGGCGGCCCCGAGGAGGCCGTCGCCCAGGTGGAGTGGACCCCCGGCGGGACCCTCCTCGCGGTGAGCGACCGCAGCGGCTGGTGGAACCCGTACCGGGTGGACCCTGAGACGGGCGGGGCGGTCAACCTGTGCCCCCGCGAGGAGGAGTTCGGCGGCGCGCTGTGGAAGCCGGGGCTGCGCTGGCTCGCCCCGCTGCCCGACGGCCTGCTCGCCGTCCTGCACGGCCAGGGGTCCTCGGTGCTGGGCGTCCTCGACCCGGACAGCGGCGACCTGGTGGACGCGGCCGGTCCGTGGACGGAGTGGCAGCCGACGCTCGCGGTGAGCGGCACCCGGGTCTACGGGGTCGCCGCCAGCCCGCGCAGCGCGTACGAGGTGGTGGAGCTGGACACCGCCAGCGGGCACGCCCGGGTGATCGGCGGCGGGGCCCGGTCCGGGGCGGACCCGGCCGGCGCGGCCGAAGGCGCGGGCCGGCTGGACCCGGCCTACTACCCGGAACCGCAGAGCCGCACCTTCCTCGGCCCCGACGACCGGCAGATCCACGCGCACGTCTACCCGCCCCACCACCCCACCTGCCGGGCCCCCGCCGACGAGCTGCCCCCGTACGTGGTGTGGGCGCACGGCGGCCCCACCGACCACGTGCCGCCCGTACTCGACCTGCACATCGCCTACTTCACCTCGCGCGGCATCGGGGTGGTCGAGGTGAACTACGGCGGTTCCACCGGCTACGGCCGCGCCTACCGAGAGCGGCTGCGCGAGCAGTGGGGCGTGGTGGACGTAGAGGACTGCGCGGCGGTGGCCCGCGCGCTGGCCGCGGAGGGCACCGCCGACCCGGACCGGCTCGCCATCCGCGGCGGCAGCGCGGGCGGCTGGACGGCGGCCGCCTCCCTGGCCGCCACCGACCTCTACGCCTGCGCGGCGATCATCTACCCGGTCCTGGACCTGCTGGGCTTCGCCGAGGAGACCCACGACCTGGAGTCCCGCTACATCGACGGCCTCGCCGGGCCGCCGCAGACCCTCGCCGTCCGCTGCCGCGAGCGCTCGCCGGTGGCCCGGGCCGACCGGATCACCGCGCCGTTCGTCCTGCTCCAGGGGCTGGAGGACCCGGTCTGCCCGCCGGCCCAGGCGGAGCGGCTGCTGGCGGCGATGCGGGGGCGGTCCGTACCGCACGCGTACGTGGCCTTCGCGGGCGAGGGCCACGGCTTCCGGCGGGCCGACACCATGGTCCGGGCGCTGGAGGCGGAACTGTCGCTGTACGCCCAGGTCTTCGGGATCGAACGCGCGGACATCCCCCGTCTGGCCCTGCACGGCTGACGCCCGGGGGATGTGGTCACGGCGGTAGCGGTGCCCTACACGTAGCCTGGGGCCGTGACCTTCTTCCCCTACCTGCGCGAGGGCGCCCGGGTGGGCCTGCGGCCCTTCCGGGTCGCCGACGGGCCCGAGTTCACCGCCCGCGTGCGGGAGAGCCGCGAGCTCCACCGGCCGTGGCTGTTCCCGCCCGCGACCGTCGAGGAGTACGAGCCCTACGCGCGCCGGCTGGCAGCGGGCGAGGACCGGGCCGGATTCCTCGTCTGCGAGCTCGGGACCGGGGCCGTCGCCGGATTCGTCAACGTCAACAACATCGTGCGCGGTGCCTTCGAGTGCGGGGCCCTCGGCTACGGCGCCTTCGCGCACGCCGCCGGCCGCGGACTCCTCCGCGAAGCCCTCGGCCTGGTCCTCGCGCACGCCTTCGCCCCGGTGGGGGAGGGCCTCGGACTGCACCGCCTGGAGGCCAACATCCAGCCCGCGAACGCCGCTTCGATCGCCCTGGTGCGCGGCGCGGGCTTCCGGCTCGAAGGGTTCTCCCCCGCCTTCCTGCACGTCGACGGGGCCTGGCGCGACCACGAACGCTGGGCGCTGACGGCCGAAATGCCGTGCCCGCCGGGTCCGCGTGGAACAGGATGAGGTCATGCGATCCCTCGTGCTCCTCGACGCCCCGTCCAACCTCGGCCTGCGACCGCCCGCACCCGGCACCGTCCCCGGGGTCTACAAGCTGGCCGGCGCCCTGCGCGAACAGGGCCTGCTCGGCCGGCTCGGTGCGCGCGAGGGCGGGGTGGTGGTCCCGCCGCGCTACGACCGGGGCGACTGGAAGGAGGGCGACGGGGTGTTCCACGCCGAGGCCCTCGCCGCGTACACCGTCACCCTCGCCGACCGCATCGAAGAGCACCTGCGGGACGGGGAGTTCCCCGTCGTCCTCGGCGGTGACTGCTCGATCCAGCTGGGCGCCGCCCTCGCCATGCGCAGGCTCGGGCGGTACGGACTGGCCGCGATCGACGGCTCCGCCGACTTCCGCCATCCCGGGAACGAGGCCGTGAACGGGCCGGTCGGCGCCGCCGGGGGAGAGGAGCTCGCTCTGTCCACCGGGCGCGGCCAGCGCGACCTCACCGACCTGGAGGGGCTCTCGCCGTACCTGCGGGACGAGGACGTGCGCCTCTTCGGGCTGCGGGACGGGGACGCCGACCTGGTGGAGCTGCGCGCGGCGGGCATCGCGGCGGCCACGGTCGGGGAGATCCGCGAGCGCGGCGCCGGGCCGGTGGCGCGGGCGGCGCTGGACGGACTGCACCCGCCGGTCACCGCCGGGTTCTGGGTGCACCTGGACGCCGACGTACTGGATCCGGCCGTGATGCCCGCCGTGGACAGTCCCGACCCCGGAGGCCTGGTTCCGGACGAACTCGCCGAACTGCTCGGGGTGTTGGTGCGCTCGCCGCGGTGCGTCGGGCTCAACGTCACCATCTACGACCCGGACCTGGACCCGGACGGGCGTGCGGGCGCGCTGCTCGCCGACCTCGTCGCGGGCGCCTTTGCGTAATCCTGACCGGTGGTGATCCGCGCAACCCCTGTGCACCGGCCGCCATCGCGTGTTCCATTTCCCTCATGGCCACCACCGTCCGACGTGCCGTACTGACGCTCCCCGCCGCCCCGACCGGCCCCGAGAACCCGCTGCCCGCCCTGCGCGCGCCCGACGGGGTGCACGTCCTGGACGAGCGCTCGCGCCGGGGCCTGCCGCGCGACATGGCGCGGCAGATCGGGTACGCCCCGCTGCGCTCGCTGCTGCCCGTACGGATCCGGGACGGATACCGGCGCGAGCGCACGGAGCGGGAGTTCGACGCGGTCGTCATCGAGAACGCGCACCTGCGGGTCACCGTCCTGCCCGGTCTGGGCGGGCGCGTCCACTCGCTCGTGCACCTGCCCACCGGACGCGAACTCCTCTACCGCAACCCGGTGTTCCAGCCCGCCGACTTCGCCCTGAACGGTGCCTGGTTCTCCGGCGGCATCGAGTGGAACATCGGCGCCACCGGCCACACCACCTTGTCCTGCGCCCCGTTGCACGCCGCGCTCGTCCCGGCGCCGGACGGAGGCGTGATGCTGCGGATGTGGGAGTGGGAGCGGTTGCGCGACCTGCCGTTCCAGGTCGACCTGTGGCTGCCCGAGGACTCGGAGTTCCTGTACGTCGGCGTGCGCGTGCGCAATCCGCACGAGCGGCCCGCGCCCGTGTACTGGTGGTCCAACATCGCCGTCCCGGAGGACCCGGGCACCCGGGTCCTGGCCCCCGCCGACGAGGCCTGGCACTTCGGCTACGAGCGCTCGCTGCGGCGGATCCCGGTACCCGCCTGGGAGGGCGCGGACCGGACGTACCCGCTGCGCAGCCAGTACCCGGCCGACTTCTTCTACGAGCTCGCGGACGGGGCCCGGCCCTGGATCGCCTCGCTGGACGCGGCCGGCCAGGGGCTCGCGCAGACCTCCACCGGCGTGCTGCGCGGGCGCAAGCTGTTCGTGTGGGGCGCCGGCGCGGGCGGCCGGCGCTGGCAGGAGTGGCTGACCGAGCCGGGCACCGGCGGCTACGCCGAGATCCAGGCGGGCCTGGCCCGGACCCAGCTGGAGCACGTACGGCTGGAGGGCGGGGCGGAGTTCAGCTGGCTGGAGGCGTACGGGCCGCTCTCGGCGGACCCCGCGGCCGTGCACGGCCCCGACTGGCGGGCGGCCCGCGCCGCGGCCGGGGACGCGCTGGACGCCGTACTGCCCCGGGAGCGGGTGGACGCCGCCTACGAGGCGTGGCGCGGCCGCGCCGACACCGAGCCGGGCGAGCGGCTGGCGGAGGGCTCGGGCTGGGGAGCGCTGGAGGTGCTGTGCGGGGGCCACGAGCTGCCCGGCACGCCCTTCGCCGAGTCCACGCTCGGCGAGGAGCAGGCCCCCTGGCTGGAGCTGTGGCGCACGGGCGCCTTCCCGGAGCCGAAGCGGGTGGCGCCGCCGGGGCCCAGCCTGGTCGCCGCGCACTGGCGGGACATGCTGGAGACGGCCCCGGCGGACCCGCTCACCGAGTACCACCTGGGCGTGGCCCAGTGGCACGCCGGTGACGTGGCCCAGGCGGTACGGAGCTGGGAGCGCGGGCTGGCGCTCGCCCCCTCGCGGTGGCCGCTGCTGCGCTGCCTGGCGGTGGCCGACGCCCTGGCCGGCGCCCCGGCGCGGGCGGCCGACGGATTCGCGGCGGCCTTCGAGGACCTGGCCGCGGAGAGCCGGGGCGGCGAGCCGTGGACGGCGGCGGAGGCAGCGCTGGGCCGGGAGGCGATGACGGCCCTGCTGGCCGCCGGGCGGCTGGCGGAGGCCCGCCGGGTCTGGGACCGGCTGCGGCCGGCCCTGCGCGAACACGGCCGCTTCCGGCTGCTCGCGGCGCGGCTCCTGGCGGCGGAGGGCCATGTGGCCGCGGCCCGGCGGGTCTTCGAGGACGGGTTCGAGATCCCGGACCTCAGGGAGGGGGAGGAGACCCTCTCCGAGGTCTGGTCCGCCCTGACGGACCGCCCGCTGCCCGCCCGCTACGACTTCCGCATGCGCCCGCCCGGCACGCCGTAGGTCGTGTTCCTAGTGCTGTGGCCGGAAAGGTTTGCCGGGTCGCGTCGTCCGGTGCGGTGCATCGCAAGGCGGAGGGCCGCGGCTCGTACTGGACGTACCGGCGGGGTCCGACAACGCGGCGAGGTGCCGTGCCGGGCGGCGCGACCCGGTGGACCTTTCCGGTCACAGCACTAGAGACCTGGCGTCAGGCCCGGCACAGGATCTCGCCGTTCAGGACCGAGAACCAGGCGTCGGGGTGGGCGCCCCAGGCGCGCCACGCCTCGGCGGCGGCAGTCAGGTCAGCGGCCGTCGCGTGACCGCCCCCGGTGGCGATGTCCGCGTAGGCGGAGGCCGTCGTCCGGTCCGCCCACAGCGCCGACCACCAGGCGGTCTCCTCCGCGGTGGCGTAGCACCAGGCCGTCGCCGAGCACCGGACGTCGGTGAACCCGGCCTCCCGCGCCCAGGCCGCCAGCCTGCGGCCCGCGTCCGGCTCGCCGCCGTTGGCGCGGGCCACCCGGCGGTACAGACCCAGCCACTCCTCCAGCCCCGGCGTCGCCGGGTACCAGGTCATCGCCGCGTAGTCGGCGTCCCGCGCGGCCACGATCCCGCCCGGGCGGCACACCCGCCGCATCTCGCGCAGGGCCCGCACCGGGTCGCCGACGTGCTGGAGCACCTGATGGGCGTGGACCACGTCGAAGGAGTCGTCCGGGAAGTCCAGCGCGTGCACGTCCGCGGTGGCGAACTCCACACCGGTCAGGCCGCGCTCCGCCGCGTACGCGCGGGCCTGTTCGACGATGTCCGCGGAGGCGTCCACGGCGGTGACCTTGCCGCCCGGGGCGACCAGTTCCGCCAGGTCGGCGGTGATGGTGCCGGGGCCGCAGCCCACGTCCAGGACCGAGAGCCCCGGACGCAGCTCGGGGACCAGGTACGCGGCCGAGTTCGCGGCCGTGCGCCAGCGGTGCGAGCGCAGTACCGACTCGTGGTGGCCGTGCGTGTAGACGGCGGTCTCCTTGGTGGCGTTCATGGCCTGGCCCCTCCTCGTCGAAGCGTTGTCCCCACCGTAGTGGATCAGTTCGTCATCTGAGATGGCCGTTTTGACATGTGGACACGCTCCTTGTGTGTCAAGGGGACCGGGTGGGGCGGTGGCAAGGTCCGGCCGGTGCGAGGAGAGTGGGCGCAGGGGGTCGCACACCCGTGGCAGAGGACGGTGGAGCCATGCCGGACACGCTGCTCGCTCAGCACGCCGAGGCGCTGCGGCTCTTCGGCGAGCGCGTGCGCGCCGTCGGGGACGACCAGTGGGACGCGCCGACCCCGTGTGCGCAGTGGACCGTGCGGGACCTGGTCAACCACGTGACCGGGGAGCAGCTGTGGATCCCGCCGCTGGTCACCGAGGGCCGCACCGTGGAGGAGCTCGGCGACGCCTTCCCCGGCGACGTGCTGGGCGAGGACCCGGTCGCCAGCTGGGAGCGGGCCGCGGCCGCCGCGCACGCGGCCTTCGCCGCGCCCGGGGTGCTCGACCGGACCGTCAGGCTCTCCTACGGGCCCGCGCTCGGATCGGCGTACTGCTCGGAGCTGACCGCCGACTGCGTGGTGCACACCTGGGACCTCTCGCGGGGCATCGGCGCCGACGACCGGCTGCCGGACGGCCTCGTGGAGTTCTCCATCAAGGAGGTCATGCCGTACGCCGACGCGCTCGCGGGCAGCGGAATGTACGCGGAGCCGCTGGAGGTCCCGCCGGGCGCGAACGCGCAGACCCGGCTGCTCGCGCTGCTCGGGCGGAAGGGCTGACCGGCTCCGACGACGGGCGTATCGCAGCAAATAATCGTATAAAGGGCAGGCGGGCAGGGCAGGGCCGGCGGACTGGCGGAGCGGAGCGGGCGCGAGCGCGGAAGGCGGGAACCGGTGGCGGGGATACAGCGCACGGCGGCGGAGGGCCGCGGTCCGGTCCGGTACGGTCCGCCCGCGCCCCAGCCCGGCCTGCCCGTGCTCCCCGAACTCCTCTCCGTCCTCGCCGCAGCCGCCGGCCGCTCCGCCCCCGAACCCCCCGGCGGCGGCGAGGCCGTCCGCGAGGCCGCGTGCCGGTACTGGGGGCGGCGCGGGCTCGCGACCGCCCCGGAGAACGTGGCCGCCGGACCCGGCGCCCCCGGGCTGCTGCTCGCCCTGCTCGGCGCGTACGGGGGCGACGTGATGCTGCCCCGGCCCTGTCCCGCCTGGTGGACCCCGCAGGTCCGGCTGCTGGGACGGCGGGCCTACCACGTGCCCACCCCGGCCGAATGCGGCGGTGTACCGGACCCGTACGCCCTGCTGGAGACCGTACGGCGGGTGCGCGCCGAGGGCGGCGACCCGCGCGTGCTGCTGCTGTCGGTGGCCGACGACCCGACCGCGACCGTGCCGCCGCCCGAGATGCTGCTGGAGGCCTGCGAGGCCGCCGCCTCCGCCGGGCTGTTCGTCGTCAGCGACGAGAGCTGGCGCGACACCGTCCACCGGCCGCACGACACGCTCGTCCTGAGCCCCGCAGAGATGCTCCCCGACCAGGCGGCCGTCCTGGTCGACCTGTCCGGAGCGCTGCTGCCCGCGGGCTGGCCCGCCGCCGTGGTCCGCTTCCCCGCCACCCCGCGCGGGACCTGGCTGCGCGCCCGGACCCTCGACGTGCTCACCGCCACCGGCGCGCTGGTCGCGGGCCCCGTCGCCGGGGCCGCCGCGCACGCCCTGGACGAACCCGACGCCGTCGCCGGACGGGTCCGGGCGGCGGCCGCCCTGCACGGAGCGGTGGCCGCGGCCGCGCACCGGGAACTGCTCGCCGTCGGAGCCCTGGCGCGGCCCCCGCAGGCCGGGCGGCACCTGTACGCCGACCTCACCCCGCTGCGCGCCGGGCTGGCCCGGCACGGGGTGGGCGACGCGATGGAACTGGAGGACTGGCTCGGCGGCCGGCTCGGCGCGGCCACGCCCGGCGGACAGCGGTTCGCGGACGAACTGGGGGCGCTGCGCGTGCGGTTGTCGACCGGTCCGCTGCTGGGGGCCACCCCCGAGGAACGACTGGCCGCGCTCACCGCCGCCGACCCGCTCGCCCTCCCGTACGTACGACGCTCCCTGGACCTCCTCGGATCAGTCCTGGCCGGGCTGGCCTGATCCCGACCCGGTGAACGGAGACACCCGATGAGGGACCAGCCAGACGCCCCCGCCGCCGCCGATCCCGGACCCGCCCCGGCCGCTGCCGCTCCGGCTCCGTCCCCTGCTGCCGCCGCTGCTGCCGCCGCTTCGGCTCCCGCTCCCGTTCACGCCGCTCCCGCTCCGTCCCCTGCCGCTTCGGCCCCTGCCGCCACCGCTTCGGCTCCGGCCGCCGCCGCTCCGGCTCCGGCTGCCGCCGCTCCGGCTCCCGCTGCCGCTCCCGTTCACGCCGCTCCCGCTCCGGGCACCGCTGCCGCCCCGGCTCCTGCCGCTACGCCTCAGCCCCACCCCGGACCCCACCCCGGCCCCCGCCCCGGCTCCGGCTCCGGCTCCGGCTCCGGCGGCGTGGGGGCGGGCGCCGGGCCGCGGGCGCTCGGGGAGGTCCGCCGCTGGCCGCGTTCCTTCGCCGACCGGCTGACCACCCCGTTGCCGGGGCTGCGGGGCTTCGCCCGGCTCGCCCGTGAAGGCGCCTTCCGGCCCGACCCCGCGGGGCTGCGGGGCATCCCGGACCTGCCGTACGAGCCCGCCCCGCTGCCCGCCGCGCCGCCCGGCACGGTCTGCGTCACCTGGGCCGGACACGCCAGCTGGCTGATCCGCACCGGCGGGCTGACCGTGCTGACCGACCCCGTCTGGTCCCGGCGGATCCTCGGCACCCCGACCCGGATGACGCCCGTCGGGGTCCGCTGGGAGGACCTGCCGCCCGTGGACGCGGTGGTGATCAGCCACAACCACTACGACCACCTCGACGCGCCCACCCTCAAGCGACTGCCGCGGCACACCGCCCTGTTCGTCCCGGCGGGCGTGGCCCGCTGGTGCCGGCGCCGCGGGTTCACCCGGGTCACCGAGCTCGACTGGTGGGAGTACGCCGAACTGGGCGGCGTACGCTTCGAGTTCGTCCCCGCCCACCACTGGTCGAGGCGGTCCCTGATCGACACCTGCCGGACCCTGTGGGGCGGCTGGATCCTCACCGACGCCCGGAGCCCGGTACCGAGCACGGTCTACTTCGCCGGCGACAGCGGCTACGGCCACTGGTTCGCCGAGATCGGCCGCCGCCACCCCGGCATCGACCTCGCGCTCCTGCCGGTCGGGGCCTACGCCCCGCGCTGGTGGCTCAGCGAGGTCCACGCCGACCCGGAGGAGGCCGTACGGGCCTGCCTCGACCTCGGCGCCCGGCGGATGGCCCCCATGCACTGGGGCGCCTTCGTCCTCTCCGCGGAACCCGTCATGGAGCCCCTCCACCGCACCCGGGCCGCCTGGGCCCGCGCCGGCCTGCCCCGCGAAGACCTCTGGGACCTCCCGATCGGCGCTTCCCGGATACTGCCCCCGCAGACCCCCGGGGCCGAGCCGCGGTAGGTGCGGGCGGTGCGGTGCTCAACGCCCCGGCCGCAGGCGCCGCCAGAGCGACGGGCCCGCGCTGATCAACAGGGTCAGGCCCACCGCCAGGGCCACGCCCTTCCAGGGCTCCGAGAAGAGCGAGCCGCCCAGGATGCCGATCAGGCCGTACGTCGCCGCCCAGGCCAGGCACGCCGGGGCGTCGCCGCGGGCGAAACGGCGCAGCGGGAGCTCTGCCAGCAGGCAGGCCAGCATCACCGGGATGCGCCCCGCCGGGAGCAGCCGGGAGACCACCAGGACCAGCACCCCGTGCTGGTCCAGCTTCGTCTGCGCCTGCTCCAGCCGCTCGGGCGTGGCCCGCCCGCGCAGCGCCTCCAGCCAGCGCGAGCCGTTGCGCGAGCGCACCCCGCGCCGGCCCAGCCAGTACAGGGCCACGTCCCCGGTGAACGCCGCCAGCGCCGACACCCCGAAGACCAGCAACAACCCGAAGGGCAGCGACTGGTGGTGGAAGGCCACCACCGCCGCCGAACTGACCAGCGCCCCCGTCGGGATCACCGGCACCAGCGCGCCGAGCGCCACCAGCACGAACAGCGCCGGATAGCCCACCGCCTGCTGGGTGGTCTCGGGCGGCACCTGGCCGGCCGCCGCCGCGACGTCGCGCAGGATCACGGCAGCCGCACCCGCTCGCCGTGCCCGGGCACCCGTACGGTCACCTTCGGCGCCAGCCGCCGCGCCCGGCGCGCGAACTCCTCGCCCGGCGCGTGGAACTCGTGCGGCCGCACCGCGTCCAGCCCGATCGGCCAGTACGTCCCGTAGTGCACCGGGACCGCGGCCGCCGGCGCCAGTTCGGCCAGCGCCTCGGCCGCCCGGGACGGGTCCAGGTGGCCCGGACCCAGGTACGGTCCCCAGCCGCCCACCGGCAGCAGCGCCACGTCCACCGGCCCGACCTCGTCCGCCATCGCCTCGAACAGCCCGGTGTCGCCGGCGAAGTAGGTCCGCGCCGCGCCCTGGACCACGTACCCGAGCGCGGGGGCGAGCTGCGGCCCGAACGGCAGCCGCCGCCCGTCGTGCCGCGCGCTGACCGCCCGTACCCGTACGCCGTCCCGTACGGCGGCCTCGTCGCCCGGCGCCAGCTCGGTCACCGCCAGCCCGCGCATCCCGGCGACCCGTGCCAGCCCCGGCACCGCCCGGCGCGCGCCGCGCGGCACGATCAGTCGGGTGCCGGGCGCGAGCCGCGCCAGCGACGGCAGATGCAGATGGTCGGCGTGCAGGTGCGACACCAGCACCGCGTCCGCCACCGCCGCCTCGGGCGGGGGCACCGCCCCGCGCCTGCGCCGCAGATGAGCCAGCCGCCGCGCGAACAGCGGGTCCGTCAGCACCCGGACCCCGGAATCCTCGACCGTGCACGTGGCATGCCCCCACCAGGTGATCTCCACCGGCACCCGGCCTCCCTCCCTCCCGCACCCCGCGCCCGCACCCGCGCCTCGCCCACGAGCCTAAAGGCTGCCCCGGTGATCCGCCGGGAACCGGAAGTGACCGCCCCCTCCTCCCGGGCGGCGGTTCGGAGTAGGGTCGGGCGGCATGGAAGAGCTGCGCGTGGCCGCGATCGCCAGCCTGGCCCCGCTCGAAGACCTGGACGCCGACCCCTTCGCCGTGGACACCCGGAGCCAACAGGCGATGTGCGCCCGCTGGGCCACAGACCAGGGCTACGTCGTGACGAAACAACTGCTCTTCTACGGGCTGCGCTCCGACCACTGCGGGCTCTGGTCCGGCATCGACGACGGGCAGGTGGACATGTTCGTCGCCGCCAACCACCGGGTGCTGGCCCGCGCGCTGCGCTCCGTCGAGGAGTTCACCGCCGAATGCGAACGGCGCGGCGTACGGCTGGAGACCGCCGGACTCGACGAGCCGTCCTACACCTCCGCGATGAAGGCCGAGGTGCACCGCAGGCTCTCCATGCCGACCGCCGGCTACGACGGCACCTGACCGCCACCCGGCCCGTGGCGGAGCGGCACCCGTGTCGCCCGGCCGGGTGAGCGGCGCTGTGCGAGCCTGGGAGGCGGGACGGGGGCCCGCGGGCGTGCGCGGGCCGAAGCGGTGAGGCGGGTACGGCGTGTTGCGAGGACGGTGGCGGACCGCGGGCAGCGCCCTGGTGCGGGTGATCCTCGTGTGGGCGGTGTCCACACTCACCATGCTCGCGCTGGCCGGGATCCTGCCCGATTTCCGGCTCCAGTCCGGGGACGGCGACAGCGTCACGCAGATCGGGCTGACCGCCGCCTGGGGCGCGGGGGCCTTCGGCCTTCTGAGCGCACTGGTCTGGCCGGTGCTCGTACGGGCCCTGCTGCTGGTGCCCGCCCTGGTGCTCGGGCTGCTCGTCTTCTTCCTGAACGGTTCGCTGCTGCTGCTGGCGCTCAGCCTGATCCCGGCCGGCCGGGGCGAGGTGGCACCGGAGACCGCGGTCGTGGTGGCCGCGGTGATGTCCGCCGTGGCCTCGGCGACCTCGACCGCGCTCGCCGTGCGCGACGACGAGGCCTACCGGCGGCGGCTCTACCGGCTCGCCGACCGGCGCCGCCGCAGGCAGGGCCGCGCGGGCGGGCGGGGCCCTGCCGGGGCCGCGCCGGGCCTGGTATTCCTCCAGCTCGACGGGGTCGGGTACGAGGCGCTGCGCCGGGCCTCGGGCAGCGCGCTGATGCCGACCGTGCGGGCCTGGCTGGACGACAGCCACCGCATCACGTCGTGGCGTACGGACTGGTCCAGCCAGACCGGGGCCAGCCAGCTCGGGATCCTGCACGGCTCCAACTTCGACGTGCCGGCCTTCCGCTGGTACGAGAAGGACACCGGTGAGGTGGTGGTCTGCAACCGGCCCACCAGCGCCGCCGAGCTCCAGCGGCGGGCGGTCGGGCGCACCGGGGACGGCGGCCTGCTCACCCTGGACGGGGCCAGCCGCGGCAACCTGTTCAGCGGAGGCGCCGACCAGCTGGCGCTGGTGCTGTCGGTCTCGGCCAGGCGGGGCCGGGCGAACCGGTCCCGCGCGGGCTACTTCGCCTACTTCTCCGACCCGGCCAACGCCGTCCGTACGGCCCTGTCCTTCGTCGCCGAGGTGGCGCGGGAGATCGGCCAGTCGGTGCGGGCGCGGATCCGCGGGGAGCAGCCGAGGGTGTCGCGCGGCGGCCTGTACCCGCTGATCCGGGCCTTCGCCACGGTCGTGGAACGCGACGTGGTGGTGGCGGCCGTGATCGGGGACATGCTCGCGGGCCGTGCCGCGGTCTATGCGGACCTGGTCGCCTACGACGAGGTCGCGCACCACAGCGGCCCGAGCGGCCGGGACACCGACCAGGTCCTGGCCCGCCTCGACCGCAGCCTCGCCCTGATCGCCCGGGTCGCCGAGCACGCGCCGCGCCAGTACCGGATCGTGCTGCTCTCGGACCACGGGCAGAGCCCGGGGGAGACCTTCCTGAGCCGGTACGGGCTCACCCTGAAGGACCTGGTCCGGGCGGGCTGCGGGCTGCCGGTCTCCCGCCGGGCCGGCCGTACCCGCAGCGGCGCCGAGGCCCGCGCGGCCGTCCTCGCGGCCCTGCACCGGCCGGTGGAGGAGGAGGGCGAGGAGGCCCGTCCGGAGCGCGGCTCCGCCCCGCTGGTACTGGCCTCGGGGAACCTCGGGCTGATCTCCTTCCCGGCGGTCCCCGGCCGGGCCTCGCGGGAGTGGATCGAGCGGACGCACCCCGCCCTGCTGGCGACCCTGGCGAACCATCCGGGCGTGGGCTTCCTGCTGGTGGACGGGGTGGTGCTGGGCCCGGGCGGGGCGACGGCGCGGCTGGACGTCCCGGGTGAGGCGGAGGAGTTCCTGGCGTCCTTCGGCCCGGGCGCGGCCGGGGCCGTCCGGCGGACCGACTCCTTCCCGCACGTGGCCGACATCATGGTCAACTCGGCGTACGACCCCCGTACGGGCGCGGTGCACGCCTTCGAGGAGCAGATCGGCTCGCACGGCGGTCTGGGCGGTGAGCAGGGGCACCCGTTCCTGATGTGGCCGACGGACCTCTCCGACCCGGGCGCGGAGCTGGTGGGCGCGGAGTCGGTGCACGCGGTGCTGCGGCGCTGGCTGCGGGAGGCGGACGGCCCGCAGGTCCCGGTCGGACCCGGGGCCGCCGCGCGGCCCGCCGGGGGGCCGGTGGAGGATCCGCGGCCTGAGGGCGGCAGCGGCGCAACCTTTCCGCCCACAGGGGTGCCCGCACGGGATGAAATCCGCTGATTTGGTGCCGCCTTTGCGGTGGCCGACCATGTGTCGACCTGCCCACCATATGAGACATTTCGAGGCGCACCACCGATGACCAGCACCGTAGCCCCGCCCGCCGAGACCATAGGGACCGCGGGGCCCGGCCCGCAGGGCGATCCGCACGCGCGCCGCTTCGGCCTTCCCGTCGCCACCTGCCTGGTCATGGGCAACATCATCGGCGGCGGAATCTTCCTCCTCCCCGCCTCGGTGGCGCCCTTCGGCACCATCAGCCTCCTCGCCTTCGCCCTGCTCACCGTCGGTGCGGTCGCCCTCGCGCTGGTCTTCGGCCGGCTCGCGCAGCGGCATCCGCAGACCGGCGGCCCGTACGTCTACGCCCGCGCCGCCTTCGGGGACTTCGCCGGTTTCCTCGCCGCCTGGAGCTACTGGATCACCGGCTGGGTGTCGAACGCGGCCCTCGCGGTGGCGTCGGTCGGCTACCTGTCGGTGCTGTTCCCGGCCGTCGGCGCGCACAAGTGGTCGATGTGCCTGGCCGCGCTGGCCGTGCAGTGGCTCCCTGCGCTCGCCAACCTGGCCGGCACCCGCTACGTCGGCGCGGTCCAACTGGTCGCGACCGTGCTGAAGTTCGTCCCGCTGCTGCTGGTGGCCGTGGGCGGGCTGTTCTTCTTCGACGCGGACAACCTCGGCCCCTTCCGGGCCACCGACCAGAGCGCGGTCGGTGCCGTCTCCGCCTCCGCGGCGATCCTGCTCTTCAGCTACCTCGGCGTCGAGTCCGCCGCCGTCAGCGCGGGCGAGGTGCGCGACCCGGCCCGCAACGTCGGCCGGGCCACGATCCTGGGCACGGCCGGCGCCGCCGCCGTCTACCTGCTCGGCACCCTGGCCGTCTTCGGCCTGGTCGCCCACGACACCCTCGTCACCTCCCAGGCGCCCTTCACCGACGCGGTGAACGCCATGTTCGGCGGGACCTGGGGCGGCACGGTGGTCGCCTGCGCCGCGGTGGTCTCGATCACGGGCGCCCTCAACGGATGGACCCTGCTCAGCGCGCAGACCCCGTACGCAGCCGCCAAGGACGGGCTCTTCCCGAAGGCCTTCGCGACGAAGAAGCGCGGCGTACCGGTCCTCGGCGTCCTCGTCACGGTCCTGCTCGCCTCGGCCCTGACCGTCTACAACTACACGGCCGGCTCGGAGGGCGTCTTCGAGATGCTGGTCCTGGTCACCACCTTCACGGCCACCGTCCCGTACCTGCTGTCCACCGCCGCCCAGGTCTACTTCCTGGCCACGGGCCAGTCGGCGCGCGTCGACCGCCCCCGGCTGGTGCGCGACGCGGTCCTCGCCTGCCTGGCCTTCGGCTTCTCCATGTGGCTGGTCGCCGGTTCCGGCTACGCGGCCGTCTACCAGGGCGTGCTCTTCCTCTTCGCGGGCGTCCTGGTCCACGCCGTCATGTCGGCCCGCCGGGCGCGCCGCGCCGGAGCCCCCACCGGCGCGTGAGGCCCCGCAGCGGCGCCTGAGGCCCGTACCGGGGTGTGGCCGTCCGGGGTGCGTTCACCCGGACGGCCGCACCCCGGATGCCGTCCCCACCCGGCCGGGGCAGGCTGTGGCCATTGACAGCCGCCACCGCACAGACGAGGACCGCGCCATGACCCACAGCCGGCGTATCGGCGTCATGACCGGGGTCGCAGCACTGCTGCTGACCGCCACCGCCTGCTCGGGCCTGGGCCGGAGCACCGTGGGCATGCTCAGCTTCCGGGGCCACGACTCCACGCTCGAGGTGAGCTACTCCAACACCCTGGTGAAGGGCTGCCACCGCATCGCCGTTCCGCACGGCGCCACCCACGTGGAGAACAACACCCTCGTCGACGTCGTCCTGTACCGGACGCCGGACTGCCGCAAGAGCGACCGCGACGACGGCATCTACGTCGCCACCACCCTCTCGAACGTGACGGCCCCCGCAAGCCTCCCCTGGCGCAGCTTCCGGGTCATCCACTGACCCGACGGCCGGGGACGCCGCTGATCACGGACGGGTGGTGCGGCACCCTGCGGATCCGGCGCGAGCACGCCTGTCCGGTTCCGCAGGGTGCCTCCCTGCCGTTCACGCCCCGAGGGCCCGTCTCCCGACCGGTTTAGTCGAGGTAGTCGCGCAGCACCTGCGAACGCGAGGGGTGACGCAGCTTCGACATGGTCTTGGACTCGATCTGGCGGATGCGCTCACGGGTGACCCCGTACACGCGGCCGATCTCGTCCAGGGTCTTCGGCTGGCCGTCGTTGAGGCCGTAGCGCATGGAGACCACGCCCGCCTCGCGCTCCGAGAGCGTGCCCAGGATGGACTGGAGCTGCTCCTGGAGGAAGGTGAAGGAGACCGCGTCGGCGGGCACGACCGCCTCGGAGTCCTCGATGAGGTCACCGAACTCGCTGTCGCCCTCCTCACCCAGCGGGGTGTGCAGGGAGATCGGCTCGCGGCCGTACTTCTGGACCTCGATGACCTTCTCGGGGGTCATGTCGAGTTCCTTGCCCAGCTCCTCCGGAGTGGGCTCCCGGCCGAGGTCCTGGAGCATCTGGCGCTGGACACGGGCCAGCTTGTTGATGATCTCGACCATGTGGACGGGGATGCGGATGGTGCGCGACTGGTCGGCCATGGCGCGGGTGATCGCCTGCCGGATCCACCAGGTCGCGTACGTGGAGAACTTGAAGCCCTTGGTGTAGTCGAACTTCTCCACGGCGCGGATCAGGCCGACGTTGCCCTCCTGGATCAGGTCCAGGAAGAGCATGCCGCGGCCGGTGTAGCGCTTGGCGAGGGAGACCACGAGGCGGAGGTTGGCCTCCAGCAGGTGGTTCTTGGCGCGGCGGCCGTCCTCGACGAGGATCTCCAGCTCGCGCTTGAAGGCGGGCTTGTGGTCCTCCTCCTCTTCGAGCTTGTACTCGGAGAACAGGCCCGCCTCGATGCGCTTGGCGAGCTCGACCTCCTGCTCGGCGTTGAGGAGCGGCACCTTGCCGATGAGCTTGAGGTAGTCCTTGACGGGGTCGGCGGTGGCGCCGGCCACCATGACCGTCTGCGCCGGGGCGTCGTCCTCGTCGTCGTCGGACAGGACGAAGCCCTGGGAGCCGCCGGTCTTCGGCGCCTCCTCCTCGGCCTCGTCGGCGAGGTCCTCGGCGGCCCAGTCCTCGCCCTCGGCGACGGGGGTCTCGCCCTCGTCGGCGTCCTTGGCACCGGTCTTCTTCGCCGCGGTGGTCTTCTTCACGGCCGTCTTCTTCACGGCGGCCTTCTTGACCGTGCGCTTCTTCGGCTCGGCGAGCTCCGCCGAGTCCGCCGGAGCGGCCTCGGTGTCGGCCGATATAGCCGCCGCGGCGGCGACGGGGGCGGCCGCGGTCTTGCGCGCGCCGATGGGGCGCGGCGCGGCGGCGGCCTTCTTGGCCACGGTGCGGGCGGGGGCGGCGGCCTTGCGGGGCTTCTTGGCGGCAGCCTTGGTGGCGGGGGCCGCGCTGACGTGGAGGGCGACACCCTCCTCGTCCAGGACCTGGTTCAGGCTGCGCAGGACCCGCTTCCACTGGTCCACCGGGATGCGGCCGGCCTCGAAGGCCTGGCGCACGTCGTCACCGTTGATGTGACCCTGCTCGCGGCCGCGCTCGACGAGCGCGACGAGGGCCTCCGATTCGGCGATCTCCGGAGGGAACGTACGGGACGGGCTGAGCGACACAAGGAGCCTCTCGTTGCGAACAGATATGGGGTGGACGGGACATCATCGCGCGAACTCGGGAAACAGACCCGAGGGGGGTCTGTATTCCGGGGCCGCGCGAGGACACCTGTCGGTTCATCGCACGCCCGAGTCGATTCGTTACGCGCTGAATTGAGTGACCTGCGCCACGCTGTGGCCGCGCAACCGATTTCGGCGCGGATCCGTCCGGCCCCGCGGTCAGCCCGTTTTGCGGGCCTCGATGAGGAAACGGGCGGTGTGCGCGATGAACGGGCCTTCGCGTTCGATCCGTTCGTGCAGCTCGCGCAACCGGTCCCGGTACTGCCCGACCGTGAAGCCGGGCACCATCCAGATCACCTTCCGTAGAAAGTAGATCACGGCTCCGATGTCGTGGAACTCCGTGCGCAGGCGTTCGGAGCGCAGATCGACCACTTCCAGCCCGGCCGACGTGGCCTCGGTCACTGCGTCGTCGGGGTGCCGGCCGCGCCGGACATCCTCCGGCTGCGGGCCGAGGAAGTACTCGACGAGCTCGAAGACGCTCGCCGGACCGACCTGCTGCGAGAGGTAGGAGCCGCCCGGCAGCAGCACGCGCGCGATCTCGTCCCACCAGATGGTCACCGGATGCCGGCTGGTGACCAGCTCGAAGGCCCCGTCCCCGAAGGGCAGCGGCGGCTCGTCGGTGTCGACGACCACGACCGCGCCGAGCGGGTGCAGCAGCTCCGTGGCCTTCTGGACGTTGGGCGGCCAGGACTCGGTGGCCACCGTCAGCGGGGGCAGCGGACCGGCCCCGGCGAGCACCTCGCCGCCGCCGGTCTGGATGTCGAGCACGGAGCGGACCCCGGCCAGGCGCTCCCGCAGCAGCCCCTGGTAGCCCCAGGAGGGACGCTGCTCGGTGGCCCGGCCGTCGAGCCAGGAGAAGTCCCAGCCGTCCACGGAGACCGATTCGGCTTCGGCGACGAGGTGGTCGAAAGTGCGCGTCATGTCTAGATCGTCCCAGGTCGGGCGCCGGTCAACCACCGGATATGTCGACTACAGTGGACGGCGGGCCGTGACTGGCGTTCGGGTGGATCACCACCGGGGAGCGGCCCGGCGTACTCCCGTATGTCGACTGCCGCGCGCCTGGGCGAACCGCGACCGCGATCCGCAGCGACGTTCAGGAGACCCCATGACGACCGCCACTGCCCAGCTGATGGACGGCACCGCCCTCGCGCGGCGCATCTCGGAGCAGACCGCCGCCCACGCGGCGAAGATCACCGAGCGCACCGGCACCGCGCCCTGCCTCGCGACCGTCCTGGTCGGCGAGGACCCCGCGTCCGTGACCTACGTACGCATGAAGCAGAACCGCTGCGCCAAGGCCGGGATCACCTCCCGCCACGTGGAGCTGCCGGCCGCCACCACCACCGAGGAACTGGTGGCCACCCTCACCGCGCTCTCCGAGGACCCCGAGATCAGCGGGATCCTGCTCCAGCACCCCGTCCCGCACCACATCGACGAGCGGGCCGCCTTCGAGGCCATCGCCCCGGGCAAGGACGTCGACGGGGTCACCATGCACTCCTTCGCCGCCATGGGCTTCGGCCTGCCGGGATTCGTCTCCTGCACCCCGGGCGGGATCATGCGGCTGCTCGCCGCCTACGACGTGGACCTGACCGGCAAGCACGCCGTCGTCGTCGGCCGCAGCGCGATCCTGGGCAAGCCCGCCGGGATGCTGCTGCTGGAGCAGAACGCCACCGTCACCTACTGCCACTCGCGCACCCAGGACCTGCCCTCGATCGTGCGCCAGGCCGACGTGCTGGTCGCCGCCGTCGGCAAGGCCGAGTTCATCCGCGGCGAGGACATCAAGCCGGGCGCGGTGGTCCTGGACGCCGGGTACAACGAGGGCAACGTCGGCGACGTCCACTTCGAGTCGGCCGCCGCCCGGGCCTCGCTGATCACCCCCGTACCGGGCGGGGTCGGCCCGATGACCATCGCCGTCCTGCTGGAGCAGACCGTCCAGGCGGCCGCAGCGCAGGCCGGCCTGGACCTCGCGGCCCTCTGACGGCGCCGGCCGCCCTGGCCTCGGGCCCCGGCCCTCAGCTCTGCGCGGCCGTGGCCGCGGCCCGGCGCGCAGCGGCGACGACGGGGGAGCGGCGGAACTCCCGGGACAGGGCGGTCAGCGGCCTGCTGTCCAGGCGGTACGGGTCCGGGTGCCCGGGCCCGGCACCGGCCGCCCGGCCCTGGCAGGCCGCGGCCAGCACGGCCGCGTCCGCCACCACCGCGGCCCGCGCCTCGCACAGGCCCTGCCCGCGCGCGGCCTCGTACGCGGCCCGCCGCACGGCGGGGTCGAACCAGGGGGCCAGGGCCAGGATCCCGTCGTCGATGACGGACTCCCGGTGGATCAGCCGGATCCCCACCGGCGACCACCAGGTCAGCGGCACCGTGCGGACGCTGGAGGCGGCGAAGCCGCGCAGCGCCTTCCACAGCGGGTGCAGCCGCCGGTACCGGCTGAAGTCCCGCCAGGCCGGCGATCCGCCGACCAGGGGCACGATGAAGCCCGTACCGACCATCAGGGCCGCCCCGGAGGCCAGCGGCGGGGCCACGTGCGTGGACAGCAGGTCCCAGTCGCGCCCGGTCCAGCGGGCACCCAGCGCGGCCCACTTCACGACGAGGTAGCCGAGGTCCAGCAGCCCGCCGAAGACGATCAGGGCCAGTCCGCTGCGCAGCGGCCGCAGCGAGTGGTCGGCGCTCATCAGCCATTTCGCGCACAGCCCCGTAAGGACCGAGCTGCCGACCGTGTGCGCGAGCAGGTAGCAGATGATCATCTCGCGGATCCACGGCGTGTTGGCGTAGTACGTGTCCAGGTCGCGCAGCCGTTCCACGGGCGCGTCGCCGATCACGAACAGGACGACGATCAGCAGCGACACCCCGCCGAAGGCGGCCACCGTCAGCCGCGTCGCCCGCCGGACCACGGCCGGCGGGCCGCCTCCCCACTGCAGGACCAGCACCACGCAGGAGCCCGAGAAGGCGGTGAGCACCCCGAACACGAGCGGCGCCGAGAAGTTGACCACCCCGGTGAGGCGGTTGACCGCGGCGATCGTCGGCGGCGCCGCCAGGAACATGACCAGGGAGCCGACGACGAGCAGCGCGCAGACCGCCCGCATCAGCGGCTGGTCCCAGCCCCGGCGCAGCGTCGGAGCCTTGGCGAGGAGCACCAGGATCAGGACCGCGCCCGGCACGTAGAGGATGAGGCCGTCATTCATCTGGCCCGGCCGACGGGGTCGGCCGGGCCCACCGGGTCGGCCCCCCGGTCGAGACCGGCGACGATCCGCTCGGCCGCCGTCACCGGCGGCGCCTTCAGGGCGTCCCGGTCCGAGGCGCGCAGCACGCGCCAGATCACCGAGGGACGCAGCCAGTACGTGGGCGCGCTGCTCATCGTGATCACCTGGAGGAAGGCCGCGGTGAGCGTCTCCCGGGTGGTGGCGCCCGTCATCAGCCGGTCGACGTACGCGTTGAGGGCCCCCGCGCCCGCCCGCGGCCGCATCCCCGTGGCGCCGGGGTAGAGGATGTCCTGCGAGGTGGCCAGCTCCCAGGCGGTGCTCACCTGCGGGGCGAGCGCCCGCTGCGCCTCGCGGCCCAGGGAGGGGTGGGCGAGCCCGCCCTTGGCGCGCAGCAGGGCGCGTACGGCCAGCAGTCCCTGGGCGGCGACCGTCATGCCCTGCCCGTACAGCGGGTTGAAGGTGGCGACCGAGTCGCCGACGGCGAAGAAGCCGTCGGGCAGGTCGGCCTTCTCGAAGTAGATCCGGCGGTTGGCGGTGCCCTGGGTGACGGCGACGTCCGTCAGCGGCTTCTTGCCCTCCAGGAGTTCACCGACGATCGGGTCCCGGATGCCCTTGGCGAAGGGGATGAACTGGTCGGGGTCGCCGGTCGGCTGGCCGCCCCGGGTGCCGGACAGGGTGGCCTGCCACTGGCCGTTCTCGATGGGCACGATGGTGGCCGTCTGGCCGGGTACGTGCACGCGCGGGTCGGACTGCACGTTGACGATGGGGAAGTTCGCCTCGTGGGCTCCGGCGGGCGCCTCGAAGATCCGCGTCGCGTAGACCAGTCCGGAGTCGACCTCGGCCCGCCTGATGCCGCTGACCCCGAGTTCCTGGAGCCAGGTCCGGGCGCGCGAACCGCGTCCGCTCGCGTCGACCACCAGGTCGGCGGCGATCAGCCTGCCCGCCTCCTCCGGGGTGTCGACGCGGACGCCGGTGACCCGGGCCGCCGTGCCCTCCAGGCCGCTGACCCGGCTCTGCTGGAGGGTGGAGACCCCGGTCAGGCCGGCCACCCGGGCACGGACCACCGAGTCGAGGAGGTCGCGGCTGCAGGAGATGTTGAACTGCTTCTCGCCGAAACGCGGGATCCAGCCCTGGGCCGTCTTCGTGACGAGGTCGGTGGGCAGGCTGCGGCGGATCGCGCCCGCCGCCGTCCAGTCCGCGGTGATGCCCGGGAGGATCTCCTCGATGGCGCGTGCCCCGCCGGACCACATGACGTGGACGTGCCGGGCCTGCGGGAGTCCGCGCCGGGGGGCCGGGCGCTCCGGCAGGCTGTCCGCGTCGATGATCGTGACCGTCGCGTGCTCGGCGAGCACGGCGGCCGCGAGCAGGCCGGCCATACTGCCGCCGATGACGACGGCGTGGCGGGGCGGGGAAGACTGGGTCATCGTGTGGTGCTCTCTGTCAGGGCCGTGCGAAGGGCATCGGCGGGGAAGTTGCTCGGCGAGGTGGCGCACGGCCCGCGTCCGCCCAGGTCGTGCTCTGGGCCGGCCGCCGGCGCGGCGCTCAACGTCCCCAGCCGAGCGAGGTCTTGATGCGCTCGATCGCCTCGGGGAACTGTTCTTCCCGGGGTGGCGGCAGGTACCCCTTGAGGATCTTGCCGAGGTGCAGGCCGAAGATCTCGGCCCGGATCTCCGCCGGATCCTCCTGGTCGGCCCGGGCGGCCGCCTGCCGAACCACCGAGCTCAGCCCGGCCTGCGAGCGCAGCAGCTCGGCGAGTCCGCCGCTGTGCCCCGTCAGCCGCGCGGCCACCGCCATGCCCGGTCCGTGGCTGTCGCAAGTGCCCTCGTCCACGTGCCATAACTCGTGGCAGGCGATGACGAGCTGGTGTTCGGGCCGGGTGCGTTCCTCGATGACGAGGAGATCGCGCTCGTCCATCTGGAGCCAGAGCCCGCTGGCGGTGCCGGGCGGGAACGGGGCGAAGCGGAAGTCCACGGCCCGCCCGCCGCGCCGTCGGCCGTACGCGGCGCACACGTGCGCGATGATCTCGGTGGCATCCGCCGGCGGCGCCAGCCGCGCGTCCTCCAGCAGATCGCAGCCCAGCCTCCGCATGGCCCGCGTGGTCCTCATGGCGTTCCCCCCTCGGCGGGGCGGCCCTCGGCCGGTGCCCCGCCGTTCGTGCCCGGAAGTCCGAGCTGCCCCTCGCGTGCGAGGAGATCGTCCAAGTGGTCGGCCAGTGACTTCCAGCCCTGCGGGGACAGCCGCCCGGCCCGGGTGACGATGCTCCGTACGTCGTGCCCCCGCATCACCGCCAGCATCGGGTTCTCCGCCTCCCGCTCGGCGGACTCCAGTTCGCGCTCGATCCCGGACAGCACGGCCGCGAGCGCCTCGGCGTCCTCGGCGAGCAGGAAGCCGCCCTCGACGCCGTAGAAGCGCTGGATCCCGGCGGCCGCCGCCAGGTTCGGCAGGCCCTCGCGCTGGGCGAGCCGGGTCAGGGACTGCCCCGACGCGTCGAAGGACTTGGCGATGGCGGCCAGCGCGTGGGGCTGGCCGTCCTCGCGGAGCCGGGTGCGGCGCAGGTGCTCGAACCGCTGGTGCACCTGCTCCTTCAGAGACAGCCGGGGCGGACTGCCGTCGAGGGTCAGCCGGATGGCGTGCGGGGTCATGCCCGTCAGGTAGGACAGGTGCTCCATGTCGTCCCCGCGGTCCGGGGCGCTGGCTGACGTGAGGGCCAGGGCCCGCTCCACCGCGCTCTTGCTGTCGGCGAGCAGGAAGCCCGCGTAGACCCCGAAGAAGCGCTGTACGCCGGCCGCGTGGCCCAGCCGGGGCAGTCCGGTGCCCGCGTTGAGGGGGCCGAGGGAGGCGCCGGGCGCGCCGAAGTCGTCGGCGATGGCGGCGAGCGGCCACTCCCGGCCGTGCTTGTCGCGCCGGGTGGCCCGCAGGCGCAGGAACCGCCGGTGCACCCGCTGGTCCAGCGGCAGCTCGCGGACCGTGCCCGCCACCACCCCGCGGATCCGGCCGGGTTCGACCCCGGACAGGCAGCTCAGCCGCTCCACGGCCAGCACCTCGGCGGGATCCTTGCCGCGCTGCTCCGCCAGCTCCTCGATACGACGCCAGATTGCGGCGAGGGCGGGTCGGGCGGCGGCTCGCACCTGCGGATTCTCCGTGAGTCGAGAAGGAGTTCGAGTGTTCTGGGCTGGGTGAAGCCTAGCCCCCAACCCTTCGCCGAACCAGGGCGCCCCCAACCTTTGCTGCCCTCGGGCTCAAGAAAGGTTGGCATGGCCGTCGGCTCAGGAGCTCAGGAGCTCAGTGAGTGCAGGTACTTCGCCGTCGCCGGGTCGGCGGGGAGCAGGGTCTCGACGGCCAGCTCGGCGACGGTCACGTCCATCGGCGTGTTGAAGGTGGAGATGGAGGAGACGAAGGACAGCAGGTGCCCGTCGTGTTCGATCCGCAGCGGCAGGGCGATGTACGGAATCGCCTCCTCCGGTTCAGTGGTCCCGGGGTCGTGCCCGCCCGGCCGGTCCGCCACGGGATAGGCCGCGACCTCCTCGTACAGCGCGCGCAGCGGCTCCGAGCGCGACAGGGCGATCTGCCGCTCCATCTGGTCCAGCAGGTGCCCGCGCCACTCCCGCAGGTTGTGGATCCGCGGGGCGAGCCCCTCCGGGTGCAGGGTGAGCCGCATGGAGTTCAGCGGCGGCGCCAGCAGGTGACCGGGCATCCCCTCCATCAGCATCGCGATGCCCCGGTTCGCCGCCACCACCGTGTAGGTCCCGTCCACGACCAGCGCCGGATACGGCTCGTAGCCGGTCAGCAGCCGCTCCAGGCCCTCGCGCAGCACCCCCATCGACGGATCGTCCAGCGGGGTGTGCGGGTACCGGGGCGCGTAACCGGCCGCCAGCAGCAGCGCGTTGCGGTCCCGGACCGGCACGTCCAGATGGTCCGCCAGCCGCAGCACCATCTCCTCGCTCGGCCGGGACCGCCCGTTCTCCACGAAGCTGATGTGCCGGGAGGAGGAGTCGGCGCGTCCCGCCAGCTCCAGCTGGCTGATTCCGCGCCGCTCCCGCCAGCCGCGCAGCAGCGTGCCCACCTTCGCCGTCGTCATGTCCACGACGTTAGCTCCTGACCGGCCCGGCCGGGCGCGCTCATCCCAGGTCGAAGAGGTTGCGCAGGCAGAGCCGGTAGCGCCACCGGTCGTGCCGCCGGGCGGCCTCCACCCCCGGCGCCCGGTACAGCGGCGTCACCGTGCACCGGGCGGCCGTCGAGCCGTCGCGGTCCAGCAGGCTGTTGACCGCCGCGCGGGCCGAGGCATTGGCCCCCTCCATCGTGGCCAGGTCGATGTCGACGGCCACGTAGTCCCCGCTGAGGAAGAAGTTCGGGACGCGGGTGCCCGCGCTCGGCCGGTTGTGGAAGGTGCCGGTCGGGTGGATCAGCAGCTCGTCCTCGTTCGTGGGGTTCGGGGTGCCGAGCCCGTCCACGCCCGGGTCCAGGAACCACGAGTGCAGCGCGGAATCGGCCAGCACGGTCCTCCCGGTGTCGTTGAGGGAGGCCTTCAGCTGCGCCCACACCTCCCGCGCCACCTCCTCGCGGGTGCACTGCTTGGCCGTCTTCCCGTACAGGATCCCCGGCTTGTCCCACTCCGAGATGTCCACCGACAGGCAGTCCACCGCCCTGCCGTCCCCGTAGTGTGCGGGGAAGTCGCGGGACGGCCAGTGCTCCGCCTGCTGGATCGCGGTCAACGACCAGGCGGAGTCGATGCAGTTGACGTGCCCGTGCACCAGCGGGGCCCGCTCGGTGAGATAGAACTGGATGCCCGTCATCCAGTCGGTCTCCAGCGCGTCGCAGCGCCCCAGCATCGGATCGGCGGCCCGCAGGCCCGCGCTCCAGGTGCGGCGGGCGTGCTCGACGGGCAGGGCCGACACGTAGTGGTCGGCGGTGACGGTCCGAGGCGCCCCGGCCGGGTCCAGGACCACGACCCCGCTCACCCGGCCGCTCCCGTACCGCACCTCGCGTACCGTCCAGCCGACCTTGAACTCCACCCCGAGGGAGCGCAGATGGGCCTCCCAGGGGTCGATCCAGGCCTCGTTGGTCGGCAGGTTGAGGATCCGGTCGGGCGGGCCGTCAGCGCCGCGGCCGAGCGCGTTGAAGACGAAGGCCTCGCCGAGGGTGCCGACGGTACGGGTGGAGGCCTCCTCGGCCTTGGTGGCCACGATGTTGCGGGTGATGCCGACGGCGAGGATCCGCTGGTACTCGGAGGACATCCGCCCCGCGCGCACGAAGTCCCACCAGGGCGTGTGCTCCCACACCTCGTCGCGCCGCTCGTCGCAGCTGGTGAGGAAGACGAGCACGCGGTCGACGAAGTACGCCGTCTCGTGCACGGGGAGGCGGACCAGGGTCTGCAGGATGCCGCCGAGGGCGCGCCGCAGCTCGTCGGGCGTCAGCTCGGCGGCGGAGTGGCCGGGCCACGGGATGGGTGCGCGCAGGTCCTCGCGGCCCCCGGCCCGGGCGAACATCATCTCGGGCGGTGCGACGAGGTTGTCCCACACCCCGTTCGGGTTCCCGGGGAAGGGGATGCGCCGCATCGTGTCGGGCAGGTTGTGGTAGATGCCGGGGATGAAGCGGAAGCCGTGCTCGGCGGGCAGGGGCCGGCGCCCGCCGCGGGCGCTGCCGGGCACGTCCATGCTGCGGGCCTTGCCGCCGAGCGCCCGGCGCTCGTACACCGTGACGGCGTAGCCGCGCTCCGCCAGTTCGTGGGCGGCCGTCAGGCCCGCGACCCCGCCGCCGAGTACGGCGACGCTGCGGCCGTTCGGCGGTGTCGCAGGAGCGGCGGCAGCGGCCGCGCCGGCAGCGGTGCCGGCCGCCGCCGCCGGGACCGCCGCGGCCCCGGCGGCCGCCAGGGCCCCGGCCCCGGCAGCCGCGCCCGCCATGAACGTGCGCCTGGAACTTCCCGTGCCGGTCATCCGGTGCCCCCTCGTTACCGCTGGTAACAGTCTCGTCCGGCGCAGGAGCATAGGGGGGCCGCGCCCGGCACGGAAGGCACGGAAGTACCCGAGCGCACTATGGCGCGAAAGGTTCACACCGGCGCGTGCTGTGCGAACCTTGACTCCACGTCACGGGAAAAGGAGCCGGTGCATGCCGAGTGAGCCGCTGTCGCAGAAGGAGATCGAGGACCGCTTGCGGGAACTCCCGGGCTGGGCCTTCGAGGACGACCGGATCTTCCGTACCTACCGACTGGGCTCGCACTTCGCGGCGAGCGCCCTGGTCGCCCACATCGCCTCCGTGCAACAGGAGTTGAACCACCACTCCGACCTGACCCTGGGCTACCACACCGTCCGCCTGTCGGTGAACACCCACGACGCCGGCGGCGCCGTGACGGAAGCCGACTTCGCCCTCGCCGAACGCGTCGAAGCCCTCGCCCCGGCGCACGGCGCGAGCTGATGCCGGCCCGCTCCCCGATACCGGGCCCCTGCGGGCGGCTTGGCGGGGGTTGGGCTCGTTTCGGTGGGGCCTGGTCGGTGGGGTCGGTCCGCGGTGCCCCTCCGGGCTGTCTCCTCGGCTCGCGGCCTGAGCCCGATCCGACGCCCTCGGCCCAGGTTGCGCGCTCGTCCTGCGGGGACACCCCTGCGCGGCCCCACTCCCCTCCACCACGGCTTCCGACGGTCGCCAGGGCCCGCTTCCGGAGCCGAGGCGTGGGGCGGGGTCGCGCAGGAGAGTCCCCGCAGGACGAGCGCGCAACCCGGGCCGGACATTCGCAGCATGGGCTAAGTGCGCGAGCCGAGGAGACGCTCTGGAGCGTCCCCGCCCCACACCCCGCACCCGCCTGGTGCTGTGACCGGAAAGGTTCACCGGGTCGCGCACTGTCCGACCCGGCCGGCCCCGGTCCCCGCCGGCCGGCCCCGGGTCAGAGCGGCTCCAGCCGCCACCACTGGGCGGGGGAATCGGTGTCCTCGACCTGCCGGACCCGGCCCTCCTCATCGGCCTCCAGCGACAGACCGCTGATGCACGCGATCAGGGACACCACGCCCGGATCGTCGAGGTGCTCCTCGACGATCCACTCCTGCGCGCCGAAGGCGTTGGCCCGCCACACCTGCACCCGGGCGCCGCTGTCCGTCGAGGCGTTCGCGACGTCCAGCCGCCGGTCGTTGTCCTCGCTGACCACATGGAAGATCCCGCCACCGCTGTGCACCGGCGAGATCCGCCACCGGCGGGCCGCCGCCGGAGCGGGCGGCCCGTCGGGGCCGACCCGCACCCGGGAGGCGCCCTCCAGCTGGAGCACCAGCCCGCTCTGCACGTTGCGGATCCTGAACAGCCCCTCGGAAAGGTTCACGCGGCCGCCGCTCACACGTCGAAGACGGCCGGGTCCGGACCGATCCGGCGGGCCGCCGCGCCCGAGCCCAGGGCGTCCAGCGCGGCCATGTCGGCCGCGTCCAGCTCGAAGCCGAAGACGTCCAGGTTCTCCCGGATGCGCGAGGGGGTCACGGACTTCGGGATCACGACGTTCCCGAGCTGGAGGTGCCAGCGCAGCACCACCTGAGCGGCGCTGCGGCCGTGCTTGGCGGCGATCCCGGTGACGGCCGGGAGGGTCAGCAGCTCCTTGCCCTGCCCCAGCGGGGACCAGGCCTCGGTGGCGATCCCGCGCTCGGCGTGTACGGCGCGCAGCTCGGCCTGCGGGAACAGCGGGTGCAGCTCGATCTGGTTCACGGCCGGGACCAGCGCGCTCTCCCGGGCGATCCGCTCCAGGTCCGCCGGGCGGAAGTTGGACACGCCGACGGCCTTGGCACGGCCGCTCGCGGCGATCTCCTCGAAGGTCCGCCAGATGGAGACGAAGTCCTCGCGCATCGGGCGCGGCCAGTGGATCAGGTACAGGTCGACGTGGTCGAGGCCCAGCTTGCCGAGGGAGTCGTCGAAGGCGCGCAGCACCGCGTCCCGGTCCCAGGTCTGCTTCGGCCCGTTCCACAGCTTGGTGGTGACGAACAGGTCCTCGCGGGCCACCCCGGAGGCGGCGAGGCCCTTGCCGGTGCCGCCCTCGTTGCCGTAGACGGCCGCCGTGTCGATGCTGCGGTAGCCGGCCTCCAGCGCGGTCGCGACGGCGCGCTCCGCCTCCGCGTCCGGCACCTGCCAGACGCCGAAGCCGAGCCGGGGCATGAGCGTGCCGTTGTTGAGCTGGACGGTGGGGACCTGATTCACGTCGGGTAGTTCCCTCGGGTCGGTGATGCGGCGGTCGTACGAGGGGCCACAACCGGCCCCTCGTACGACGTATTCCCGCCGCCCGGCGCGGTCCTCACGGCGCGCCGGGGGAGCTCCCGAGATACGCCTCCCGGACGAGCGCGTCCGACCGGACCTCCGCCGGTGTGCCCTCGGCGAGCACCGTCCCGAGGTCCAGTACGACCACCCGGGTGCACAGGTCCATCACGAAGGCCACGTTGTGCTCCACGAGCAGCACCGCGCAGCCCTCCTGCGCGGCCAGCCGCCGGACCACCGCGGCGAGCCGCTCGCGCTCGGGCGCCGACATGCCGGAGGCGGGCTCGTCCAGCAGCAGCACCCGCGGCGGATCGGCCACCGCGCGGGCCAGCTCCACCATCCGGCCCTGCCCGACGGGCAGCCCGCCCGCGTACGCCGTCCCGAGCGCGCCGATCCCGCAGCCCGCCAGCACCCGCTCGCCCCGGGCCCGCCGGTCCCGCTCCCGGGCCCGGCGCGCCGGGAATCCGGTGAGGTCGGCGGCGAGGCCGCCTCCGCCGCCCCGCCACTCCTGCGCCACCAGCAGGTTGTCGGCGACGCTGAGCTGCCCGAAGAGCTGCTGGCGCTGAAAGGTCCGGCGCATCCCGTGCCGGGCCCGCCAGACGGGGGAGCGGCGGGTGATGTCCGTCCCGTCCAGCAGCAACCGCCCCTCGTCGGGCCGCCGGATCCCGGACAGCACGTCGAACAGCGTGGTCTTCCCCGCCCCGTTCGGCCCGATCAGCCCGCACACCTCGCCGGCCCGGACCCCGAGGTCCACCCCCGTCAGCGCCCTGACACCGCCGAACCGGACGCTGACGCCGCGGGCCTGGAGTACGTATCCGCTCATGGCGCCATCCCCAGGTAGGCCTCGGTGAGCCGGTCCGTCTCCACCTCGGCCCGCGGGCCGCACCAGGAGACCCGGCCCTGGGAGAGGTAGGCGACGGTGTCGGCGATCCCGAGGATCTCGGCAGCCTTCTCCTCCACCAGCAGCAGCGCGGTCCCGGCGTCGCGGAGCTCGGTGAGCAGCGCGTACACCTCGTCCACGACGCGCGGAGCGAGCCCGAGCGAGGGCTCGTCGGCGATCAGCACCCCGGGCGGCCGCTGGAGCAGCGGAGCCAGGGCGAGCATCTGCTGCTCCCCGCCGGACAGGGCGCCGGCGGGGATCCCGCGCCGCTCCGCGAGCCGGGGGAACCGGTCGTATACGGCGGCCCGGGCATCGGCCTCCCCGAGGTACAGGGCCAGGTTCTCCTCGATGGTGAGCGCGGGGAAGATCCCGCGCCCCTCGGGGGCGAGCAGCACCCCGGCCCGCGACCGGCGCACGGCCCCGTCGGAGGTCGCGTCCCGCCCGCCCACGTGGACGGAGCCGGCCGCTACGGGAAGCAGCCCGGCAGCCACCCGGCACGCGGTGCTCTTCCCGGCCCCGTTGGGCCCGAGCACGGCGAGGATCTCCCCCTTCCGCACGGCGAGGTCGACCCCGTGCAGGACGAGCCCGCCGTCGTACCCGGCCTTGACGGAGCGCAGCTCCAGGGCGGGCGCGAATTCAGCCTCGCCGGCGTTTGAGGCGCGGGGGTTCGGGGGCGGAGCCCCCACATCCAGCCCCGCCGGCGTTTGAGGCGCGGGGTCCGGGGCGGAGCCCCGAGAAGCGGCGCGCCGCCGAGCCAACCGCACCGGCACGGCCGCGCAATAGCCGTCCGGGTCGTTGGCGAGAGCCAGCCCGGCGAGGCCGAAAAGGATCACCGGCAGATGGGCCGAGGCCGTCACGTAGTCCGCCAGCACCCGCGGAGCCACGGCGAACACCAGCCCCGCCACCACCGCGTACTGCGGTCTGCGCACGCCCGCGGCCACCACGACCGCCAGCCACACCAGCCCCGTCATCGCCGTGAAGTCCGTCGCCGTGATCCGGGTGTTGTACGAGGCGTACATGACGCCCCCGAACCCGGCCAGCCCGGCCGACAGCGTGAACAGCAGCAGCTTCGTGCGCAGTACGGACACCCCCGAGGCCATCGCCGCCGCGGGCGCCGACCGTACGGCCAGCATCGCCCGCCCCGACGGGGAGTGGCGCAGCGCGCTCAGCGCGGCGGCGGCCAGGCAGACCAGGACCACCAGGGCCACCCCCAGCGCCCGGTCGTCGGACAGGTCCACCGGCCCGAACACCGGCCGGGGGACAGGCCATCCCGCATCCCCGTTGCGCAGCCACCTCAGCTGGAACAGCACCTGGTCGGCGAGGAAGGCCAGCGCCAGGGTCGCCAGTGCCAGCGACCGCCCGCCGAGGCGCAGCGCGGGCAGCGCGGCCAGTGCCCCCAGCAGGGCCGCCACGCAGGTGCCCACCGCCAGCGCCGCGACGAACGGCCAGCCCCGGCTCATCAGCAGCCCGGCGACCAGCGCGGCACCGGTCACGAAGGTGGCCTGGGCCAGCGAGACCATCGCCCCGAGCCCGGTCACCACGGTGAAGGACATGAACACCAGGGCGATGGCCAGCCCTTGCGCCAGCAGCCCGCTCCAGAAGGGGGTCGTCACGGTGTAGAAGGCGACGCAGAGCAGTCCCGCGCCCGCCGCCCACACCCCCCACCGCCGGCCCCAGGACGCTCCGGCCAGATGGTCCACCGGCGGTGCGTCCGCGGCCGCGACCCCCGCGGTCCGGGCCCGCCGGGTGAGCACCAGCAGGCCCGCGAAGAGGATCAGGAAGGGCACCGCGGTGCGGAAGCCGGTGATCCGCTCGGCGAAGGACGCGTACCCGGCCACCAGGTTCTGCAGGACGCCCAAGCCCAGTCCGCCCGCGAAGGCGAGCGGCACGGAGGCGAACCGCCCGATGACAGCCGCGGTCGCCGAGACGAACAGGAACAGGGTGAAGTCGTGCGCCGACAGCCCCAGCAGGGGCGTGGCCAGCACACCCGCCAGCCCGGCCAGCCCCGACGCGATCATCCAGGCCACCGAGGACAGCCGGTCGGCGCTGATCCCGCGCAGCTCGGTCAGCGACCGGTTGTCGACGGCGGCGCGCAGCCGCAGCCCCAGCCGCGTGTGCCGCATCAGCACCCACAGGGCCACCGCCATCAGCGCCGTCACCACCCAGGTGATCAGCTGGTCGGAGTCGATGCCGACGCCCTCCGCGAGCTGCCAGGACTTCGCGGGGCTCGGCCCCACCCCCGGCAGCCCGAACTGGTTCTCCGCCGGTTTCACGGGCGCGCCCGCGTCGGCCAGCAGCTCCACCGCCCACAGCCCGGCGGCCGGCAGGGCCACCAGCAGGCCGATGGTGGCGACGATCTGCGCGGTCTCGCCGACCCGCGCGAGCCGCCGGAACATCAGCCGGTCCAGCCCCCAGCCCAGGGCCGGGGCCAGCACGAGCACCACCAGCAGCGCCGCGGGGACGGCGGGCCACCCGAGCCCCGAGTGCAACTCGTAGAAGGTGAGCGCGCACAGGTAGGCGGTGGCCCCGTGCGCGAAGTTGAACAGCCCGGACGCCGAGTACGACAGCACCAGCCCGGTGGCGAGCAGTGCGTACAGGGCGCCGGAGACCAGACCGCTCAGTACGAAGACGAGCAGATCTCCCATGCCGGCTCCCCTACTTGAAGGGGATGGGCTCGTAGCACTTGAACGGGACGGAGACCTCGTACGCGCCGTTCTTGAGCTGTACGAGTGCCCCGCAGCCGAAGCTGTCCTTCTGCCCCTTGGGCTCCGACCGGTCGCCGACGAGAGTGCCGGTGTCGGAGAAGCTCTGCGCAGCGGCCTGGAAGGACTCGACGGTCAGGTCCTTGCCCGCCTTCTTCGCGATGGACACGAACAGGTCGGCCGACATGTACCCGGTCAACATGTGCATGTTGAGCGGTACTTCCTGGCCGCCCGCGGCCGCCTTGATGTCGGCCTTGAACTGCGCCATCTGCGGATCGGTGGACTCGAAGGGCTGGAACTGGAGCAGGACGTGCACACCGTCGAGGGCCTGCTTGGTGGCGTCCTTGGCGAGCAGGCCCGGGTCGTAGTCGGTCGGGTCGGAGAGCAGGCCCTTGTAGCCGCTGCGCTTGAGCGCGGTGAACAGCCCGATGTTGTTGGGGGTCTGCATGACGGAGACCACGGCGTCCGGGGCCTTGCCGCCGTTGCTCTCCATGATCTCCTTCACGTACGCGGACCAGTCGTTCGGCACGGCCGTGCCGGGTACGGAGGCCTTGGCGTAGGAGACCGTGAACCCGGCGCTGGTGAAGCCCTGCTGGAAGGTGCGGATGCCGAACTTCCCGGCGTCGCTGTCGTTGGCTATGACGGCGACCGATCTGCCCCGGGCCCCGCCGAGGATCTGGGCGATGCCCTCGGGCCAGGTCTGGTTGAGGGTGCCGCCGGGGGTGGGGACCAGGCAGCCGTTGAACCCGTAGATGTACTTCGGACCGCAGAAGGCGGGCAGGGTGCCCCAGCCGAAGGTGGGGACCTTCTCCTGCTCCAGGAAGTCGGCCCCGGAGAAGGTCACCGAGCTCATGGGGGAGACCGCGAAGACCTTGTCCTGCTGGACGAGTTTGCGGGCGGCCGCCAGGTTCTTCGCCGGGTCCTGGCCGTCGTCCTCCGCGCCGAGGTAGTCGATCCTGCGTCCGTGGACGCCGCCCTCGGCGTTGGCTCTGAGGTACCGGGCCTTGGCCCCGAGGTCGGTGTCCTTCTTGCTGTAGCCGCTGGCGGTGGTCATCGACACGATGCCGCCGACCTTGATGGATTCGCCGGTCACCCCGCGGGAGTTCCCGGCGGCTCCGGGCTTTCCGGGGGCGGTGCCGTCGGAGGTGGAGTTGCAGGCGGAGACGAGCGCGAGGGCCGCTGCCGCGGCGGCCAGGGTGCGGATCGGTCGCAACATGTAAGGGATCCCCTCCGGTCGGAATCCCCGCATTCTGTGCGGTACCTGACGGATCGTCAATATCGATGACGCGGTAAAGTGATGGCCCGTCAGAATCCATCGGAAGGGAACGTCATGCCTGGTAGAGGGCCGCCACCTCCCTCGCGTACGCCTTCTCGATCGCCCGCCGCTTCAGCTTCAGCGAGGGGGTCAGCAGCCCCTGCTCCTCCGTGAACTGCTCCGCCAGCACCCGGAAGTTGCGGATCGCCTCGGCCTGCGAGACCAGGGTGTTGGCGGCCACCACCGCCCGGCGCACCTCCGCCGTCAGGTCCGCGTCGTTCACCAGGTCGGCCGCCCGCAGCTGCGGACGCCCGCGCATCGACAGCCAGTGCGCGACCCCCTCCATGTCCAGCGTGAGCAGCGCCGCGATATAGGGCCGGTCGTTGCCCACCAGCACGCACTGCGCCACCAGCGGATGCGAACGCACCCGCTCCTCCAGGGCGTTGGGGGCCACGCTCTTGCCGTTGGAGGTCACCAGGATCTCCTTCTTGCGGCCCGTGATGGTGAGGTAGCCGCCCTCGTCGAGCCGCCCCAGGTCCCCGGTCGCCAGCCAGCCGCCGCGCAGCACCGCCTCCGTGGAGTGCGGGTCGTTGAGGTAGCCGGAGAAGATGTGGCTGCCGTGCAGCCAGACCTCCCCGTCCTCCGCGATGTGCACCGTACTGCCCGGGATCGGCCGGCCCACCGTGCCGTACTTCGTCGCCCCCGGCGGGTTCGCCGTCGCCGCCGCGCAGGACTCCGTCAGCCCGTACCCCTCGAACACCGTGATCCCGGCGCCCTCGAAGAACAGCCCGAGACGGCGCGACATCGCCGAACCGCCCGACATGGCGTGCCGCACCCGGCCCCCCATCGCCTCGCGGACCTTCCCGTAGACCAGCTTCTCGAAGAGCTGGTGCTCCATCCGCAGCCCGGCCGAAGGGCCCGGGCCGATGCCGAAGGCCTTCTCCTCGCGCGCCTCCGCGTACCGCACCGCCGTCTCCACCGCCCGGTCGAAGGGCCCCGTGCGACCGTCCGCCTCCGCCCTGCGGCGGGCCGCCGCGAAGACCTTCTCGAAGACGTACGGGACCCCGAGCACGAACGTGGGCCGGAACGCGGCGAGATCGGGCAGCAGCTCGGCCGCCGCCAGCACCGGCTGGTGCCCGAGCTTGACCCGCGCCCGGACCGCGGCCACCTCCACCATCCGCCCGAAGACGTGGGCCAGCGGAAGGAAGAGCAGGGTGGACGGCTGCTCGCCCGCCCGGGCCTGGAAGACGGACTCCCAGCGGTGCACCAGGGTGTCGGCCTCGTACATGAAGTTCGCGTGGGTGAGCACGCACCCCTTCGGGCGGCCGGTGGTACCGGAGGTGTAGATGACGGTGGCGATCGCGTCGGGGGTCACGGCGCCCCGGTGGCGGTGCACCACGTCCTCGGCGACCCCGCTCCCGGCGGCCACCAGCTCGTCCACCGCGCCGGTGTCCAGCTGCCACAGCCGGCGCAGCCGCGGCAGCCGGTCGATCACCGAGCCCACGGTCATGGCCTGGTCCTCGTTCTCGACGACGCAGGCCGTGCACTCGGAGTCGTACAGGATCCAGTGCACCTGCTCCGTCGAGGAGGTGGGATAGACGGGGACGGGCTGGGCCCCGACCGCCCACAGGGCGAAGTCGAAGAGAGTCCACTCGTACCGGGTACGGGACATCACGGCGACCCGGTCCCCGAACCGCACCCCCTGGGCCAGCAGCCCCTTCGCCAGCGCGAGCACCTCCGCCGCAAGCTCCCCGGAGGTCACATCGCGCCAGATCCCCGCGGTCTTCCGGCCGAGCACCACCCGGCCGGGATCCTGGCGGGCATGCTGGAAGACGGTGTCGGCCAGGCCGCCGACGGGCACCCCCGTGACGACCGGTGGGACGGTGATCTCGCGCAAGGACCCGCTCCTCTCCGCACAGCGCGGTGACGCTATCCCACGCCCGGCTACAGGTGATCAGCCTGCGGATTCCTCCACAAGACCTCCGCAGCGGGACCCTTCCGGAGTGCGCAACCGACCCGGCGGTACGGCCGGGACGGGCCGGTCACGTGGTGCGGCTGAGGCGGTCCGCGCCGCCGAGGACGGCCGCGGCCAGAGCGTCCGAGGCCGGGGTCGGCCGCTGCCCCTGGAGCAGCGCGAACTCCACCGGCCCCAGCTCCGGCAGGCCGCCGATCCGCACCAGACCCGGCGGGATCAGCCCCCGGGTGTGCGCCATCACGCCGAGCCCCGCCCGCGCCGCCGCGACCAGCCCGCTCAGGCTGCCGCTCGTACACGCGATCCGCCACGCCCGCCCGTCCCGCTCCAGGGCCTCCAGTGCCCGGGCCCGGGTGATCCCCGGCGGCGGGAACACGATGAGCGGCACCGGCCGCTCCGGGTCCACCCGCAGCCCCTCCGCCCCGATCCACACCATCCGGTCCCGCCACACCAGCCGGCCCCGTTCGTCCCCCGGCCCCCGCCGCTTCGCCAGCACCAGATCGAGGCGCCCCGCGTCCAGCCGCTCGTGCAGCGTGCCCGAAAGCTCCACCGAAAGCTCCAGATCCACCTCGGGATGCTCGTGCCGGAAGCCCTCCAGGATCTCCGGCAGCCGCGTGAGCACGAAGTCCTCCGAGGCCCCGAACCGCAGCCGCCCGCGCAGCCGCGTGCCCGCGAAGAAGGCCGCGGCCCGCTCGTGCGCCTCCAGGATCGTCCGGGCGAAGCCCAGCAGCGCCTCGCCGTCCTCCGTCAGCTCCACGCGGTGCGTGTCCCGGGCGAACAGCGGCCGGCCCGTCGCCTCCTCCAGCCGCCGCACGTGCTGGCTGACCGTGGACTGCCCCACTCCCAGCCGCCCGGCGGCCTGCGTGAAGCTGAGGGTCTGGGCGACCGTGAGGAAGGTGCGCAGCTGGACGGGGTCGTACATACCGCCCAGGCTACGCCCGTCATCACGAAGCGCGATGACAGTGAGTGCGGTGTGCGGGTTTCCCGATGACCCGCTCCCGCCGACCATGGAGGGAGCACCCCGACCGGCCCCCGGGCGGCACCCCGCCCCGAGAGCAAGTGAGCACCCCGCACATGCGCCGCCCGCACCTCCCCGCCCGGCTGCCCCTGGACCCGTACGTCCTGGCCCTGCTCGGCACCGTCGGCCTCGCGGCCCTGCTGCCCGCCCGCGGCGCGGCCGCCACCTTCGCCGACGGCGCCGCCACCGCCGCCGTGGCCCTGCTCTTCTTCCTCTACGGCGCCCGGCTCTCCACCCGCGAGGCCCTCGACGGACTGCGCCACTGGCGGCTCCACGTCACCGTGCTCGCCTGCACCTTCCTGCTCTTCCCGCTCCTGGGCCTGGCCGCCCGGGGCCTGGTCCCGACCCTGCTCACGCCCCCGCTCTACAGCGGACTGCTCTTCCTCTGCCTGGTCCCCTCGACCATCCAGTCCTCCATCGCCTTCACCTCGATGGCCCGGGGCAACGTTCCCGCCGCGATCTGCGCCGGCTCCTTCTCCAGCCTCGCCGGGATCCTCCTCACCCCCCTCCTCGCCGCCGCCCTGCTCGGCGGCGACGCGGGCGGCTTCTCCCTCGGCTCCCTGCTCCGGATCGTCCTCCAGCTCCTGCTGCCCTTCCTGCTCGGACAGGTCCTGCGCCGCTGGGTCGGCGGCTTCCTCGCACGCAACAAGCGGGCCCTCGGCCGCGTCGACCGCGGTTCGATCCTGCTCGTCGTCTACGCGGCCTTCAGCGCGGGCATGGCCGCGGGCATCTGGCACCAGGTGAGCCTCCCGCGCCTCGGCGCCCTGCTGCTGGTGGAGGCCGTGCTCCTCGCCGTCATGCTGCTCGTCAGCTGGTACGGCGCGAAGCGGCTCGGCTTCGACCGCGCCGACCGCGTCGCCATCCAGTTCGCCGGCTCGAAGAAGAGCCTGGCCGCCGGACTCCCCATGGCCAGCGTCCTGTTCGGGGCCCAGGCGAGCCTTGCCGTGCTGCCGCTGATGGTGTTCCACCAGATGCAGCTGATGGTCTGCGCGGTCCTCGCCCGCCGGCGCGCCCAGGACCCGGCCGAGGTCTCCGGGGCCGAACTTCCCGCCGGGCGTGTGGCGGACGTCTCCCGTCCCTCCCAACACCCCGCCCCGCAGGCCCGGTAACGTGCGGCGGTGACCTGGACACGCCCGATCGCCGCCCGCGCCGAACGCCCCTGCACCCTGGTGGTCTGCCGCGGCTGCTGCTGCGGAGACCCCCGCAAGAATCCCGGCTCCGACCACGCCGGGCAGCTCGCCAGGCTGCGCGCGGCGGCCGCCGCCTCCGGGGGCCGGCTGGCCGTCCGTACGAGCGACTGCCTCGGCCCCTGCGCGCAGGCCAACGTGATCGTGGTCCAGCCCACCAGCGAGGCCCGCCGCCGTGGTGCCCGCGCGGCCTGGTTCGGCTGGGCCCTGGACGACACCGCGACCGACGAGATCATCGCCTGGGCCGAAGCCGGCGGCCCGGGCTCCACCCCCCTCCCGGACACGCTCGACCTCCACCGCATCGAGCCCCCGGACCCCAAGCCGGCCGCTTCCCCGTCCTCTACCTCGCGCCGCAGCCGCCGGAACCGCTGAAGCGGGTGCTGCGGGGGCTGGTCAGAGGGTGATCCGCTCCTCGCCCGCGTAGATGTTCATGTCCGCCCCGCGCAGGAACCCCACCAGCGTCAGCCCCGACTCCAGTGCCAGGTCCACGGCCAGCGAGGACGGGGCCGAGACGGCGGCCAGGACCGGGATGCCCGCCATGACGGCCTTCTGCGCGAGCTCGAAGGAGGCCCGGCCCGACACCAGCAGGACGGCCCCGGTCAGCGGCAGCCTGCCCGCTTGCAGGGCCCGGCCGACCACCTTGTCGACGGCGTTGTGCCGCCCCACGTCCTCCCGTACGTCCAGCAGCTCGCCCCCGGCCGAGAACAGGCCGGCCGCGTGCAGCCCGCCGGTCTGGTCGAAGACCTTCTGGGCCGCGCGGAGCCGGTCCGGGAGCGTGCCGAGGACCCGCGCGGGGACGCGTACCGCATCGGCTGCGGCGGCCCCCGGGAACCGGGTCGCGGTACGGACGGCGTCCAGGCTGGCCTTTCCGCACAGGCCGCAGGAGGAGGTGGTGTAGACGTTCCGCTCCAGTGTGATGTCCGGCACCGGAACGCCCGCGGCCAGCTGCACGTTCACCACGTTGTAGGTGTTGACTCCGTCCTCGTCCGCGCCCTCGCAGTAGGTGACGGCCCGCACGTCCGAGGCGGAGCCGAGGACCCCCTCGCTCACCAGGAAGCCCACCGCCAGCGCGAAATCGTCGCCGGGGGTACGCATCGTGATGGCCAGCGGTTTGCCGTTCAGCCGTATCTCCAGCGGCTCCTCGGCCACCAGCGTGTCCGGCCGGATCCCGGCGGTACCGTTCCGGATCCGGACGACACGGCGGCGCTCGGTGACCCGTCCCATGGTGATCAGCCCACCCCTTCTGTTCTCGTCAACTTCCGACGAGGTCATTCTCCCGGTTCCGCTTTACGTGCCGCTCCCGGCAGCAAGGTCCTCGGGAAGCTCCAAATTCCGGCCCCGGAATCCTGTCGGGTCACGCGCACCCGTACCCACCAGTAGCAGGCGAAGCTGGGTGATCCTGACTTCCGTACGAGGGGGGACCCCGCCCATGACCGGTTCACGAGTGGTGGCGCTAGGGCACTACCAGCCCGCGAGAGTGCTCACCAACGAGGACCTCTCGGCCATGGTCGACACCACCGACGAGTGGATCCGGTCCCGGGTCGGCATCAGGACCCGCCACATCGCGGGCCCGGACGAGCCGGTCGACGAGCTGGCCTTCCAGGCGGCGGGCAAGGCCCTGGCGAGCGCCGGACTGAGCCCCGACGACATCGACCTCGTCCTGGTCGCCACCTCCACCGCGATCGACCGCTCGCCCAACATGGCTGCGCGCGTCGCCGCCAAGCTGGGCATGGGCGGCGGGCCCGCGGTCATGGACCTCAACGTGGTCTGCTCGGGCTTCACGCACGCCCTGGCCACCGCCGACCACGCGATCCGGGCCGGCTCCGCCACCCGTGCCCTGGTCATCGGCGCCGACAAGATGACCGAGATCACCGACTGGTCCGACCGCACCACCTGCGTCCTCACCGGCGACGGCGCGGGCGCGGCCGTCGTCGAGGCCAGCGCGGAGCCCGGCATGGGCCCGGTGCTGTGGGGTTCGGTCCCGGAGATGGGCCACGCCGTCCGGATCGAGGGCTCGCCGCCCGTCTTCGCGCAGGAGGGCCAGTCCGTCTACCGCTGGACCACCAGCCAGCTCCCGCCCCTCGCCCGCAAGGTGTGCGAGAAGGCCGGGGTGACCCCGGAGGAGCTGGCCGCGGTCGTCCTGCACCAGGCGAACCTGCGGATCATCGAGCCGCTGGCCCAGAAGATCGGCGCCGTCAACGCCGTGGTCGCCCGCGACGTCGTCGACTCGGGCAACACCTCGGCCGCCAGCATCCCGATGGCCCTCTCCAAGCTGGTCGAGCGGGGCGAGATCCCCTCCGGGGCCCCGGTCCTCCTCTTCGGCTTCGGCGGCAACCTCTCGTACGCGGGCCAGGTCATCCGCTGCCCCTGAACCGGACCGCGCACCACCCGTCCGGCCGATCCGCCTGAGTTCTGGGCGTGTTGGCCCGGCGGGGGCGCCACCGAAGGCCACCACACGCCGCGAGACGATCCGTCTCGCGGCGTCGTGCTGTGCATGCGTGCAGGTCAGCGCGGCGTGGCGGGATCACGGCCGAGCGAATAAGTGGTCCGGACCCCGCCGATCCTTTGCTATTGTTGTCCATGTCGCCGCGGGAAACCGGGGCCGACCACCTGGTCCGGGTGGCGGAATGGCAGACGCGCTAGCTTGAGGTGCTAGTGCCCTTTATCGGGCGTGGGGGTTCAAGTCCCCCCTCGGACACCAGCAAGAACCCCACTTCGGTGGGGTTCTTTTGCGTTCACCGGCGGGGCGCTTCCGTGCTCGCCGGCGGGACGCGTGGTGCGTTCGCCGGGTGAGCGGGTCGTGCGCTCGTCGGCGGGGCGGTCGCGGGGAATCCAGTTCCGGAAGTCCCGCGCCGTTTGCGGGGAGCGGTGCGGATGCGCGTCGCGCGGGCGCCATACTCGGCCGGGCCTCGTCCGTCCCGACCGCAGAGGGGTCCCATGAGCCCGGACGCGATGATCACGCATTTCGTCGGTGCTTCGGCCGTCGTCATGGTCGTCGCCCATGCCGCGGGGCGCTGTGCGCACCGGCTGCGGCAACCGGTGATCGTGGGGCAGCTCGTCGCCGGAATCGCCCTGGGGCCGACCCTGCTCGGCGCCCTCGCGCCGGGCGCGGCGCGCCTGCTGTTCCCGCCCGAGATCGCCCCCATGCTCAATGCGCTGTCCCAACTCGCCCTGGTCCTCTTCCTGTTCGCGGTGGGCTACGAGCTGGACCTCTCGATCCTCAAGCGGCGGGCGCGGACCGTGGTGGCGGTCTCCCTCGCGGCCTTCCTCGTCCCCCTGGCCGCCGGCACCGGAGCCGCACTGCTCTTCCGCGAGGAGCTCGTACGGCTCGGTGCGCCGACCGGGATGCCGGTCTCCGCCGTGCTGTTCCTGGGCGTGGCCCTCTCCATCACCGCGGTACCCGTCCTCACCGCCATCGTGCGGGAGAACGGGCTGACCGAGTCGCTGCCCGGGGTGATCGCCATGTCCGCCGCCGGACTCGTCGACGTCATGGGCTGGACGGTGCTCATCGGCGCCCTGCTCGACGCCGGTGGCCACGACGGGCCCCACTGGGCGCTGCGGCTGCTGCTCGTACTGCTCTTCACCGCCGCGATGCTGCTCGGCGCCCGGCCGCTGCTGCGCCGGCTGCTGTGGGGCCGCGAGCTGGACGCCTCGTACCGGCCGGCCGTACTGGCGGGCTTCGCCTGCGCCTGCGCCTGGGTGACCAGTGCCCTCGGACTCCATGTGATCTTCGGCGCCCTGCTGGCCGGAGTGGTGGTTCCGCGCGAGGCCGGCGGCACCCTCGACGCGGGCCTGCTGCGACCGCTCCACGAGGTCTCGGGCCTGCTGCTGCCCTTCTTCTTCGTGGTCTCCGGCAGCAACGTCGCGGTCGGCGGGCTGGACGGCTCCGGTCTGCCCGTCCTGGTGGCGGTCACGCTGCTCGCCGTACTCGTCAAGGTGGTCAGCGGGTGGGGCGCGGCACGGCTCTGCGGGGTGGGCCGCGACGACGCCCGCACCATAGGGGTGCTGCTGAGCACGCGGGGGCTCACCGAGCTGATCGTGCTCAACGCGGGCCTGCAGGCCGGGCTGGTCACCGGACCGCTGTACACCGTCTTCGTGCTGATGGCCCTGGCCACCACGGTCCTGACCCAGCCGCTGCTGATCCTGGTGCGGCGCCGGTCGCGGGCCCGGCGGGCTCCCGTCACGTATGCAGGACCACCAGGCCCTCCGGTGTCGTCAGGCTGCCCGGAGCGACCTCGGTGAAGGTGTGCGGGAGGGACAGGCGGGGCGGGCCGGTGTGCGGCGCGGCGTCGAAGAGGTAGGCCGCCGCGGCCGCGCTGTCGCTGACCAGATGGGGGCCGTCGGACGGAGTGGCGGCGCCGGTGAGCGGGGTGCGGAAGAGCCGGCGCAGGTGGCGCAGGGTCTCCGGGGTGACCGGCGCCCGCGCGTGCCCGGACGCGGGCCCGGCCCCGGACGCGGGCGCCGGGGGCCCGGCCGCCAGGGGATCGGGCGCGGCCGGCGCGGCCGGGGCGTCCGGCGGGATCGCCCCGCTGAGGAGCAGGGCGAGGAGCACCGGGACGGCCTTGCGGCGCAGCGCCTCGGTGGCCGCGGGCAGCCGGTGGGCGTGCACCGCGGGCAGGGAGAGCGCGAGGCTCCCGGCCGCGTCGCCGGTGGCGATCGGCACCGCTGAGCACACGACCCCGGGCGCGTACTCCCGCAGGTCGAAGACGGGCGCGCCCGGTGCCACCGCGTCCAGGGCGCTGAACAGGGCTCGGCTGTCGGTGATGGTGTGCGGGGTGAGCCGCGCGGGCCGGTGCCGGGCCACGTGGTCGGCGCGGCCGTCGTGGTCGAGCTGGGTCAGCAGGCACTTGCCGACCGCGCTGGCGTGCGCGGCCTCCCGGAAGTCCACCCACTCCCGCACCGGCGGGGTGCCGGGCCCGTCGGCCATCTGCGTGATGCGGACCTCGCCCTCGGCGTACCGGCTCAGGTACACCGCCGCCCCGGCGCTGTCCCGCGCCAGGGCCAGGGTGCGCTGGAGCTGGCCCGCCAGGCCGCTGCCGCCGGGCGCGGCGAGCCGGTCGAGGGCCGGCCCCGGCGCGTACACCCCGGCACCGGGGCGGTACGCGTACTCCTCCTCGCACAGCATCCCCAGCAGGGGCCCGAGTTCCGTCTCGCCGAGGCCGGACTCCCGCCCCAGCTGGACGGCCCGCACCCCCAGCGGATGCCGCTCCAGGACCCGTACGACGGCCAGCGCGCGGCGGGCCTCGGCCAGGGCCTCGCTGGTCCCGGCCTGGACGACGGTGCCGCGGGCCGCCGCCGTCAGCGCGGGGTGGCGCAGCGGGCCGGCGCCCGGCCGGGGCGCGGCCGCGGGCACGGCGGCCGGCGGGGGCCGGAACGCGGCCAGTACCCCGGGCAGCCCTGGTCTGGGCAGCGGCACCGGGCCCAGGTCGGGGTCGTCGAGCTGGTCGATGTAGCGCAGGACGGCTGCCTGCGCGCACAGCCGGACCTCCCGCAGATCGCGCCGGCCGCTCGGCCGGAAACCGCGTCGGCCCAGCTCACGGGCCCAGAGCCCGGCGTCGTGGTGCTCGCCGCGGCGGGAGTGGTCGAGGAAGAGGCAGTAGGCCGCCGTGGCGGTCCACGGGCTGCCGGAACCGGCGGCGAACTGCCACCAGAACCGGGCCCCCTCGCGCAGCCCGGCCAGGTGCAGCAGGCAGCCGAAGACGACCGCCCCGGCCAGGTCGGTGTGCGCGTGGGCGACGAAGGAGCCGAGCTGCGCCGCGGCCTTCGGTGAGCACACGGAGGCCAGGCAGACGGCCTTGAGGTCGCGGCGGGCCCGTTCGGCGTCGAGCGGGCAGTCCCGGGCGGGGTCGCTCCAGCCGTAGGAGCGGCGGCGGGTACGGGCCGGGGTGACGGGTGCGTGCGGCGCGCGCAGCAGCCGGACCTCGGCGGCGCCCAGGTCGTAGTGCCGGTAGCGGTCGCGGACGCCCGCCCGGTCCAGGAACTCGGCGAGGGAGCGGGGGGTGCCGTGCCCGTCCGGCGGCGCGTACCGGTCGTGGCCGCTCATGATTCGGCGGGGGTGTCGAGCAGGCGGGAGAGCCGCCGGTGCGCCTGGCCGAGGTACGAGCCGACGGTGGCCTCGTCGACGCCCATCACGGCGGCGGCCTCGCCGGGGGAACACCGCAGCCCGTACCGCAGCAGGACGGCGTCGCGCTGCCGCTCGGCGAGGCGGGAGACGGCGGAGTAGAAGCGGATGGTGTCGGTCAGTACCTCGTACTGGTCCGCGTGGGCCTCCTTGAGGGCGGCCTCGAAGGCGCTGATGTCCATCGGCTCGGGGCGCTGCTGCCACGGGGCGCGGCGGCGCTGCCCGTCGACTATGCAGTGCTTGAGGACGGTCCAGGCGTAGGCGTCGAGGCGGTCCATGTGGAGCATCCGGAGCCACTCGCTCATGATCGAGTCGAAGGTGGCGTCCACCGTCTGCTCCGCCGCCGCGTCCGAGCCCAGGTGCAGGTACGCGAAACGCATGTACGCAGGCCGCCTGTCCGCGTGGAAGGCCCAGTACGACAGGCGCGCCGCCGCGTCCCACTGGCTCATGGGAGTCGGCCGTCGGCGCCGGCTCGGCAGTCCCACGGCCCCACCGGACTCCTCCGGTCCGCCATCGCTCACCGTTCCACCTCATCCCCTGTGCGTGGCTCAGGAAATCAGCGCGGGCGCATCCGGGGGGCGCAGAAGAAGAAACCTGGAAATATTACGTTCGGTGATGATCGACCGGTGATCGATGTCGATCGGGCAGGCGTTTAACCAGCGCGTATGCATATGCCGGTCGCCCATGGCGGTGTACGGGGCGTGACCGTCGCGCCGGGGTCGGGGGCATCCCCCACCGGCTGTAACATTGGCCCCTTGCGAGGGCCGTGACGGAGAGGTCACTGCCCTCGCTTTCGCGTATGTCCACCCAGTGAAAAAGCGGGACGTCGCCTTCGGGCGGTTCGATACGATGAACCGCATCATCGCCCCTGCAGGCCACGTGGTACCGCATATATGAAATGGAGCATCCGAGGATGGCTCGACACCTGATCACCAGCGCGCTTCCCTACATCAACGGGATCAAGCACCTGGGCAACATGGTCGGGTCGATGCTTCCGGCGGATGTGTACTCCCGGTACCTCCGCCAGCGCGGCCACGACGTCCTCTACATCTGCGCCACCGACGAGCACGGCACCCCCGCCGAACTCGCCGCCAAGGAGGCCGGTCTCTCGGTCGCCGAGTTCTGCGCCCAGGCCCACGACGCCCAGAAGGCGGTCTACGACGGCTTCGCGCTGTCCTTCGACTACTTCGGCCGCAGCTCCTCGCAGCAGAACCGCGAGATCACCCAGCACTTCGCGCGCCAGCTCCAGAAGAACGGCTTCATCGAGGAGCGCGCGATCCGGCAGGTCTACTCGCCGGTCGACGGCCGCTTCCTCCCGGACCGCTACGTCGAGGGCACCTGCCCGCACTGCGGCTACGACAAGGCCCGCGGCGACCAGTGCGAGAACTGCACCCGCGTCCTGGACCCCACGGACCTGATCGAGCCCCGCTCGGCCATCTCCGGCTCCACCGAGCTGGAGGTCCGCGAGACCAAGCACCTCTTCCTCCTCCAGTCCAAGCTCCAGCACGAGGTCGAGGGCTGGGTCGCGCAGCACGAGGCGGAGTGGCCGCAGCTGGCCTCCTCCATCGCCCGCAAGTGGCTGACCGAGGGCCTGCACGACCGCGCCATCACCCGCGACCTGGACTGGGGCGTCCCCGTACCGGCCGACACCTGGCCCGAGCTGGCCGCCGAGGGGAAGGTCTTCTACGTCTGGTTCGACGCCCCGATCGAGTACATCGGTGCGACGAAGGAATGGTCGGACCTGGACCCGGAGAACCGCGACTACAAGTCCTGGTGGTACGAGGCCGACGACGTCCGGTACACGGAGTTCATGGCCAAGGACAACGTCCCCTTCCACACCGTGATGTTCCCGGCCACCGAGCTCGGTGTCCGTGAGCCGTGGAAGAAGGTCGACTACGTCAAGGCCTTCAACTGGCTGACGTACTACGGCGGCAAGTTCTCCACCTCGCAGAAGCGCGGCGTCTTCACCGACCAGGCCCTGGAGATCCTCCCGGCCGACTACTGGCGCTACTTCCTCATCGCCAACGCGCCCGAGTCCGACGACTCCTCCTTCACGTGGGAGCACTTCACCGCCACGGTCAACAAGGACCTCGCCGACACCCTCGGCAACTTCGTCAACCGGGTGCTCTCCTTCTCCCGCAAGCGCTTCGGCGACGAGGTCCCGGCGGGCAACGCCGCCGGCGGGGCCGAGGCCAAGCTGGGCGAGCAGATCGCCGAGCTCCTCGCCGAGTACGAGGGCCACATGGAGGAGCTCCAGTACCGCAAGGCCGCGGCCGCGCTGCGCGCCCTGTGGTCGGCCGGAAACTCCTACCTGGAGGAGAAGGCCCCCTGGCTGGAGATCAAGACCGACCCCGAGGGCGCGGCGCTCACCCTGCGCACCGCGATGAACCTCATCCACCTCTACTCGGTGGTCTCCGAGCCGCTCATCCCGGCCTCGGCGCGCGCCATGCGCTCCGCGTTCGCGCTCGCCGACGACACGGCGACGTGGGTGACCCCGGAGCAGGCCAAGGCGCTCGACTCGGTTCCGGCCGGGACGCCGTTCACCGTGCCGCCGGTGCTCTTCGCGAAGATCACCGAAGAGGACCTGGAGTCGTACCGGGAGCGCTTCGGCGGCTCTCCCGAAGCGGCCTGAGGCGGCAACCCGCCCGTAGCGGACGCTCGTTGAGAGCGGGAGGGGCGCGACCCGACGGGGTCGCGCCCCTCCCGCGTACCCGTACGGGCTTGCGTAGGCACGCTCCCGTACATGCGCTTTCGTACGGGCCTTCCGTACGTGGCTGCCGTACGGGCTTCCCGTACGGGTAGGGAAAACCCCACCGCAAAGAGTCCGCCTGGGCGTGCAGACCGGCCGGGGGGCGTGCGGCTGGAATGGGCCCATGACCCCTTCCCGCACCGTTCACCGGATTCTGGGCTGGCTGCTCGCGGCCGCCTGGGCCCTGTCCTTCCCGCTGTTCTCCGCACTGGAACCGCACCGGCTGTGGGGCTGGTGCGCGGCCGCCGGGTACCTGGGCGCGGCTCTGGCGACCGGCCTCGGCCGCCGCCGCGAGGCACTCGCCGCGGCCCTGCTGGGGGCCGTCGCGCTGCCCCTGGTCTGGCTCGTGCTGACCGGGCAGGGGCAGTCGGAGGTGACGGTCATCGAGCGGTCGGGGCGGCTCCTGCTGGAGTCCGGCCGGCTGTACGTGGACCGGCCCGCGCGGGTCGAGGAGTACACCCCCTACCTCCCGGGCATGGCCCTGCTCGGCCTCCCGCGGGCGCTGCTCGGCGGCGACGGCGGGGGCTGGCCGGTACGGCTGCTGGGCGATGCCCGGATCTGGTGCGCGGCGGTCCTGTTCGGGTGCCTGTGGGCGGCCCGGCGGGTGCTGGGCGGCGTCCGGCCCGCGCTGCCGGCCGTACTGGTGGCCTCTCCGGTGGTGGCCCTGCCGCTGGCGGTGAGCGGGGTGGACCTGCCGCTGGCCGGGCTGTGCTGCCTCGCCCTGGCGGCCGCGGCGGCCGGCCGGCCGGTCCTGGCGGGGGCGGCGCTGGCCGGGGCGTGCGCGCTGAAGTGGACGGCGCTGCCCGCCGTCGCGGTGGTGGCCGCTCTGCTCGCGGTCTGCCGGGGAGGGCGGGCGGTGGCCCGCTGCGGGCTGGTGGCGGCGGCCGGTACGGCCTTGCTGGTGCTGCCCGGAGCGCTGCTCCAGCCGGGGGAGCTGTGGCGGCAGGTGTTCGCCTTCCCGACCGGGCGGGCGGAGGTCGAGACCCCGGCGAGCAGTCCGCTGCCGGGGCGGCTGCTGGCCGAACTGGGCACCTGGGGCTGGTACCTGACGGTGGGTCTGCTCGCAGTCGGCGGTCTGGCCGTGGCGCTCTCGCTGCTGGTGCGGCCGCCGCGCACGCTGGTTGCCGCGGCCGAACGCCTCGCCCTCGGCCTCACGCTGGCCTTCCTGCTGGCCCCCGCGGGCCGCTTCGGGTACCTGGCCCTGCCGCTCCTGCTGGCGGTCTGGGCCCGCTCGGCGGCCGTACCGGGAACCTCGCGCATCGTGACGGGCTCCTTCCGGACCCTCCGCACCCGGCGGGCGGAGCGGTCGGCGGAAGGACCGGGCGAAGGGCCGGCGGAAGGGCCTGCGGAAGGGCCTGCGGCAGGGCGGGGCACGCGTTTCGCCTGACGGGCCCCAACTGTTGGTCAGTTGGACCGACTTGCTGCCGTGGAGCTGCTGATCGCCGAAGACCCGCGGCCTGGCCGCCGGCCTGCTGGTCACGGCCGGGGCGTCCGGGGCCGAGGCGCCCGCGGTTGCGCGCGGCGCGCTGGTGAACCCTTCCGGGGGGCGGCTTCAGGCCTGCTGCCCCGACAGGTGGGCGAGGACCGCGAGGACCCGGCGGTTGCCCTCCGTGGAGTCCAGGTCGAGCTTCGTGAAGATGCTGGACGCGTGCTTGACCACAGCGGCCTCGGTGATGAAGAGCCGGCCCGCCAAGGCCTGGTTGTTGAGCCCCTCGGCCATCAGGGCCAGCACCTCGCGCTCGCGCGGGGTGAGCCGGGCCAAGGGCTGGTCGGTGCTCCGCCGGCTGAGCAGGACCCGTACCACCTCCGGGTCGATGACCGTCTGGCCGGCCGCGACCCGTTCCAGGGCGTCGAGGAACTCGGCCACCTCGCCGACCCGGTCCTTGAGCAGGTAGCCCAGCCCGGCCGCCGAGGCACCGGTGAGCAGCTGGGTCGCGTACGCGGTGGCCACGTACTGCGAGAGGACGAGCACCGGCAACGAGGCGTCCCGGGAGCGGAGTTCGAGCGCGGCCCGCAGCCCCTCGTCGCGCAGGCCCGGCGGCATCCGGACATCGGTGACGACGGCGTCCGGCCGCTCGGCCTCCACCGCGCGCACCAGCTCCTCGGCGTCGCCGACGGCCGCCAGGACCCGGTGCCCGCCGCGCGTGAGCAGTTCCGTCAGCCCGGCGCGCAGCAGGACGGAGTCCTCCGCGAGGATCAGCCGGAGCACGGGACCTCCGCCCTCAGTTCGGTCGGTCCGCCGACCGGACTGGAGACCACCAGCCTGCCCTTCAACATCGCCATCCTGTCCGCCAGTCCCGTCAGTCCCGCTCCCGCGCCCGGATCGGCCCCGCCGCGGCCGTCGTCGGTGACGCGGAGGGTGAGCCGGCCGCCCTCGACCCTACCGACGACGGTGACGTGCGAGGCGCCGCTGTGCTTGGCCGCGTTGGCCAGTGCCTCGGTGACGGTGAAGTACGCCGTGACCTCCACGGATTCGGGGAGCCGGGGCACGTCGAGGTCCACGGACACCGGTACGGGATGGCGCAGGGCCACCTCGGCCACGGCCGCCGCCAGCCCGTGGTCGGTGAGGACCTGCGGGTGGATGCCCCGTACGAGGTCCCGTAGCTGCTCCAGGGCGACCTTGGCCTCGCCGCGGCCCCGGCTCACCAGCACGGCGGCGTCGGCGGCCTGCGGGACCTTGCGCAGTTCCATTTCGGCGAGCCCCAGGGTCATGCTGAGCGCGACCAGCTGTTGCTGCGCGCCGTCGTGCAGATCCCGTTCGATGCGCCGCCGTTCGGCCTCGAAGGCGTCGACGAGGCGGACCCGGGAGCGGGTGAGCTCCAGTACCCGGTCGTCCTCCTCGCGCGGCCCGAGCAGGAGCCGGGCGGTCTTCACCTGGGCCCCGGCGAGCAGGGCCCCCGCGTACGCCGCCACCACCAGCGAGAGCAGTCCCGCGGCGGTGCCGCCCAGCGCCTCCAGCGGGCCGGAGAGCGGCCGGCCGGGGATCAGCATCATCGTGTCCGGGGCGATGGCCCAGGCGATGACCGGGGTGGCGACGAGGATCAGGGACAAGGCCAGCAGCGCGACGACCCCCAGCCCGGCCGCCCCGAAGACCGGCCCCAGCAGGGCGGCGTAGCCGAGCTCGCGCCAGGTGGCCCGCTCCCGCAGCCGGGTCCGCAGCCAGGCGCCGGGCCCCGCGCCGGCCAGTGAGACGTGCGGGTCCGGTACCCGCGCGGGCTCCACCCACCGCAGCCGCCGCCGCTCCAGGGCCGCCAGGGGCACCGCGCCCGCGACGGCGCCGAGCAGGAGCAGCAGCCCGATCCCGGCCACCGCCAGCAGCACCCCGAGGCCGAAGAGCAGGGCCAGGGCGATCAGGGCGGGGTAGCCGACGAGGAACCCGCTGCCGAGGTACGCCCAGCACCGCCAGGGCCACCAGGAGCCGAGGAAGCCCAGGGGCTGCCGCAGCACCGCCCAGACGGCGACGGGCGGTTCGCGGCCCGGCTCGGGGAGGGGTGCGGAGTCGGACATGCGTACAACTCTAGGTGACGCCGCGGAAGGTGCCGGAGCGTCACATCGCGGCGCCCAGTGCCACGAAGCCGCAGATCAGCACGGACAGGACGGCCGGCGGGAGCCACACGAAGCGCAGGGAGCGGCCGTACCCGACCTCGGTCCGGCGGTCCGCGGTACGGCGGGCGGCGGGGTCGCGGTCGTCACCGGGTCCCTCCCGCGTCGCCCGGGCGCGCCGACCGGTAGTCCGCCGCGTACTCCCGTACGAAGGCGGCCATCGCCACCACCGTGTTGCGCAGCTCGGACAGCAGCACCCGTTCGTTGGGGGCGTGCAGGTTGCACATGCTGTCCTGGGCGCCGAACAGCAGGACCTCCGCCTCGGGAGCGGCCCGGGCGAGGCCGTTCACCAGCGGGATGGAGCCGCCCGTCGCGACGTACGAGGCCTCCGTGCCCCAGGCCTCCTTGAGCGCGGTGAGCGCCGCGCGGTACGCCGGCCCGCCCGTACGCGCCTCGAAGCCGGGCCCGGTGTCCCCGGGGGTGACGGTGAGCGGGACCCCGAAGGGGCGCTGCGCGCGCAGGTGCTCCACCAGGGCCGCGCGGGCCTCCAGCGGGTCCTGGAGCGGGTGGAAGCGCAGGTTCACTCTGGCCCGGGCGTACGGGACCACCGCCGAGGCGGCGTGGTCCACGGCAGGCGCGTCCAGGCCGGTGACGGTGACGGCAGGCCCGCTCCAGAGGCGTTCGCCGAGGGAGCCGGTGCCGATCAGCGGGAGGCCGTCCACGACGGAGGCCAGGTCGCCGAACTCCTCGTCCGTGTAGGTGGTCCCGTCCCACGGTTCGCGCCGCAGCCCCGGCACGGCCACGTCGCCCCGCGCGTCGTGCAGGGTGGCCAGGGCCCGCAGGAGGACCAGCAGGGCGTCGGGGGCGGCGCCGCCGAATTCGCCGCTGTGGCGCGGTTCGGCGAGGGTGCGCACCTCCACCGTCACCTCGCAGGCCCCGCGCACGCCGGTGGTCAGCGTGGGGGTGCCCGGCCGGAGGTTGCCGAGGTCGGCGATGACCACGGCGTCGCAGGCGAAGCGCCCGGGGTCGGTGGGCGGATGCTCGTCGAAGGGGCTGCCGTACTCCTCCTGCCCCTCGATCACCAGCTTGATCCCGACCGGCGGGCGGCCCCCGTAGAGGCGCAGGAGGCCGAGGTGGGCGATCACGCTCGACTTGTCGTCGGCGACGCCGCGGGCCCGCAGGCCGCCGGGCACCGGGGTCGGTTCGAAGGGCGGGGAGTGCCAGAGGGACTCGTCGCCCGCGGGCTGGACGTCGTAGTGCCCGTACAGCAGGACGGTGGGGGCGTCCGGCTCGGGCGGCGGGATCTCGCCGTAGATCACCGGGGCGGTGCCGGGCAGGTCGATCCGCTCGATCGTGGGCACCCCTGCCTCGCGAAGCAGGGAGACGATCAGATCGTGGGCCTGCTGGACGGGTTCGGGCGGATAGCCGGGGAAGGCGATCGAGGGGATGGCCGCCAGCCGCTCCAGGTCCGCCCGCAGTCCGTCCATCAGGGCGTCGGCGCGGGATTCCAGGCTGCTCGGGTGCTCCGGTTCCATCGGCCACCGTCTCTCTGACCCCGGCTGATCCCTGCCGGATGATGCTCCGATCATCGGGCGGGGGAGGGGCGGGCGCCGTGGCGGACTGGGCCGAACGAGTGGATCATAGTAAGGCAGGCATAAGCGCCATAAGGCTCCGTGTGTGATCTCCAGGGAGGCCGGGATGGATGTCCTCGTGCTGATCGGGCGCCTGCTCTTCGTCGCCCTCTTCGTCGCCTCCGGGGTCTTGCACCTGACGAAGACCCGCGAGATGGCGGGGTACACCGCCTCCCGCGGGGTGCCGATGGCCGTCCCCGCCACCCTCGTCAGCGGTCTGGTCGTGCTGGCCGGCGCGGTGAGCGTGGGCCTCGGGATCTGGGCCGACCTGGGCGCGCTCGCGCTGGCGGCCTTCTGCTTCTCGGCGGCCCTGCTGATGCACGCCTTCTGGAAGGAGAGCGACCCGCAGGCCCAGATGACGGAGCGGACGCAGTTCTTCAAGGACGCGGCACTCGGCGGCGCGGCCCTCGTGATCTTCGCGTTCTTCGCCTACGCCGGACACGACCTCGGCCTCATGGTCACGGGTCCGGCCCTCTCGGTCAGCTGAATGGTCCGTCGACCGGGAGTGCAAGGCCCAGGACCCCTGGACCCCCTACGTCGCCGGGAGCCCCGCGCGCAGCGACAAGCTCGCGTAGCCCGGGATCAGCACCCCCCGGGCCGGGCGCCGCCCGACGACGCGCAGCCCCGGGAAGCCCCGCAGGGCCCCGGCCACCGCCCGGATCTCGGCCATGGCCAGCGGCATCCCCAGGCAGAAGTGCGGCCCGGCACCGAACCACAGTCTCCGCAGCTCCGCGGGGTCCGGCGCGCCCTCGCGGGGACAGCCCGCCGGGGCGCCCCCGGGGCTCCGGTCCGGCGCGAAGGGCCCGTACGCCCGCGTGCACAGCAGGGTGGCGATGACCACGCGCTCCCCGGCCTCGACCCGGACGCCCCCGATCCGCCCCGCCCGGGCCGCGCTGCGCAGCATCACGGGCGTGGGGGAGGTGACCCGCAGGGCCTCCTCGATCAGCGCGTCGGTGATCCGGTCGGGCCCCCGGCCGGTGTCGTGGGCGAGCGCGACCAGCCGGGGTATGAAGGAGACCAGCGTCTCGGTGCCGGTCAGCAGGAACACCCCGACCGCGCCCCGCGCCTCGGCCTCGTCCAGGCCCAGCGCGCGCAGCCGCCCCGGCACGGTGGACTCGTCACCGGCCCGGTACGCGGCCACGGCCGCCTCGCTCAGCCGCGCCAGGGCCGCCCGGGCGCGGTCGGTCTGACGCCCGGTCAGCGAGGTGCGCCAGAGCCGGACCGTCGACAGCACGGCCGCGGCCTCGGCGAAGTCGGCCGCGGAGTCGGGAAGGCCCACCAGTTCCCGGATCACCCCGGTGGCGCCCTCGCGGACGACCCGTACGAGGTCCACCTCCTCGCCCGCGCCGAGCCGCTGCTCCAGGCCGGCCAGCGGGGCGCGCAGCACCCGTTCGCAGACCGTCGCCACATGGCCCGGCGTGAACAGCCCGCCCAGCCGGCGGCGCAGCGCCGCGTGTTCGGGGCCCTCCATGTTGATCAGCACCCGCGGGCCGAGCACCGCCGACCACAGGCCGCCCGCCGCGCCCGGCCCTGTCTGGGTGTAGCGCTCGGGGTCCGTGAGCACCTCACGGGCGAGGCGCGCGTCGGCGACGACCACCCCGACCCGGGGCACCCGCACCACGGGGCCGCGCGCCCGGGCCGCGTTCAGCAGCCGGTACGCCACGGGGTGCGCGGCCGTCTGGACCCGCCGTTCCCAACGCTCCCACTCGTCCATCGGGGCAGGCTACTGCCGCCGATGGCTTGAAGTGACCCCTGCGGCAGGGATCTTGACCTGTCTGCCGCGTATCGAAGCGGGGCCGTGATCGTTTTTTCAGCCGTAACCCCTACAACTGTTGCGGAATCGGGAGGACGCGCGGTGGTCGCTTGGCAGTACTTCGCCGGAGCGGGCCTGGTGGCGGCGCTCTGCCCGCTGCACGGCCACGTGGCGGTCGCGGGCGACGGCAACGGACGCGGAGCCCGGATCGACGTGTGCGTTCCGGCCGGGCAGCCGGGGCACCCCGCCGCCCGCCCGCCCTCCGTACGTCCGTCCGCGCGGCCCCCGCTGCCGGGCGTCGTGCCCGGGGCCGGGCGGCCGACCGTGCACCACCCCGGGACGGCCCCCCGGCCCGCTGAGGCCCCCGGGCGGCCGGCCGGGCCGGGAC
>NZ_JBEZMA010000035.1:0-77646 GCF_040652415.1 Streptomyces sp. NPDC048255
GCGCGCTTGGCGGCGTCGACGAGGTTCTGGGTGACCTTGTCGTCGCCCTTGGTGCCGCCGGCGAGGTGCAGGACGGTGTCGACGCCCTTGAGGGCAGGGTCGATGCCTTCGCCGTTCATGAGGTCGACGGCGAAGTACTCGATGCCGGTGGTGTTCTCGCGCGGGGTCCGGCACAGGACGCGTACGTCGTGGCCGGCCGCCCGCAGGAGGGGGACGACGTGCTTCCCCAGGTTGCCCGTGCCGCCGGTGACCAGGATGGGTGAGGTCATCGCTCCCGTGTCTCCTCTTCCATGGTGTGTGGATGTGCTGTTCGTGTGACTGCTGAGCAGGGCCGGAGCCCTCAGGCGGTGACGGAGGCCCGCGCCGCGCCGAGCCAGCGGCCCAGTGCTTCGGACAGGTCGCCGCCGCCGGGCGCGGCCCAGGCGATGTAGCCGTCGGGGCGCACCAGTGCCGCCTGCGGTACGGAGTCCAGGGCGCTGTCGCCCTCCACCGGGACCCAGCTGCCGGAGACGACGTCGAGCCGGTCGGACCAGGCGGCGGCGGTCCGCGCCGCCGCGTCGGAGCCGTCGGTGGTGATGAGCACCGCCCGCCCGGCGCGGAGCAGTTCGGCGACCCGGGTACGGGTGCCGTCGGGCAGCTCCAGCTCGCGGTGGGGGGCCAGGCGCCGGCCCAGCAGGGGGTGGTCGCCGGAGCCCATGTCGTAGCGGACGCCGAGCCCGCTGATCATGCCGGCGAAGTGCGCCGCCACGTTCTTGTCGTCCATCAGCTCGCGCATGACGGCGCGCAGCGGGTCGATCCCCTCGTCGCTGAGGTAGAGCATCGAGCCCGCGTGCGTGTTGCGCAGCAGCTGCTCGCCGAGCGGGTACCGCTCCGCGTGATAGGTGTCGAGCAGGCTTTCGGGTGCCGAACCGGTGACCACGGCCGCCAGCTTCCAGCCGAGGTTGACCGCGTCCTGGATGCCGGTGGCCAGCCCCCAGCCCGCCAGCGGGGGAGTCTCGTGCGCGGCGTCCCCGGCGAGCAGGACCCGGCCGCGCCGGTAGTCGGTGGCGAGTCCCGCGCCGTTGCTGAAGGCGGCCATCCAGCGCGCCTCGCCGTGGTGGATGGACTCGCCGGTCATCCGCTGCCAGGCGTCGGCGACGTCGGTGAAGGTCAGGGTGGCGGAGTCGGGGTAGGGCGGCAGGCTCCGGTCGTGGATGAGGACCCGGTAGTAGCCGTCGCCCAGGCTGACGGAGAGGATCATGTGGCCGCCCGGCACGTGCTTGCCGGTGGGACGCTGCGGCAGCTCGACGCCGGTGACGTCGGCCATGTACATCCCGCGCGTGGACTCCCAGCCGGGAGCCTCGATGTCGGCCAGCCGGCGGACGGTGCTCTGGCCGCCGTCGCAGCCGACCAGGTACGCGGCGTCGGCCTCGACGCGGCCGTCCGGGCCTTCGAAGCCGGCGGTGATGCCGTCCTCGGTCTCCTGGAAGTCGACGAGCTCGTGGCCCCGGACCACCGGTACGCCCAGCTCGGCCAGCCAGTTGCCGAGCAGTTCCTCGGTGCGGGCCTGGGGCAGGCCCAGTACGCCGTGGTGGCTCTCGTCCAGCATGCCGAGGTCGATGCCCACGCCGCCGAAGTGGCCGTTCTGGCCCGTGCGGTACTCGCCGAGGCGGGAGAGCAGGCCGCGCTGGTCGAGGACCTCGGCGACGCGCCGGGTGAAACCGAGCGCGCGGGATTCCCCGGACGCGGCAGGCAGCCTGTCGTAGACGGTGACGTCCGCGCCACCGAGCCGGATTTCACCCGCGAGCATCAATCCGACCGGTCCGGCACCGACAACTATTACGCGAGTTTTCACTTTCCGGCTCTCCCGTGTGAAGACGATGCTGCCTGCGGCATTGAGCGTGAGCGTAGCGGTCAACCTGCCGCCGTACAACTTATCCAATAGCCGAAGTGGAGGGTTTGGCTCAGACTTTTCTGTCTGAACTGGGGAAATACCAGTCCGGCGCCCGGTCTTTTCTCAAGCGGTTTACGAGTTCAATTCGAGCCGCATTCGAGCGGCATTCGAGCCGGGTTTATCGGCCCTATTGTGCGGGGGTTGCGGCCGCGTACTCGGCGCCGGTGACGGGGGCGTCCCAGTCGATGCGGTACTCGAACTGCCAGTCCATGTTCTCGGGCTTGATCTCGCTCGCCCCGCGGGCGCCGGCCTTGCTGGCGTTGGTGCGGGTGGCGCCCTCGATGATCCGCTCGACGCGCTCGCGGCGCAGCAGCTCGTAGGCCGCGAAGGCCTCCTCGTACGGCAGGTCGCGCAGGCAGCGGGCCAGCTGTACGGAGCTCTCGATGGCCTGGGAGGCGCCCTGCCCGGAGCTGGGGGAGGCCGCGTGGACCGCGTCGCCGACCAGCACCATCCGGCCCCGGCTCCAGGTGGGGACGGTCGGCATCGTCTCCAGCGGGCCGGTGATCAGCAGGTCGGCCGGGTCGCTCCGGCGCAGCAGGCCGGCCGCGGGGGAGTGGTCGTCGGCGAACGCCTCGCGCAGCACGGACAGCCACTGCTCGTTGCCCACCGCCCTGGCCTCGGCCAGCGTCATCGGCTCCGGGTGCGGCAGGTTCACGAACCAGCCGCCGGAGGAGTCCTCGTGCACCAGGTAGCCGAAGGAGCCGCGCTTGCCGTAGGCGACGTGCAGCTTGCCCTCGGTGGAGGCCAGCCCCGTGTCGCCCAGCTGGGCGGCGAAGCCGAGCAGGCCCGCGTACTGGGGCTGCGGCGCGGCCGGGTCGATGAGGGTGCGGACCGTGGAGCGGATGCCGTCGGTGCCGATCAGGATGTCGGCGTCGGCGTGGCTCCCGTCGGCGAAGTGCGCGCGCACTCCGTCACCGGTGTCCTCGGCGCCGACCACCCGCTGGTCGTGCAGGGTGCGGATGCCGCGCCGGGCAGCCTCGTCGTACAGCGCCCGGTACAGGGCGCCGCGCCAGACGAACCGGGAGGGCGGCAGCTCGGACGGGAGGCTGATCTCGCCGATCAACTCGCCGTCCCCGCTCTTGAGGACGGTGCCCCGCATGGGGATGCCCACGGCGCGCACGACGTCGCCGGCGCCGATGGCGTCGAGCGCGTTCACCCCGTTGGGGGCGAGGCTCAGACCGCCGCCGATCCCGTCGGCCGTGCTGCTGTACGCCTCGTGGACGGTGGCCTCGATGCCGGCCTGGCGCAGGGCCATGGCGGTGATCGTGCCGGCGATTCCGCCGCCGATGACCAGGGCGGTACGGGTCTGGGAGCTCATGGTTTCTGCCTTTGTCGGTTGAGGACCAGCCGTCGTTTCGGCCCGGTACAGGTCAGCCGACCCTGTCTCGACAATCGAATTCGCCGAATCGGCAGCGCCCAGCGACATGGCTGACTTTTCGGGTGAGGTTAGGGCAGTGACAGGATCCGCTTCAAGGTGTTCAACTGTGGTGCCAAGTGCAGTCGGACAGCTGATACGTCCGGACCGTGCTCAACACCGTGCGTTGACAGCGGCGGAAATGCGCGACTATTTTTCCAGCCGGACATGTAAAGATGGCGAGAATTGGCTGCATTTTCAGGCCGCCGATTCGGCGGCCGGCCGCCGCTGCGAAATCACGTCATCACGTCATCACGTCAAATTCGACAGGAGAGTGTGATGCGCAAGGTCGTTTCGCGGGACGGCACGACGATCGCGTACGAGCAGGCCGGCGAGGGCCCCCCGATCGTCCTCCTCGGCGGCGGGTTCCGCGACCACACGGCCTTCGACACGCTCGTCCCCGAGCTGTCGGGGCACTGCACCGTCTACGCCTACGACCGGCGGGGCCGGGGGCAGAGCGGCGACTCCCCGGCGTACGCGGTCGAGCGGGAGATCGAGGACCTGGCCGCCGTCGTCGAGGAGGCGGGCGGCAACCCGGTCGTCTTCGGCGGCTCCAGCGGCGCGATCCTGGCGCTCGAGGCGATGATGGCGGGCGTGCCGATGCGCAAGCTCGCCCTGCTGGAACCGCCCTACCGGGTGGAGGGCTTCCGCAAGCCCGAGGAGCCCTTCGCGGACAAGCTCCAGGCGCTGCTGGACCAGGAGAAGCGCGGCGAGGCCGTCGAGTACTTCCTGGCGGAGCACGTCGGCTTCCCGCCGGAGTGGATCGCCGACTGGAAGGCCAGCCCGATGTGGGCGTCGAACGAGGTGCTGGCGCACACCCTCCCCTACGACACCCAGGTCATGGGAGACGGCCGCATCCCCGTCGAGCGGCTGGCCCGCACCGAGGTGGAGACGCTGCTCATCAACAGCAACGCCACCAGCGACTGGCTGCTCACGGCGACCGCGGCCACCGCCGCCGCGCTGCCGGCCGGCCGGCGCCTGGAACTGCCCGGTGTGTGGCACCGGGTGCTGCCCGAGGTCCTCGGACCGGTCCTGGTCGAGTACGTCACCGGCTGAGGCACGGCCGCAACGGGCCGCCGCCCGCCCCCGGCCGCGCTGCGTGCGCGGTCGGGGACGGGCGGCTCCCCTTCTACTTCTACGCAAGCGGCTGCCGAGAGCGGCTGCCGGGAACGGCTACCAGGGCACGGCTACCAGGGGACAGGGCCGTTCTCGTCCTGGGAGGTCCCGGTCGGCCCGTCGGGGCCGAGCGTGGCCAGCCGGACGGCGACCACGGCCCCCTGCTCGACGCTCTGGTGGCCGCGGTGGCCGTTCATGTCGGTGGCCGTGAAGCCGGGGTTGGCGCAGTTGACCTTGATCCCCGTCTCCCGCAGCTCCTTGGCGTACGCGAGGGTGAGCGCGTTCAGGGCGGTCTTGGACGACTGGTAGGCGACCTGGTTGTAGTCCTTGAACTCGCCCGCGGGGTCGGCGTTCAGGGCGAGCGAGCCCACGTTGCTGGACAGGTTGACGATCCGCCCGGCCGCCGAACGGCGCAGCAGCGGCAGCATCGCGTTGGTCACGGCCAGCACGCCGAAGACATTGGTCTCGTACACCTCCCGCAACTGCTGAGCCGTCGCCGCGCTGGGCGGGCCGAAGAAGCCGCCGGTGATGCCCGCGTTGTTGACGAGGACGTCCAGGTGCCCGTACCGCTCCTCGATCCGCCCGGCCGCCTCCGCGGCGCCGGCGCCGTCCGTCACGTCCAGCCGCAGCGCCTCGGCGGCCAGGCCCCGGGCGGTCAGCGCGGCCGCGGCCTCCTTGCCGCGCACCTCGTCGCGGGCGCCGAGGAGTACGGCGTACCCCAGCTCGCCCAGCTGCCGGGCGATCTCGAAGCCGATGCCCTTGTTGGCCCCGGTGACCAGGGCGGTCTTGCGGCCGGACACCTCAGGCCTCCTTCGCGGGCTCGCCGAACCAGCGGGTGAGCGCCTCCTCCAGGCCCTCGCCCCCCGATCCCGTACGCCCGACCCAGGCGACGTAGCCGTCGGGGCGCACCAGCAGCGCGCCGGCCCCCTGGAACGGGCCGTCTGCGGCGGCCTCGTGCAGGGCCGCGCCGACGGTGTCGACCCGGTCGGCCCACGCGGCCGCCACGGCCCGCACCCCGGCGTCCCCGGTCAGGTCCAGGAGCAGGCCGCGCGCGGTGCGCAGCAGCTCGAACGTGCTGGTCTTGCCCGCGCTGCCGGAGGCGGCGGAGGCGTCGACCAGCTCATGGTCGGGCAGGCGCCGCCCGAGGAGCGGGTGGTCGCCGGGGCCGACCTCGTAGCGGATGTCCAGGCCGGTGACCATGCCGATGAGGTGCGCCCGGACCTCCTCGAACTGCGTGAGCTCGGCGAAGACGTCCCGCACCGGCTGCATCTCCTCGCCGGTGATGTACAGGCTGCGCTGGGTGAGGGTGTTGACCAGGACGCGGGCGCCCACCGGGTGCCGCTCGCTGTGGTAGGTGTCGAGCAGGTCCTCCGGGGCGTGGCCGTGGATCTGCGCGGCCAGCTTCCAGCCCAGGTTCACCGCGTCCTGCACGCCCGCGCTCATGCCCTGCCCGCCGATGGGCAGGTGGATGTGCGCGGCGTCCCCGGCCAGGAGGATCCGCCCGCGCCGGTACTCGCTCGCCTGGCGGCTCGCGTCGGTGAACTTGCCGATCCACCGCGGTGTGCCGCCGCGGATGTCCTCGCCGGTCAGGCGCTCCCAGGCGGCGGCGACCTCCTCGAAGGAGGGGGCCTCGTCGCCCTTGCGCGGGACGACGCCCGCGTCGTAGTAGGTGACCCGGAAGATGTCGGGGCCCTGCTGGAAGGCGAGGACCATCCCGCCCGGGACCCGCTCGCCGTTGGGCCGGGGGCGCACCTGGACGCCGACGACCTCGGCGAAGGCCATCTCGATGCGCGCGTCGTGGCCGGGGAAGCCGATGCCCGCCTTCTTGCGGATGGTGCTGCGGCCGCCGTCGCAGCCCACGAGGTACGCGGCGCGCAGGCGGGTGGGGCCGTCCGGTCCGTTGACCTCCACCTCGACGCCGTCGTCCCCGGCGTCGACCCCGGTGACCTCCCAGCCGCGGCGCAGGTCCGCGCCGAGCTCCCGCGCCCACTCGTCCAGGACGGCCACGGTCAGCGACTGGGGTACGCCCTTGGCGCCGTACGAGCCGCCGGGCACCTCGCGGTAGTCGAGGGGCACGCCGCCGAAGTGGCCGATGTCGATGGTGCCGAAGCCGCCGAACCTCGGCAGCAGGCCGCGCTGGTCGAAGGTCTCGATGGTCCGCGCCGTGAAGCCCAGGGCGCGCGACTGGTCGGTGGGTTCCGTCGACCGTTCCAGGACGACGCACTCCACCCCGGCCAGCCGGAGCTCCCCGGCCAGCATGAGCCCCACGGGCCCGGCTCCAACGATGATGACGTCCGTATCCGTGTGGCTCATGTCGCCCCTTGGTGGTGAACAGATGAATGGCTCCCGGCAGCGGCCGTGGGCCGGCCGCCGGAAGGCGTGCGGCCGGACGGGCGGTCGGTCCGTGCCCGGCCGGCCAGTGCCCGGTCGACCAGCGGCCCGGCCAGGCCGGTGTATCCGGCCGGGTCGAGCAGTGCGGTCAGCTCCGCGGGCGTGAACACCCCGCGCAGCTGCGGGAGTTCGCCGAGCACCTCGGCCAGCGGCCGGGAGGTGTCGGCCGCCCGCTGGGAGGCGTACGTCAGCAAGTCCTTGGCGGGCGCCTTGCCCAGGAGGGGCGCGAGGACGGCCGAGACGCGCTCGGAGACGATCTGCCCGCCGGTCGCCGCCAGGTTGGCGCGCATCCGCTCCGGGTGCACGGCGAGCCCCCGGACCAGTTCGAGGGCGGTGTGCGCGGCCCCGCCGGCCAGCCGCAGGCACTCGCGCAGCGGCTGCCACTCGGTGTGCCACACGCCCGCCGAACGCTCGTCCTCGGTGGCCAGGCACTGCGTCAGGACCGAGGCGAGCGCGGGGACCTGGAGGGCGGCGGAGCGGATCAGGGTGGCGAGGACCGGGTTGCGCTTGTGCGGCATCGCCGAGGACGCGCCCCGTCCGGCCGCCGCGGGCTCGGCCACCTCGCCGATCTCGGTGCGGGCCAGCACCAGCACGTCCGCGGCGATCTTGCCGAGGGCGCCCGCGGTGTGCGCGAGCGCAGCGCCGAGGTCGGCGACGGGCGTGCGCAGCGCGTGCCAGGGCAGGACCGGCGCGGCCAGGCCCGTCTCCTCGGCGAAGGTGCTGACCAGGCCGTCGAGTACGGCGCCCGGGTCGGCGCCCTCACCCGCGTACTGGAGGTAGCCGGCCAGGGTCCCGGCCGCGCCGCCCAGGGAGACCGGGAGCCCGTCCGCGGTCCGCTCCAGGCGCTCGGCGGACTCCAGGACCAGCTGCCGCCAGCCCGCGGCCTTGAGCCCGAACGTGGTGGGCACCGCGTGCAGGGCGAGCGTGCGGCCCGCCATCACCGTGTCCCGGTGCGCGGCCGCGAGGGCGCCCAGGGCCCCGGCGGTGGCCCGCAGGTCCGCGCCGATCAGCCGCAGCGTCCGCGCGGCCACCAGCATCGCGCCGGTGTCGAAGATGTCCTGGCTGGTGGAACCCCGGTGCACGTACTCGGCGGCCTCGGGCGAGCGCTCGGCCACCACCGCCGTCAGCGCCTTGACCAGTCCGACGACCGGGTTCGCCGTCTCGCGGGCGGCCAGCGCCAGTTCCCGTACGTCCAGGTGCTCCGCGCGCGCCGCGGCCGTGATGGCCCCGGCCGCCGCGGCGGGAACGGTCCCGCACCGGGCCTGGGCGCGCACCAGGGCCGCCTCCGCGTCGAGCATCGCCTGGAGCCAGGCGGTGTCGCTCACCGCCGCCTCGGCGGGGGTGCCCGCCCGGACCGGGGAGAGCAGCCCGCTGTCCGGCGGGCAGGCGGGCGCCGCGGCCGAGGCCGCCGCGCCGGGGGTGGCGTCCGTCATGCCGTCGCCGCCGCGCCCGTGCCCAGGGCCCCGCGGTCGGCCCGTACGGCCAGCCGCGCCGCGCCGGGCGGCAGTTCGGGCAGGTCCAGGACGGCCGCCGCGATGGCGTCGGAGTCCTCCAGCGTGACCGAGCCGACGCCCGGCCGGATGCCCGCCGCGGTCACCCAGTGCACGGACTCGGTGGGCACCCCGTAGGCGAACCGCCGGGGGTGCGCCGCGCCCTGGGAGTCCAGCAGGTGGTAAGGGCGCGCGGACACGGCGAGGCCGCCGGTCTCGTACTCCTCGCCGCCCGCGCCGCGGATGCGGTACGGGTGGCACTGCCCGGTGCGCAGCAATTGGCTCATCAGCGGGTCCGCGGTGCGGCGCAGGTCGATCTCGGGCAGCCGGCACTCGATGAGTACGGTGGCCCGTACGCGCACGCCGGGGATCTCGGCGGAGGTGCCGGCGAACGAGGGCCCCCGCGGGTCGCGCGGATCGGCTTCGGCGCGCATCCCGGGACCGGTCACCTCCAGCACGCCCGCGTCGATGAGCGCGGCCATCTCCTCGATCCGCGACGCGGGCGGGCCGATCGACAGGTAGGCGTTGAGCGGCGTGTACCAGCGGTCCAGCTCGTCGCGGTGCGAGGCGGCGTCGAGCCCGCCGTGGTCGACGGCGAGCCGCAGCTCGTTGCGCAGGTCCCGCAGCAGGTCCAGGGCGGCCTTGACCGGCCCGCTGACGTTGCCCTGACGGGCGTGGCGCACGTCCCGGTCGAGGTGCTCCCGCAGCCAGGTGCGGAACTCGGCGAGGTCGCGGAAGGCGCGCGCGCCGTACGGGCGGGCGACGAGCTCCCAGTCCCAGCGCTCGTCCGCGCCGACACCGGCCGCGTCCAGGAGGCGCTGCTCCTGCGCGCCCGGCTCGGCCGCCAGGTAGCGGGCGGCGAACTCCGCGACGGCGGCCGGCGCCGTACGGGGGGCCAGCAGCGCCTCGTAGTAGACGCACTCGACCTCCTTGGCGATCAGCGGCCACAGGTCGGTGCCGAAGCGGATCGCCCCGCGGTGCGCGGTGCGGGCGCGCAGCGCGGCGATGTACTCGGCGGTCAGCAGCCGGGGGAAGTACCGGCCGTGCGCGCCCTTCTCGTTGTCGCCGCGCGCCTGGTACGGCACGCCGCGCCGGGATCCCGCGTACAGGCGCGGCTCACGGCCCGAGGGGCGGTAGACCAGCCGGCCGCCGACGCGCTCGAAGACGCCGCCCCGGGCGTGCGTGAACAGCGCCATGTAGTCGAAGAAGTTCAGGCCGAGCCCGCGCAGCAGCACGTTCTCGCCCGGCGCGACCGAGGACAGGTCCACGTCCGCCGGGTTGGCCGGGGGGATGTAGGTCAGGCCGCTGCGGGCGGCGAACTCGCCCAGCTCCCGCTCGGTTTCGGTGAGCCGGACCTGGACGTGCCCCTGCGCCAGCACCACCGCGGACAGTCCGGTCAGCCGGGTGCCGTCCTCCAGGAGCACGCTCTGCGGTCCCGCTCCGCCCGGGCCGGCGTCGCCGTGCTCCGGGGCGTCGCCGTCCTCCAGGGCTATGGCACGTACGGGGTGCACGCGGACCGTCATGTGCGCGGCCGCGTTCGCGGTGACCTGCTGGAACACCCAGGTCAGGTATTGGCCGTAGAGGGCGCGGGTGGGGTAGGTGTCCGGCCCGAGGTCGCGTGCCTCCGCGAGGGTCTCGTCGTCGTAGGCCACGCCCGAGCCGGGGGTGAGCGCGCTCGGGCCCAGCGCCTTGGCCCACTGGTAGAGGCTCGGCCCCTCCTCCAGCGGTCCCTCGACGGTGACGCTGTCGTCGGTGTAGACCGTGACCTGCGAGGCGACGGTGTTCATCAGCAGGTGCCGGGACTGCGAGGGCCGCCACACCCGCCCCGAGCCCGGGGGATCGGGATCGACGACGTGCACGGTGACGTGGTCCCAGCGGGGGGACTTGCGCTCCTGCGCACAGAGCCGTTCCAGTACGGACAGCCCGCGCGGTCCGGCGCCGACGAGGCAGACTTCCAGACGTCCGCTGCTCACAAGGACACTCCGCTCAGCAGACGGGGACGGCCGCGCCCGCGGCGCCGCCGCGTCGGCTGCGCCGGGGTCCCGGCGTCGTCCCCGAAGGTCATGGTGGATTCCCGGTGTTCCGGGTAGAACAGAGCGGCCGCCGAACCCGGCGGCCCCGCAGGGGGTCCGGCAAGACCTTCGCGGTCGCCTCCGTGGGTACCGTCCACAGGGCCTCCTTCCTCCGCAAAGGTCGGCCGCGACGCTCAACCCGGGCTCGGACGGCGCTAGAGGGGCTGGCCGGCGGGCGTGCGGCAAGGGTTGGCAATCCGCGGCGGGCAACAGCACAGGCACCTCCCGCGGCGGCGAGTCGGCCGCCGCGCGGAGGTGCCTGCTGTGTGCCTGTGCGGGGTCACCGCTCAGGCGGCCTCGTCACGGCGGGTGCCGGGAGCGCGCGGGATCACCGCGCGCCTGCGGTCGCCGTACGGGAGGTGCCTGCCGTGGCCGCGTGGGATTGCCGCGCGGCCGGCCGCCGTTCGAGAGGTGTCGTGGCTGCGCGGGGTCACCGCGCGGTGTCAGCCGCCGTACGGGTTCCCCCGCGCGGGATTGCCGCGCGGAGCCGCCGTACGGGAGGGGCCGGGGCCGGGCCGGGGGCCGCGCGGGGTCACCGCGCGGTCGGCCGTGCCCCGCGTCAGCCGGCGTTCACATCTCTCGGGCCATGTGGGGACCTACTTGAAGGAGATGTTCGAGCCGACCTGACCGGTCGTCTCCTGCCAGGCCACGACGCGGCACTGGGTCACGGCGCAGTCCACGGAGATGGCCGCGCCGGTGGCCCAGTCGGTCGCCTGGAAGGTCTTGTGCACCTGGTAGTCCAGCTGGAAGCCGCCGTTGGCGTCGGCGTTCGCGACCACCGCGGTGGCGCAGACGATGCCGTCGGCACACTGGGCGACGCCGACCTCGCTGCCCGCGGCGTAGCCGGCGCCCGTGACCGTGACCGACTGGCCGTCGGACAGGCCCGTGGAGGGCGAGACGGAGACCGTGGCGGCGGCGGAGGCGGGACCCGCGGCGAAGGCGAGGGCGGCGGCGGCGGTGGCGCCGAGGACGGCGAACTGGGACAGACGCGTACGGGTGATCTGCATGGTCAACTCCACATCGTGTGCGGGTTCGCAAAGTAAGAGCGTGATTCGTGATCACGCGCTTTCAGCGTCCGGGGCACCGAATGAGATTCGCTTGAGAAGCGCTCGAACTCGCAGGTCAGTGAGGTTGTGCGGCAGGTGGAGCGGTGTCGTCCAGGGCCTTGCGCAGGGCGACCTCCCTGACGAAGAGCCCCGCGACGAAGGCGATCGCCCCCACCCCCGCGCCGACGAGGAAGGCGGCGTGCGTCCCGGAGGCGGTGGCCTGCCGGTAGGCCTCGCGCACCGGGGCGTCCAGGGTGGCCAGTCCCGCCGCGTCCAGCTGGGCGTGCTGCGGCGAGGGAGCGCCGCCGGGGGCGCGCTCGGCCATCACCTCCTGGAGGCGGCGGTTGAAGAGGGCGCCCATGATCGCGACGCCGAAGGAGCTGCCGAGCATCCGGAAGAGCATCACCGAGGCGGAGGCCACCCCCATGTCCTTCATCTGCACGCTGTTCTGCGTCACCAGCATCACGATCTGCAGCAGGCAGCCGAGGCCCGCGCCGACCACCGCCATCGCGATCCCCGACTCCAGCCGCGAGGTGGAGGTGTCCATCCGCGACAGCAGGTACATCCCCACGAGCATCAGCGCGCCGCCCGCCACGGGGAAGGCCTTGTACCGCCCGCTGCCGCTGGTGACCCGCCCCGACACGGCCGCGACCACGATCATCGTGCCCAGCATCGGGAGCAGCAGCAGCCCGGAGTTGGTCGCGGAGGCGCCCTGCACGGTCTGCTGGTAGAGGGGCAGGAAGAGCACCGCGCCGAACATCACGAAGCCGGTGGCCGTCCCGATCACCGCCATCAGCGAGAAGTTGCGGTTGCGGAAGATGTACAGCGGCATGATCGGCTCGGCCGCGCGGCTCTCCCACCAGACGAATCCGGCCACCGACAGGGCGGCGGCCGCCAGCAGCGTGACGATGACCCCCGAACCCCAGGCGTACTCCGTACCGCCCCAGGTGGTGACCAGCACGATCGCGGTGATCCCGGCCGTCAGCAGCCCCGCGCCGAGGTAGTCCACGCGCGCCGGGGAGCGCCGCTTGGGCAGCTTCAGCACCGCCACCGCCATCGCCAGGGCGATCGCGCCGACCGGCAGGTTGATGTAGAACGCCCAGCGCCAGCCCAGGTGGTCGGTGATCGTGCCTCCGGCGAGGGGGCCGCCGACCATGGCGAGCGCCATCAGGCCGGCCAGCATGCCCTGGTAGCGGCCCTGTTCGCGCGGCGGCACCAGTTCGCCCACGATCGCCAGCACCCCGGCCATCAGACCGCCCGCGCCCAGCCCCTGGACGACCCGGAAGCCGATCAGCTGCCCCATGTCCTGGGCCATGCCGCTGAGCGCCGACCCCGCCAGGAAGATCACGATCGCGGTGAGGAAGACCCCCTTGCGCCCGTGCATGTCGCCGAGCTTGCCCCAGATGGGCGTCGCGGCGGCGGTGGCCAGCGTGTAGGCGGTCACCACCCACGCCAGGTGCTCCAGCCCGCCGAGATCGCCCACGACCGTGGGCATCGCCGTGCCCACGATCATGTGGTCGAGCTGGGCGAGCAGCATCGCGATCATGAGCGGGAGCAGTTGCAGGCGTACGCTGCGCCCGCGCGCCTCCGCCCCGATGCCCGCTGCCGCCACCGTTGTCGCCACCATTGCTTCCCCCTGTTCGGATGAAATCCGGCCGTCTTCGGGTCCGCAGTGGAGCAGCGGGCACTCGTGTATGACTCGCGGTCGCGGCGCGGGCGCCCCCGACGTGGGCCCGGGGGGTATCAGGTGCCCGTCAGCGTGGCGTCAGCCCGCGTTGAAAGGCTCCGTGGAGGGCCGTTTTGGCCCGCCAGCCCCGTGCTGCCCGACCGCCTGCGTCAACGAGGAGTCCCGGTGATGGCCAACCAGGTCGTGCGCGTGCCCTACGACAGCAGCTCGGACTCCCTGCTCGCACTGCGGGACACGGTCCTGCGCGGGACACCCGTGGAGCGGATACGGGTCGCCGACGTGACGGTGTCCTTCACCCCGCGCACCGCCGGAGTGGACGGCGACTGGGCGCTCACCCTCGCCGAGCTGGAGACCGAGCTCCCGCCGATCCTCGTCCACCGCCCGACCATGACCGTCATCGACGGGCTGCACCGGCTGCGGGCCGCCGGCCTCAAGGGGCGCGAGCACATCGCGGCGCGGTTCTTCGACGGCTCCCAGGAGGACGCCGCCCTGCTCGCCGTGGCACTGAACGTGGCCCAGGGACGCCCGCTGTCCCAGGCCGACCGGGTCTGCGCCGCGCAGCGCATCCTCACCGCGCGCCCCCACTGGTCGGACCGGGCCATCGCCGTCGTCGCCGGCCTGTCCGCCAAGAAGGTCTCCGAGATACGGCTGCACGCGGACGACCTGCCGCAGTGCGAGCGCCGGGTGGGCCTCGACGGGCGGGCCCGGCCGCTGAGCACCGCCCAGGGCCGCGAACTCGCCGGGCAGCTGCTCACCTCCGACCCGAAGGCCTCGCTGCGGACCATCGCCCGCCAGGCCGGCATCTCCCCGGCGACCGTCGCCGACGTACGCGACCGGCTGCAGCGAGGCGAGGACCCGGTGCCGCCCCGCCAGCGGGGCGTCCTGGTGGCCGAGCGCGGCCGGCGCGAGCGCGACCGGGACCGGGAGCGGGACGGTGAGGAGCGGGGCGCGGAGGCCAGGTCGCCCGGCGAACTGTTCGTGATCTTCGACGCGCTGCGGCGGGACCCCTCGCTGCGCCTGAACGAGGTGGGCCGCAACATCCTGCGGATGCTGGACGCCTGCTCGCTGGTGGCCCGCGACCGCCAGCGGATCATCGCCAACCTGCCGCCGCACTGCACCGGCCAGATGGCGGAGCTGATGAGCGGCTACTCCGAGCTGTGGCAGCTGTTCGCCGACGAACTGCGCGTCAGCGAGGAAGGGCGGCCGGCCACCGAGCGCGCCGCCCGCGTGGGGGCCGGCCGCGCCTGGTGAGGCCCGCCGGACCCGGCCCGCGCCGGCGCCCGAGCCTGCGGGCCGTCCCGCATGACGGCCCGCACGCGTTCACGCGTTGCCGAGCTTGAACCCCACGCCCCGTACCGTCACGATCCACCCGCTGTCGCCCAGCTTGCCGCGCAGGCTGCTGACATGGGTGTCGACCGTACGCCGCGACCAGGAGTCGCCCCACACCTGCTGGAGCAGCTGCTTGCGGGGCACGACCGTGTCCGGGTGCGAGGCCAGCAGGCACAGCAGGTCGAACTCCTTGCGGGTCAGGGCGACCTCGACGCCCTCCACGGTGACCTCGCGGGAGTTCACGTCGATGTGCAGCGGGCCGCGGCGGATCTCCTGGACGGCGGCCGGCTGCCACTGCGCGCGCCGCATGACGGCCTCGATGCGGGCCATCAGCTCGCGCAGCCCGTAGGGCTTGGTCACGTAGTCGTCGGCGCCCGCCTGCAGGCCCAGTACGCAGTCCAGCTCGGACTGGCGGGCCGTGACGATGATGACGGGGACCCGGCTGACGGACCGGATGGCCCGGCAGACCTCCAGGCCGTCCAGGTCGGGCAGTTCGAGGTCGAGCAGGACCAGGTCCATCTCCTCGTACGCCTGGAGGGCGGCGCTGCCGCGGCGCACGCCGACGGACTCGTGGCCGTGCCTGCGCAGCTGGGTCACCAGGGAGTCGGCGACGTCGCCGTCCCCGTCGACCACCAGGATGCGGCGCCCCGGCAGCGAGGCCGTGGTGCGCGGCGCGGAGCCGGGCACGCCGTCCTTGACCAGGCGGATGGGATGCGGGACGGGTGCGTGGGGCTCCAGCAGCGCCGGTGACGGAATCTGAGTCATGCCTCCCCCGAGGGTCCTGCACGGCCTGCGTGGAATCGGTGCGTCGGCGGGACGCGGACACGCCGGCACGCGGTCAGGTGCGCACCTGCCGGGGCAGGTCCGGACCGCGTCCCGCCGACGAACCTACAGACCACCGGTCGAGTCCTGATACAGCCCGGACGCAGAGTGCGCGGACCAGGCATCCTCGCGGACTCCGGTCCCCGTCCAGGGTCATATGGTGAAGACCCGGGTGGCCGAGCGGGAGGGGTCGCCCGGACGCAGGTGGAGCCGGCCCTCGGCGGGGAAGAGCACCGCGGCCGCGACCGTGTGCTCGACGCGGATGTTCCCGTGGTCGGGGATGCAGACCGGCGGCCGGGACAGGACGGCGAAGTGCTCCTCCGCGCCCGCGTCCGGCGCGAGGCCGGCCAGGCCCCGGGCGGCGGCCTCCAGCCGCAGGTCCGAGGAGACGCGGTCGGCGGCGGTCTGCCGGTCGAAGGGGGCGAAGTCCTCGTGGAGGTAGTGGTTCGTGTGGACCGCCTCCCCGGAGGCGGGCTCGGTCACCCGGATGTCGTTGCCGCAGATCTCCGCGTACACCGCCCGCTCGCGGTCGCACAGCATCAGCGAGCGGGAGCTGGCCAGCGGCAGCCCGGCGAGGATCTTCAGGGCGTGGTCGACGGAGGAGGCCGTGTCCAGCAGGTGGCGGATGGCCAGGTACGGGGACACGCCCGGGCGCCACTGCCCGTCGGTGACCAGGTTCAGGCCGATGGCCAGGCCGTCGCTGTTGAGGCCCAGGTAGCCGAGGAGGCCGGCGAAGCTCAGCACCAGGGAGCGGCGCGGCGAGCCGGCGCGGGCGATGCGCAGGACGCTGATGTGGGTGTCCAGGTTCGCGTTCAGGTCCACCGTCTGCGCCAGCACCGGGACGGCCGCCGCACGGCCGGTGCCCGCCGCGGCCGTGCGGGCGTACGTGGTGCAGTCCCCGGCGGTGGGGACCCGGTTGTAGCCGATGACCTCGCGGCGGAGCTGGAGCAGCCAGGCCTCGTCCTCGCTGATCCCGGCGCCCTCGGCGAGCCCGGCCACCTCCTCGGCGAGGTCCGGCAGGGCCGCCTCGATCACCGTGCGGTACGCGGCGATCGACGGCAGCAGCTCCTGGAGCGCCAGGGGCTCGCGGACGAGGTGGTTCAGCCGGGCCAGGCCGTCGTCGAGGAAGCCGCGCAGCGGTGCGGCCAGGGCCCGGCCGTGGGCGAGGCCGAGCTCGCGGGGGGTGCCCGAAGCCGGGACGAAGGCGATGCTCATCCCGCGACGGCCGGCTTCGCCTTCGGGCCGGCCGCGAGGTTCTCCTTCACCTTGGGCCATTCGGCGCGCAGCACGCTGTAGAAGACGGCGTCGCGGCGGCGGCCGCCCGGCATGTAGTTGAAGCTGCGCAGGGTGCCCTCCTCGGTCGCGCCGATGTTGGCCAGGCCGCGGCGGGCCTGGAGGTTGAGGACGTCCGTCTTGAACTCGACGCGCTCGGCCCCCAGCACCTCGAAGGCGTGCTGGAGCAGCAGGGACTTGGCCCAGTGGTTGATGCCCTTGCCGCGGAAGTCCTTGCCGAGCCAGGACGCGCCGATCTCCAGGCGGCGGTCGGCCTCGGCCATGGAGAGCAGGCTCATGCTGCCCGCCGTGCGGCCGGTCGCCTTGTCGGTGATCACGTAGACGGCGCGGCGGCCGGCGTCCTGCTCGCGGAGGTTGCCGTCGAAGAAGGACTCGAAGTCGCTGTCGGAACCGACGACGGTGGTGAAGTAGCGCCAGATGTCGGGGTCCATGGCCACGGCGCGGACGCCTTCGCGGTCGGCCTCGCTGATCGGGGTCAGCAGGACGTGGTCGTTCTCGAGGGTGGCGGAGGCGTTCTCGGCCCAGTTCGCGGTCATGGTCAGGCTCTCCGGTCGTGACGTGGATGGCGTGGTGGACGGTAGGCGGGGGTGGACGGGTGGGCGGCCGGGGCTTCGCGCCGCCCGGGGAAGGTGATCAGTCCGCGATCCTACGGAGCCCCTCCAGCCGTTCGCGGATGACGTGGTGGTTGACGAGGAACCGCTCCGGCCGCAGGACCCCCAGGTCGATGCCGTTCCTGGCCAGGGATTCCCCGAAGTGCTCACCGGTGGCGATCGTGTGGTTCGCGGCGGCCTGCACCGAGCGGTACGCCGCCTCGCGCTCCATGCCGTCGCTGAGCAGTTCGGCCAGCACCGACGAGCTGTAGACGAGCCCGTCGGTCTGGTCGATGTGCGCGCGCATCCGGTCCGGGTGGACCGTCAGCGAAGCCACCAGGTCCGCCGCCACCGTCGCCTGGTAGTGGCCGACGGACAGGCTGTCGGGCAGGATCACCTTCTCGACGGCCTGGTGGGCGATGTCCCGCTCGTGCCACAGCGGCACGTTCTCCAGGGCCGTGTTGGCGTAGCCGCGCAGCAGCCGCGCGAGGCCGTTCAGCCGCTCGCTGACCGTCGGGTTGCGCTTGTGCGGCATGGCGCTGGAACCCTGGTAGGCGGTGGAGCGCCGCTCCTCGACCTCCCGGACCTCGGTGCGCTGGAGCAGCCGCAGCTCCAGGGCGATCTGCTCCACGCAGGCGCCCAGGGCGGCCACGGCCTGGAGCAGCTGGGCGTGCCGGTCGCGGGCGACGACCTGGCTGGGGGCCGGTTCGACCCCCAGGCCCAGCGCCCCGCACACGTACTCCTCGACGTACGGGTCGATCAGCGCGTACGTGCCCACCGAGCCGGAGACGGTGCCCACGGCGACGGCCTCGCGGGCCGCGGCGAGCCGGGTCAGCGAGCGGTCGACGGCGAAGGCGGACGTGGCGAGCTTGTGGCCGAAGGTGGTGGGCTCCGCGTGCACCCCGTGGGTGCGGCCCACCATCACCGTGTCCCAGTGCTCGAAGGCCTTGTCGACCAGGACCCGCCGCAGCCGCTTCGCGGCGTCCGTGAGCAGGTCGGTGGCGCGGGCCAGGGTGTGGCCGAGCGCCGTGTCGACCAGGTCGTAGCTGGTCATGCCGAGGTGCACCCAGCGGGCCGAGGAGGCCGGCATGCCCTCGCAGTACGCCGCGAGGAAGGACAGCACCTCGTGCTCGCGCTCCTTCTCCAGCTCCTCGACCCGGGCGGGCGTCGGCACCGGGGCCCGGCGCATGTCCTCGACCGCCTCGGCCGGTACGCGGCCCAGCCGTACCTGCGCCTCGGACGCGAGGATCTCGACGCGTACGTAGGTCGCGTAGCGGGACTCGTCCGAGAAGAGGTCCGCCATCTGCGGCAGCATGAAGCGAGGAATCACGAGGGTCCTTCGTCCGGTGGGGTGGTGTGGGTCGGTCGGGCCGGGGCTCAGAACGCCGCGAAGTACTCGCGCTGCTCCCACTGCGTGACCCGCCCCGCCACGGGTGCGGCGTGCAGGGCCCAGGCCTCGTACCGGCGCAGCTCGCTCTCCTTCAGCTTGGCCAGGCAGGCGGCGAGCGGTTCGCCGAGCAGCCGGGCGGCCCGGCCGGAGCGGAAGGCCTCCAGGGCCTCGCGCAAGGACTGGGGCACGAACTCGGCGGAGGGGCCCGGGGGTTCCTCGGAGCCGGGCCCCGCGGCGCCCGCGGTGAGTGCGTCGAGACCGTCGAGTCCGTCGAGGCCGGCGAACAGCTGGGCCGCGATGTTGAGGTACGGGTTGGCGCAGGGCTCGCCGATGCGGTTCTCGATGTGCGCGCCCGCGCCGCTGCCGACCACGCGGAGCATCGCCGTACGGTCCTCCAGGCTCAGCCGGGCGCGGGTGGGGGACAGGGCGTGCGCGGAGCTGAGGCGCTGGTAGCCGTTGACGGTGGGCACCGACAGCAGGAACAGGTCGCGCAGCCAGGACAGCAGGCCGTCGGCGTAGGCCTTGCTGACGGGCGACATGCCGGCGGACAGGCCCTCGGCGCTGAACACGTTGCGGCCCGTGGCGGTGTCCACGAGGGACTGGTTCAGGTGCCAGCCGCTGGGGTCGGCCCCCTCGATCCGCGGCTGGGACATGAAGGAGGCGTGGTGGCCGCGGCGGGCGCAGTACCGCTTGGTGAAGGTGCGGAACAGCAGCATCGCGTCGGCGGTGTCCAGGGCGGACATCGGGTCGAAGGTGGTCTCGACCTGGCCGGGCCCCATCTCGTGCTCCATCGAGCGCAGCGGCAGCCCGAGCCGCAGCAGTTCCAGCGCCAGCGGGTCGGTCAGCGGGGCCACGGAGTCGTAGGCGGCGTCCAGGTTGAACTGGTAGCCCGCGTTCATCGCGGCGACCCGCGGGGCCTCGCCCTGGAGCCCGAAGCCGTTGCCCGCGTTGCCGGGGTCCTCGTCGAGGCGGCGGGTGAGGTACCACTCGACCTCCAGGCCCAGGACCGGCGACAGGCCGCGGCCGGCGTAGCGGGCCAGGGTGCGGCGCAGCACGCCCCGCGAGGACAGCGGGTGCGGGGTGCCGTCGCGCAGGTACTCGTCGCCGATCACCCAGGCGGTGCGCGGCCCGTCGCCGGGGAGCGTCTGGAAGGTCAGCGGGTCGGGCACCAGGACGAAGTTGCCGAGGCCCGCGATCTCGTCGACGCCGATGCCGTGCTCGCCGCGGTAGTCGACGGCGGTGGCGCACCCGGTGTCCTTGAGGAACGGGCCCGGGCTGAAGTTCATGCCGTTGCGCAGCACGCCGCGAAAGGTTCGGGCGGTCAGCGTCTTGGAACGGGCGAGGCCGTGCGGGTCGGCGAAGACCAGGCGTACGAGGTCCACCCCGTCCAGGCCCGCCTCGATCCGCTCGGCGGCGGCGAGCTGCGCGCCGTCCCACAGCGCGTGGTCGGCGACGAACGAGGGACACCCGACACTGCCCTCCGCGGAGGGGGTCGACCATGACCGGGCAAACATGGCTCAGAGCGTCCTTTCGGCAAGTGCCGCGGGTACGGCGGCGGGTACTGCTGCGGACACGGCGGCCGAGCCGGGCGCCGCGGCGGGCGGCTGCGGCAGCGGCGCCAGGTCCGCCTCCAGGCGGCCCGCCACGGTGAGCACCAGGTCGTCCGCGCCGACCGGGCCCACGAGCTGCACCCCGGCCGGGAGCCCGGAGGCGGTCAGCCCGGCCGGGAGGGAGACGGCGGGCTGGCCCGTCATGTTGAAGGGGTACGAGGCGGGCGCCCAGGAAAGCCACTGCAGGTCGCGCGGGTCGGCCGCCCAGGCGGGTCCGATGGCCCCGGCCGCGAAGGGCTCGACGGGCACGGTGGCCATGGCGAGCAGGTCGTAGCGGTCCATGACCGAGCGCAGCGTGCGGCGCAGCTCCTGGCGCACCCCCTCGGCCCGCATCACGGCGGCCCCGCTGAGGGTGCGCCCGTACCGTACGACCTCCAGCCGGCCCGGGTCGCACCACTGTTCGTCCTCGGCGGAGGTGCCGGCGGCCTCGGACGCGGCCAGCAGGTCGACCAGGGCGGGGTACAGGTCGTTGCAGCGGACCTCGATGTCCTCGACGCGGTGCCCCTGCGCGGCGAGCACGGACCGGGCCTGGGCCGTGGCCCGGCGGATCCCGTCCGTGGTCCCCTCGTACTCGATCCAGCCGATCCGCAGCCGGCGGTTGTCGCGCGGCGTGTCGAGCGAGCCGAGACCGGAGTCGGGGTCGCCCGGGTGCGGGCCGGAGACGATCTGCCCGAGCAGGGTGACGTCGGCGACGCTGCGGGCGATGGGGCCCTGGTGGGCGAGGCGTTCGGCGCCGTTGGCGAAGTAGGGGACGCGGCCGTACGAGGGCTTGTAGCCGACCACGCCGCAGAACGCGGCCGGGATCCGGATCGAGCCGCTGCCGTCGGTGCCCAGCGAGCCCTCGCACAGCCCCGCCGCGACCGCCGCGGCGGCCCCGCCGCTGGAGCCGCCCGCGGTCAGCCGCGGATCGTAGGGGTTGCGGGTGGGCAGGGCGACCCGGCTGACGGTGGAGGCGCTCCAGCCGTACTCGGAGGTCGTGGTCTTGCCGACGACCACGGCCCCGGCCGCGCGCAGCCGGGCCACGGCCGGCGCGTCAGCGCGCGGGCGGTCGTTGGGCAGCAGCGAGCCGCGCGTGGTGGGCAGGTCCCGGGTCTGCAGCAGGTCCTTGACGGAGACGGTCACGCCCAGCAGCGGCATGTCCCACCAGGCCTCCCGGCCGCGTTCGCGGATACGGGCGTCGGCCTGCTCCGCGGCCCGCAGGGCCTCGTCCCCCGCGGCCGTGACGAACGCGCCCAGGGTGTCCCGTTCGCGGATGGCGGTCAGGACGGCCTGGACGTGTTCGACGGCGGAGATCTCTCCCCGGCTGAGGAGTTCCTTGGTGTGGCTGATGCCGCGGGCGGTCATCGGCTCTCCTTCGGGACCGCCCCCGGCGGGGCGGAGGACGGGCGGCTGCGAGGCTGCTGTGACGACACTCCCTAGGACGCGTGCCGGGCCTGCCCCGGCGCGGCCGCGGCCCTCGCGGGCGCGGCTCCCGCCGGCTCGGGCGCCACGGCCCGGGCCGGAGCCGGCCCGGCGGCCGCCGGTCCGGCAGTTGTCGCCCCCGCTCCAGTGATGGCCGACCAGTGCCAGGCGGCGTCGAAGGACGTGACCTCGACGTGCTCACCGGCGGCTGCCATCGCCGCGACCAGGCTCGTGGCCCGGGCGATGAAGGCCGACACGCGGTGGGCGGCGAGCATGTCCTGCTCGTTGAAGGGCGTTCCGTCGCAGCGCAGCAGCCGCAGGTCCATGAACCCGTTGAAGCGCCGCCCGTCCACGTCGACGGCCTGCGGGGAACGGATCGAGAACCGCACCTTGTTGTTGACGTGCCCGTGGTGGTGCTGGTCGGAGTAGAAGGCGATGTCCGGGATGGTCGGCGGCACGAAGTGGTCGCGGGCGAGCACCTCGGGCACACGGGGCACGTTGCCCGGGACGAAGTGCCAGGAGTTGTACTGCATCCGCGAGGACATGGCCCACGCGGTGTCGGCGAGCGCGGCCGCCGAGTCCGCGAAATGGCGGCGCGCCTCGGGCAGCGGGACCACGCAGCAGAAGAAGTTGGTGATGTCCCAGTCGCAGATCTCCGCCCAGCTCTCCTCGCGCAGCGCCCTGATCAGCGCGGGCAGCGAACGCATGCCCCGGCTCATGGCGAAGTCGGCGCGGAAGGCCTCGGAGGTCGCGGCCACCGTCTCGTACACGAGGGACTCCAGGCCGGTGCCGAAGCCGCCGTGCGGGGCGGCCAGCCACTCGGGGGAGGCGGCGAGGTGCAGGCCGAGCTCCTCCAAGGTGGCGCCGGCCAGCGGCAGGCGCTCGCGCAGCCGGGCGGTGACCGCCTCCTCGCGGGCGCGGACGCCCTCGGCGGGAGCGCCGGCCACGCGCTCGATCTTGTGCATGAGGGCGCCGTGGATCTCGCGGTACAGCAGGCTGTTGGTGGCCGGCTCCTGGCGGCGGGCGCGCAGGGCGTCGGCGAGGTCGCCGAGGTCCTGGACGCGGTGCGAGGCGGCGGGGGCGACCGGTTCGGCGCCCGTGATGCCGTTGTAGCCCCGCCGGACCCGCTCCAGCATGTACGCGACGTGGTCCACGGTCAGCTGGGTGTTGTTCGCCTCCTCGATCCGGCCGAAGCCGGCCGAGCGGATGAGCAGGGTGAGGCAGACGACCATCTGGGCGTCGTTGTCCGACCACAGGTCCAGCGGCAGGCCCTGGAGGCTGCTGAGCGCGCAGTCCGGGTGGCCCGGCCACAGGGTCTTGCCGGTGAGGGTGTTCTGGTCGCGGAAGTTCGTGTACTGCTTCTGCTCCTGGTACAGCACGAAGGGCGCGTTGCGCAGGGCCGCTTCCTTGGCCTGTTCGAGCAGTTCGTCACGGGCCTCGGCGCCCTGGTCCGCGAGCCACTGCCGGCAGTCGGCGACCGACTCGGCGAGCCGGGCGGCGGCGAGCCGGGTCTCCTCGGCGTACGCGGCCAGCTGGCGCCCGCTCCACGGCACGCGCAGCACGCCGCCGACCAGGTTCTGCTTGGCGAGGGGGGCCTGGGAGGGGACGCGCAGCAGGATGCGGCCGCTGGTGGCGAGGGCGATCTCGCCGAGGAACGCGGGCTGCGCACCGGTGTCCGCGGACGCGTCGGCCGCGGCGGCGGCCTCCGCGGCCAGGTCGACGCCGCCCTCGGCGCGCCAGGTCAGCCCGGACAGCACCTTGAGCGCCGCCTCGTCCGCGGTGCTCAGCGCCCGCAGCTGCACGTCGGCGGGGACGTAGCCGTCGAGGGTCAGCAGCACCTCGACCGCGGAGCGCGGGTCACCGGCTTCCGTGGCGCGCTGCCAGGCCCGCTTGAGCAGGCTGGGGAAGCCGGCGTCGGGCTCGCTCTCGCGGTCCGGCTTGAGGGTGGTTCCGGCGGGGGTGCCGAGCCGGCTGGGCCGGCGGCTGATCCGCTTCCTGGCGTTGACGGCGCGGCGGGACTCGCGCTCGGCGGGCCCGGTCATGACGTACCTCCGGCGGTGAGCTCGATGTGGTTCCACATCGAGTCGTCGGTCGGGGTCCAGTCCTCGTCGACGTAGATGCAGTCGACGGGGCACTCCAGGACGCAGGCAGGGCAGCCCGAGCACAGCTCGGGGATGATCACGACGTCCAGGCCGCGGTCGAAAATGGCCCCGAACTCCGCCGGGCAGCCGCGCAGGCAGCTGTCGCAGGTGATGCACTCGGACTTCTCGATGCGGCGCGGCGGCTTCTTCCAGTTGTCACCGCGGCTGCGCGAGGCAATCCGCTCGGCCCGCCCGGACAGCGCAGCCGACGAAGCGTTGTTTTCCACGGGCATGGACCCCTTTTGAGTCTTCTCGGCCACAGCTGGTACGGGATGCGTCCGATCATCCCGGCGCCGTCTCGACTGCCCCCAGAGCTTGGATCGGGACCGGGTGGAGCCGTGCCCTGCGGGGCGGCCGCGAACCGGCGCCGGCCGCCCCGCAGGGCCCGCTCTCAGCCGCCGGTCAGCCCGGCCAGCTCCAGCAGCAGCGCCTTCACCTCGGTGGCCGCGACCTGGCCCGACACGGCCGCGGGCACCGAACACAGCACCAGCGGGCCGTCGTCGGGGTGCCCGGGCAGCCGGCCGTGGCTGCCGCGGACGGGGGAGGGGTCCAGGGGGACGACCGCCATCCGGTAGCGCATGCCGAGCTTCTTGCGGGCCACCGCACCCGCGGCCCGGACCCGGACGTAGGGGTCCTCGGGGTCCAGGAACAGCTCGGCGGGGTCGTAACCGGGCTTGCGGTGGATGTCCACCAGCCGGGCGAAGTCGGGGGCGCGGGCGTCGTCGAGCCAGTAGTAGTACGTGAACCAGGCGTCCGGCTCGGCGACGGCGACCAGTTCGCCGGAGCGCGGGTGGTCCAGCCCCTCGGCCTTCTTGCCGTCCTCGTCCAGGAGCAGCGCCAGGCCGGGGAGCCCGGCCAGCGCCTCGCGGGTGGCGCCGAGGTCCTCGGGGCGGCGTACGTAGACGTGGGCGACCTGGTGGTCGGCGACGGCGAAGGCGCGCGAGGCGCCCGGGTCGAGGTACTCCATGCCGTCCTGGGTGTGGACCTCCAGCAGCCCCGCCCGGCGCAGGGCGCGGTTGATGTCGACCGGCCGGCTGACCCGGGTGATGCCGTACTCGGAGAGCGCCACGACCGTACGGCCCTGGGCGCGGGCGTCCGCCAGCAGCGGCGCGAGGGCGGCGTCCAGTTCGGCGGCCGCCCGGTGGGAGCGGGGGTCGTCGGGGCCGAACCGCTGGAGGTCGTAGTCCAGGTGCGGCAGGTAGGCCAGGGTCAGGTCGGGGCTGCGGGTGGCCATGACGTGCCGGGTCGCGTCGATGATCCACTGGGAGGAGGGCAGGCCGGCGGTCGGCCCCCAGTAGGTGAACAGCGGGAAGGTGCCCAGGCGCTCGGTGAGTTCGTCGTGCAGGGCCGGGGGCCGGGTGTAGCAGTCGGGCTCCTTGCGGCCGTCGGCGTAGTAGACGGGGCGGGGCGTGACCGTCCAGTCGGCGCCCGAGCCCATCGCGTACCACCAGCAGATGTTGGCGACCGTGTAGCCGGGCCGGACGCGGCGCGCCGCGTCCCAGACGCGGTCCCCCTCGATCAGCTCGTGGCTCTGGCGCCACAGCAGCACCTCGCCGAGGTCCCGGAAGTACCAGCCGTTGCCGACGATGCCGTGCTCGGACGGGGTGGAGCCGGTCAGGAAGGTGGCCTGCACCGAGCAGGTCACCGCGGGCAGTACGGTCTCCAGCGCGGCGCGCGAGCCGCCCCGGGCCAGGGCCGTCAGGTGCGGCATGTGCTCCAGCAGGCGCGGGGTGAGGCCGACGACGTCCAGCACGAGCAGCGGGGTCGCGCCCGGGGCCGCGGGCGTAGCCGGACTCGTGCTCGTGCTCGGACTCGCGCTCTGGCTCGCGCTCTGGCTCGTGCTCTGGCCGGGGGACGGGGCGGCGGGCGTCATGGCAGTTCCTTCAGGCCGTGGTGCGTCAGCAGGTCGCGGACGAGGGAGAGTTCGGCGGCGATGCCGTCGGCGAGCTGGTCCGCGTAGCGGGGCCGCAGCGCGGGCGGCAGCGCCTGCCAGGTGTACGTCTCCACCTCCAGGTGCCGGGTCAGCGGCCGCTCGCCGCCGACCAGCGCGGCCAGCGCCTCCTCCAGCACGGGCCGGGTGGAGGCCAGCGGGGCCTGCGGCGCCGCGTGCAGGGGCACGTGGAAGTGGGAGCGCCACGGCCCGCTGTCCGAAGCGAGGCCCCCCGACAGGGCGGGCCCCAGATCGTCGCAGCCGTGCAGCTCCCCGCTGCTCCGGGTACGGGTCTGGTGCAGGAACCGCGGCTCGTCGAAGGCGGCCAGCGCCGCCCGCACCTCGGGCCGCTCCGGATGCTCGGCGTGCAGGGCCGCGGACAGCTGGGACTTGACGATCGGCACACCCGCCGCGGCCAGCGCGGCGAAGGCCGCCCGCGGCTCCTCGAAGGAGGTCGCCAGGTGGCAGGTGTCCACGCAGATCCCGACGCGCTCGTGCCCCAGGGCCGTCAGCGGGCCGATCGCGTCGGCGGTGGTCTCCACCGCGCAGCCCGGCTCCGGCTCCAGGCCCACGCGGACCGAGCGGCCGCTCTCCTGCGCGAGGGCGTCCAGCCGCTCGCCGAGGACGGCCAGGGCCGCCTGCGCGCGGGCGGCGCGCTCCCCGCCGTACCCGGTGCGCCAGGCCAGCGGCAGCGTGGAGATCGTACCCTCGGCCACGTCGTCGGGCAGCAGCCGGGTCAGCACCCGGGCCAGCGCCAGGGTGTACTCCAGGCGCTGCGCGTCGGCCCAGTCGGGACGGTAGACGCGGTACTTGACCACCTCGGCGCCGAAGCCCTCGTAGGGGAAGCCGTTGAGGGTGACGACCTCCAGCCCCCGGCGCTCCAGCTCGGTGCGCAGCCCCAGCAGCGCGCGCGGGTCGCCGTCCAGGGTGCGGGCGGCCTCCTCGGCCAGCCACAGTCCGATGCCGAGCCGGTCCACGCCCAGCCTGCGGCGCACCGGCTCGGCATGGTCGCGCAGCTGGGCGAGGACCCCGTCGAGGGTCTCGGCCGGGTGCACGTTGGTGCAGTACGCGAGGTGGACGGTGGAGCCGTCCTCGTGCCGGAAACGCACCGCCTACACCCCGGCGGGGACGGTCTTGGGGGCGCCGCGCAGGATCGAGTTGCCCTCGTGGGTGGCGCCGGTGGCGGCGGCCTCCAGGCGCAGCCGCCCGCTGAGCGAGTAGAAGGCGACGGGGTTGCGCCACAGCACCAGGTCCACGTCGTCCTCGCCGAAGCCCGCGGCCAGCATGGCCTCGCCGACCTTGCGGGTCTTCAGCGGATCGCTCTTGCCCCAGTCGGCGGCCGAGTTGACCAGCACCTTGTCCGGTCCGTACTCCTTGAGGACCGCGACCATCCGCTCCTCGTCCATCTTGGTGTCGGGGTAGACGGAGAAGCCCAGCCAGGCGCCGCTGTCCTTGGCCTCCTTGACCGTGGACTCGTTCAGGTGGTCCAGCAGCGCCCGCCCGGTGCCCAGCGCGGATCCGCGTACGACGTCGATCGTGCGGCGCAGCCCCTCCAGCTTGTCGCGGTGGGGGGTGTGCACCAGCGCGGGCAGTCCGTGGTCGGCGGCCAGCTGGAGCTGCACCTCCATCGCGTGGTCCTCGGCCGGCGTCATCGAGTCGTAGCCGATCTCGCCCACGGCCACGACCTGGTCCTTGACCAGGTAGCGGGGCAGCTCCGCGAGCACCGGGGTGCAGCGCGGGTCGTTGGCCTCCTTGGGGTTGAGCGCGATCGTGCAGTGGTGGACTATCCCGTGCTGGGCGGCGCGGAAGGGCTCCCAGCCGAGCAGCGCGTCGAAGTAGTCGATGAACGACGCGGGGGAGGTCCGGGGCTGGCCCAGCCAGAACGCGGGCTCCACGACCGCGCGGACGCCTGCCGCGTACATGGCCTCGTAGTCGTCGGTGGTGCGCGAGGTCATGTGGATGTGCGGGTCGAAGATACGCATTTACAGCTCCTCGGTCAGGGTGAGCGCACGGCGCAGGTCCTCGGGGACCGCGCGGCCGGCAGCGGTGCGTTCGGCGGCGAAGGCGGTGAGCATCCGGGCCAGTTCGCCGTCCCCGCGGGCACGCCGCTCCAGGCCCGCGACCGCGGCCAGCGGGACGCCGGTGAACAGGCACTTGAGCACCGCGTGCCGCCAGGCGTGCGGCGCCAGGTGGCGGGCCGCGTACGGGCCGAGGGCGGCGGCCACCAGCAGGGTGTCGTTGGCGCGCAGGGCGTCCTCGACCAGCGGCACCCCGTCGCCGGGAGCGGGGTCCAGGTACGGCAGGGCCAGCAGCACGGCCCGCCGTTCGGCGGCGCTGCCCTGCCGGTAGAGCCGGGTCACGGCGGCCGCGCCGGGGCGGGCCGCGGCGAGCAGCAGCACCCGGGCCGCGTCGGGCGCGGCGCAGTTGCGGCCGGCCTCGGCGAAGCGCAGCTCCCATTCGGGGACCCGGGCGGCCGCGTCGGCGCGGGCCGCGTCCAGCCAGGCGCGGGCGGCGTCGTCGAGCGGGCCGTAGGCCTCGGCGCGCACCTGCTCGTACGGGGCTCCGGTCTCGTACGGGTCCCCGTACGGGGTCTCGTACGGGCTCTCGCGGGGCTCGGTGTGCTGGGCGGTCATCTCGTGCCTCCGTTGCGCAGGAACCGCAGGGACCGCGCGGCCTGCGCGGGCCCGGCGTGGGAGTGGCGGGGGAGCTCGACGACGGTCAGCCCCTGGTAGCCGGTGGCCGCCAGGGCCTCCAGCACGGGCGGGAAGTCGATCTCCCCGTCCCCGAAGGGCAGGTGCTCGTGGACCCCCCGGCGCATGTCCTCGATCTGCACGTGCCGCAGCCACGGCGCGGCAGCCCGTACGCAGTCGGCCGGGCTGTCGTCCTCCAGGCACTGGCAGTGGCCGATGTCGAGGGTCAGGCCGAGCGGGCCGGGGTCGCCGAGACCGGCCCGCAGCCGGTGGAAGTCGGCGAGCGTGGCCAGCAGATGGCCGGGCTCGGGTTCGATCGCGAGCGGCATCCCGTACTCCTCGGCCGCGTCCAGGACGGGACCGAGCGCCTCGGCCAGCCGCGTCCAGCCGGTGTCCTCGTCGACGCCGTCGGGCAGCACCCCGCTGAAGCAGTGCACGGCGTGCGCGCCCAGCTCGGCGGCGATCCGCACCGCCCGCACCAGCAGGCCGGTCCGGGCCCCGCGGGCGTCCTCGTCCGCGTCGAGCAGGGTGGGACCGTGCTTGCGGCGCGGGTCGAGCACGTAGCGGGCCCCGGTCTCCACGGTCACGCCGAGCCCGAGCGAGGCCAGCCGCCGCGCGGTACGGGCCGTCAGCGCCGCCAGGTCGGAGGAGAAGGGGTCCAGGTGCATGTGATCGAGGGTCAGCCCGACCCCGTCGTACCCGAGGTCGGCGAGCAGCGCGAGCGCGTCGTCGAGCCGCAGGTCGGTCAGGCCGTTGGTGCCGTATCCCAGGCGCAGGGCGCTCATGTGGTGCTCACCTTCCGCGCCAGGCGGGCGGCGACGGGTGCGAGCGCGGCGGTCAGCAGCGCGGCTCCCGGCGCCCCGGCGCGCGCCATCAGCCCGCCCTGCAGCGCGATCATGGCCCGGATGCCCCCGCCGACCGCCCGCTGGGTGAGCGGCGGCGACGGATGCAGCACGGCGTGTACGAGGGGCCGGGCGAAGGTCGTCGCGTACCCGGCGGCCAGTGCGACGCGTACGGCGGTCGCGTACGGCCCCCGGTCGGCCGCGTCCGCCGTGTCCGCCGCGTTCCCTGCGTCCCTCGCGTCCGCCGTGTTGGCCGCGCTTGCCGCGTTTGCCGCGGGCGGGCGGGCCACCGAGGCGGCCAGCAGGCCCGTCGCGGCGAGCGCGGCCAGCGGGGCGGCGGTGGAGCCCCCCTCGGCCTCGCGGCGGGAGACCAGGGTGACGGCATAGGTGTGGCCGCCCAGGACGGCCGCGGGGGCCAGGGCCGGGCGGACGGTGCCCGCGGCGGCGGCCGCGCCCAGCAGCAGGTCCAGGGAACGGGCGCAGGCCATGGCCGCCGGGCCCGCCGGGGTGTGCTTGAGCCGCAGGTCGTACGCCCAGACCGTGGCCGCCAGCGGGACGGCGACGGCGAGCGCCGGGCGCCCGGCCCGCGCCGCCAGGGCGAGACCGGCCGCCGTCAGCACGCCCGCCGCGGCGAGGGCAGAGCCGGGCCGGATCCGGCCCGAGGGCAGCGGCCGGTGCGGGCGGGCCACCGCGTCCTCCTCGCGGTCCGCCCAGTCGTTGAGGGCCATGCCCGCCTCGTACAGGCACAGCGAGGCGCCGACCGCGAGGACGCTGCGGCGCCCCGGGCGCACCCCGGCGGCCGCGGCTCCGGCGAGCGCGTCGCCGGGCACGGTGAACACCGCGGGGACCCTGAGCAGTTCCGCCCAGGCCCGCAGCCGGCCGGCGGCCGACAGCGCGGGGACGGGCGGAGCGGTGGCGCACGCCTCGGTGGCGGGCGCTGTGCCGGCGGGCGCGGCTGTGGTGCGGGTGTGGGTGGTGCGCGCCGCCTCGGTGGTGGGCGCGGCGGTCACCGGGACCCGTCCAGGCGCGCGGCGAAGTCCAGCAGCGCGGCGTACTGCTCGGGCAGCGCCGAGGAACCGCCGTCCGGGTCCTTGAAGTAGAAGCCCAGTTCGGCCAGCGGCCCGCTCAGCCCCGCCTCGTGGGCGCGGGCCGCCAGCCGGGCCAGGTCCAGCACCAGCGGCGCGGCGAGCGCCGAGTCGCAGCCCTGCCAGATCGTCTGGAGCACCATCCGCGTTCCCAGGAACCCCTCGAAGGCCACGTGGTCCCAGGCCGTCTTCCAGTCCCCGAGCGCCGGCACGTCGTCGATGTGCACCTCGCCCTCGGGCACCGAGCCCAGGTTGTCGGCCAGCACCCGCTCCTTGCCCGCGTTCTTCGCGGCCGCGGCCGCCGGATCGGCCAGGGAAGCCCCGTCACCGCCGCCCAGCAGGTTCGTGCCCGACCAGGCCCGTACCGTCAGCGCCCGCTGGTGGAACATCGGCGCGAGCACCGCCCGCAGCAGCGTCTGCCCGGTCTTGCCGTCGCGGCCCGCGTACGGCAGGCCCGACGCCCGGGCCGCCTCCGCGAGCCGCGGGTGGTGGAGCCCTGCCGACGGGGTGAAGTTGACGTACGCGCAGCCGGCCCGCAGCGCCGCCGCCGCATACAGGGAACTGGCCGGCAGCTCGCCGCCCGCCGGGACCGGCTCGGTCGAGGCCACGTTCACCACGACCACGCGCGCCACCCCGGTGGACCGGGCGAACTCCCCGATGTCCGCGGCGAAGGCGGCGATCAGCTCCTCGCCGGTGCGGGCGTCGCCCGGCAGCGGGCCGCCCGTACGGATCCGCTCGTCCGCCGCGGCGAGATCGCCCTGCACGGCGGCGGGCAGCCAGTGCGGCAGCACGCCCTGCGCGGCCAGTTCCTCCGCGCGCTTGGGCAGCGGCGCGGCGGCCGTGTCGTGTCCGCCGAAGACCAGCGAACCGAGCGCGGGCAGGGAGCCGCCGGCGAAGGCCGGAGCCTCGGTGACCAGACCGGTCGGCGGGACGAGCCCCGCGGCCAGCGCCGCGCAGCCCGCGACCGCCGTCGTGGCGACCGACCCGCGGGCCCCGACGAACCACACGCCGGTCCGGTCTCCGGCGGCGGGGGTCTCGGCGTGAAGGGACACGGCAGCCTCCATGGGCGTCGTATTTCGCAAGTGGATGCCCGGCCAGGATGCCGATCCGGGCGGCTTCAGGACGCCCCGCTCCGGCGGCCGTCGAGCGCCGCCCGAGCCGTTCCCCACCGGAGTCCCGCCCACCACCGCGTACCGCGCCGCAGCACGCCGACGGCCCCGCCGGCTGGGGGACCGGCGGGGCCGTAGGGAGTGCGCGGAGCGCGGGTACTGAGGGTCAGTACGTGGTCAGTACTTGACCTTCACCAGCGTGCCGCCGGTGCCGACCGTGTTGTTGGTGACGTACACGTCGCCCCAGACGTCGACCGCGAGACCGGTCGGCTGCTTGAGCTGGTCACCGGTCGGGATCTCCTTGACCGCCTTGGTGAACTGGTTGATCTCCAGCAGCGCACCGGCCGAGGGCGGGCCCGCCAGGGTGGTCTTGCTGTAGGTGAGGGCGAGGAGGTCGCCCTTCCAGTCGAAGTCCAGGTCCACCACGTTGGTCAGGCCGGTGGCGAACACCTGCGGCTGGCCGCCCGGCTCGATCTTCCAGATGCGCGAGGCGCCGGGGTTGCCGCCGCTCATGTCGGCGACGTAGAGGGTGCCGTCCCAGTCCTTGATGATGGCGGTGGGCACGCTCTCGGCGGCGGTGGTGTTCGACAGCTGGTTCTTCGGCAGGACGTGCGCCGTGGTGGTGGTGCCGTCGCTCGCGGCGCGGACCACGGTGTTGGCGGCCGCGTCGGTGATCAGGTAGCCGGAGCCCTGGCGGACGAAGCCCCACGGGTTGGCGTTGAGGTCGCCCGCGTCCGGGTTCAGCCGGGTCTCGTGGTCGACGAGGTCGCCGAGGACCTTGGCGTCGCGGGTGCGGAAGAGCTTGCCCAGCTGACTGGCGTTGGCGCCGAGCGCGTCACGGTCCGCGGTGGTGCGGTTGCCGCCGAAGCTGCTCAGGACGAGGTAGCCGCCCAGCGGGTCGGGCACGACGCGGGCCGGGCCCGCGGCGATGACCGGGGCGCCGGCGGCGGCCGGGCCCGCGGCGACGGACGACAGCCCGGTCACGACACGGCTCTTGGAGGTGCCCTTGACCTTGTAGATCGAGCCCGTGGCCCCTGCACACTGCACGCCCGCGGCGCAGCCCACCAGGCCCTCGCCGGACTCCGCCACCAGCAGGGTGCCGTCGTTGAGCGCGGTGATGTCGCGGGGGTTCTTCAGGCCGGTGGCCAGGACCTCCAGCGTCGCGGTGCCCGCCGCGGCATCGGCCTGCGCCGGCCCGGAGACCAGCGGAGCGACGACGATGCCGGCCGCACCCGCCGCCAGGAGGGCCCTCTTCCAGGACTTGCGTGAACTCGACATGTTTCTCCCTTGTCGGCGCCCCCCGTTTTCCCCGGGAGCAGATTGAAACCTGCGCCACGATAGGGGAAAACCGGCCGATGTCCGACTGCCGGATTTCCGCGGTTGAACACCTGAATTCCCCGCACCAGCCAAATTCGAGTACGGCTCCAGAGCACCTGGAGCAATTTCCCTATCGTGGTCGAGAGACGGGTCCCTTCCGGCGGTTGGGACAGAATTCAGGCTGCTGCCTTGGAGGAATCGAATGCCCGCATTGCCGCCCCCTCCCGCCCAGTTCGCGCCGTTCGCGCTGCTGGAGCTGGCCATGGGCTCCATGGTCACGCAGGCGATCCACGTCGCCGCCGAGCTGCGGATCGCCGAGGTCCTGTACGAGGGACCGCTGGCACCCGCGCAGATCGCGGAGCGGGTCGACGCGGACGCGGAGGCCGTCCACCGGCTGCTGCGGCTGCTCGCCAGCCACCACATCTTCGAGGGACGCGAGGACGGCACCTACGCGCTGACCCCGATGGCCGACGCGCTGCGCGCGGACCACCCGCTGACGATGCGCGACATCGCCGTGCTGATGGGCCACCCGATCCACTGGGAGGACTGGAGCCACCTGCTGGACTCCGTACGCACCGGCGAGCCGAGCCTGCCGAAGCTGCGCGGAATGGGCGCCTTCGAGTACCTGGAGCAGAACCCGGAGTACGGCGAGGTGTTCATCAAGGGCATGGGCAACATGTCCGACACGGAGACCCAGCCCGTCGTCGGCTCCTACGACTTCTCCGAATTCGGCACGGTCGTGGACTTCTGCGGCGGCCGCGGCGGACTCCTCGCGGGAATCCTGCAGAGCGCGCCGGGCACCCGCGGAATCCTCTCCGACCCCCGCGTCGGCGGGAACGGCGCGGCCGAATTCCTCGCCGAGCAGGGCGTCGCGGACCGCAGCAGCACCCACGCGGGCGGGCTCTTCGACCCGGTCGTCGAGGGCGGCGACGCGTACGTCCTCAAGCACATCGTGCACGACTGGCCCGAGCACCAGGTGCTGGAGATCCTGCGCAACGTCCGCGCGGCCATCAAGCCCGGCGGCAAGCTGCTGCTGGTCGAGATGGTGATCCCGGAGGACGAGCTCAACGCCCCGCACTCGGGCAAGCTCGTCGACATGTGGCTGATGCTGCTCGTCGGCGGCAAGGAGCGCACCGCCACCCAGTACGCGGACCTCGTGGCCCGCGCCGGCTTCAAGCTGGAACGCGTCGTCCCGACGGGCTCCCCGGTCTCGATCGTGGAAGCCGTCCCGGTCTAGGCCCGCCGTTTGAGTCCCGCCAAGGCCCCGGCCCCGCCGGGGCCTTCGCCATGTCCGCCCTCGGGCTGCGCCACGGCCTGCCCGGCATTTTCGCGATCGCCCTCTACGTGCGCCTCCCCGCGGCCTGACGCCTGCCGGGCTCCGGACCTCGGCCCTCCAAGCGTGCTCGGCCTCGGCCGGACCTGGAAGACCTCAGCCATAGAAGGTGTGCCCAGGCGAGACCCGCAAGCCGGACGCCGGTCATTCGGAATTCGCTCAGCCCCCACCGGCATAAGCCACTGCATCCATTTGAAGCCCCGCACGGACCCGGCCGCCGCCGGTGGTGGACGCGCACCCGCTGGTGAGGGCGGACGCCCCCCGGGGCGTTCGGACTCGACAGCCCCGGCGGCCTGCGACGGGGACGCCTCAGATGCAGACGAGTGCGGCCGTCCCTGTTGCCGGAGCCGCCCCAGCCCGAGCCCCCTGCCGGCCTCCGTGGTTGCTATTCCTCCCTTATATAGAGAGGGCGCAACCCTCGCAGGGCTCTGACCTGCGGAAACGTCAAGGGTAATGGCATCCTAGGATGCCTATATCGGCATCCTAGGATGCCATTACCTGGCGCTGGTGGTCATGTCGCCTGTGGTAATCAAGGGAACTGTAGGGTTCGTTCGCTTACCCACCACGACATGTCGTCCCTGGTAATGTTGGATGGGTTCGGATGGCACGGGTCGGGGGTCGGAAGTTGCCTAGGAGCACGCGCGGTACTCGTCGGAAGCTGGTCAGCCAACAGAGCGGTGAGGTGCACGAACTCTGGGAGGAAGGGCCGGTCCAACGCTCGTACGACTTCGGCGGGAGGTTCGGACAGTTCTCCTTCCCGCGGGTCATGGCGATGCTCAGCAAGGACTCGGGCCTGACGGGCGACGACTTCCGGGTGTTCTTCTACTGCGCGATCCAGACGTACGAGCAAGGTGGAGCCACAGCCGTCGAGACCGCACAGCACCTCGGGCTGACGCCGCAGGGGACCAGGCGGATCGCGAAGAAACTGGCGGAGAACAAGCTCTTCCTGGTCGCCGAGACTGTGGGGCGCACCATCAAGTACCGGGCCAGCCCACACATCGTGTCCAGTCTCGCGGGAGAGGAACAGTCGCAAGAGGCTGCCACCTACAAGCTGCCGACTTTGCCGGGGAGACCCGACGCTGCACCGAAGGACAAGACGAATGTCACGCCAAAGCCCGTACCCGGAGCTCGAAGCTCTGCAACTGCGGATCAGCCGACTCCCTCACCTCAAGCAGAACCTGCTGATGACGTACGCGGTCTTCGGGGCGCTGGAGCGCGCGGTGGAGATGACGGCCGTCGAGCTGGCTGAGATCGTCGGCGTCCCGCCGTCGCACTTCTCCCGCGCCCGGCGTGAGCTGGAGGCGGAAGGGTGGATGGAGTTCACGCACAAGGAGGGCCAGGTGAAGTTCTACCGCCTCGGCGAGAAGGCCACCGGCCGACGCGTGGTCGTCCCGCTGAAACGTACCGGCGGCTGAGACCCCCAGGCTCGTAGCCCGGACGCACCCGGGCCCCCGGCCTCCCGGTGTGTATCGGGGGGACGGAGGCACGGCCCCTGGGGGAGGGGGTCAGGCGGTCGGGGACCCGTTGGACCCAACAGGTCTGGCCTGGGAACGGCGAAGGGCCGGACCACGGTCGGTCCGGCCCTTCGCCGTGCGCTGCTGCGGGGGTGTCAGCCGAGGCGGCCGACGTGGATGACCACGATGGTGACGGTGGCCTCGGTGATTTCGTACATGACCCGGTAGCGCCCGACGTGCATCCGGCGCAGGTCCGGGGAGCCGTAGGGGGTGCTGCCCTCGGGCCGGGGCTGGGCGGCGAGCAGGTCGACGGCGTCCATCAGCTGGCGCAGCCCGTCGGCGTCGTCCTTGAGGTACCGGGCGGCCGCGTCGATGGCGGGCTCGTCCCAGACGATCGAGTAGGTCACCCGCGCTCCTGTCCGAGCCGGGCACGGACGTCATCGTGGGGCACGGCCGCCGCGGTCCCGGCGGACTGGCGCTCGCGGTACCTGGCCAGGGCCAGGGCGTCCTCGAGGTCGGCCAGCTCCTGGGGGTTGATGAGCACGGCCGCCGGCTGGCCGTGGTCGGTGATCGTGATGCGTTCGCGGGCGTGGGACGTACGGCGGACCAGCGAGCCGAACTTCGCCCGCGCTTCGGTGATCGGCAGAGTGTCACTCATGCGCAGAACTGTACACTTCCCGCGCCTTGTGTGGGGTCGGGCCACTGGCTGTACTTCCCGCCGGTCCCGTCCCCGAGGCCCCGCCTGCCACCCGGCGCGCGGGGCCCTCACCGCTTCCCGTCATGATCGCCGCCTTGTTCCCTCAGGGAACGGTGTCGGGCCAGATGGCCTGTCGTGCCCCAGCAGATGTGTGCGCGGTCGCCGCATCGAAGGCCTTGAGCGGCTGGCTGATCTGTCCGGCCTGCCAGTGCAGCACTCCGGTGACGGCGGGGCCCTCCGCGCCGGAGGCCTTGAGCACCTGCTGGCGGGCGAGGCTCATGTCCTTGGCCCCGGCGCCGGCGGCGAGCATGTGGCCCTCGGTGAGCATCCCGGTTCCGATCGCCGCTCCGTACAAGCGTTGGCGAGGTCGCAGGCTGCCGCGGTGGCCGATGACCCCGGGCCCGCACCCGCGCACCCGCGCACCCGCGCACCCCAAACGCACCCGCGCCCCCGTCTCCCCGTGTGGCAACGGGGGGACGGGGGCGCGGCCCCTGGGGGAGGGGGTCAGGCGGCCGGGCCGAACCAGCGGTCGAGGGCGGCCGTGAGGCCGTGCTCCGCGGATCCGGCCCAGGCCACGTAGCCGTCGGGGCGGACCAGCAGGGCGGTGGTGCCCTCCAGTTGGTCGGCTCCGTCGGCGGGCTTGGCGACGACCGTCGCCACGTCCACGCGGCCCTGCCAGCCGGCCGCCGCACTCCGTACGGCCTCGTCGTCGGCCAGGTCGAGCAGCACCCCGCGCCCGGGGTGCAGCAGTTCGGCGATGCGGGTCTCGCCCTCGGCGCCGACCAGCAGCCGCGGCGGCATCCGGCGGCCCACCAGCGGGTGGCCCTCCTCGCCCGTGCCGTCCCCGAACTCGTAGCGGATCTCCAGGTGGCTGACGATGCCCGCCAGGTGCCGCTTGACGTCGTCGTACTGCACGAGCTCCTGGAACAGCTGGCGCAGCGGCTCGGCCTCCTCGCCGCCGAGGAACACCGTGCCCTGGGCCCGGGTGTTCATCAGCAGCCGCTTGCCGACCGGGTGCCGCTCGGCGTGGTAGGTGTCGAGCAGCGCGTCCGGCGCCGTACCGCGGGCCACCGAGGCCAGCTTCCAGCCCAGGTTGACCGCGTCCTGCACACCGGTGCTCAGACCCTGGCCGCCGGCCGGCAGGTGGATGTGCGCGGCGTCGCCGGCCACCAGCACCCGTCCGCGCCGGTACTCGGAGGTCTGCCGGGTGGCGTCGGTGAAGGAGCTCACCCACTTCGCGCCGCCGCCGTGGATGTCCTCGCCCGTGATGTGCTCCCAGGCGTCGGCGACCTCCTCGAACGGGACGATCGCGTCGCGGTCGCTCGCCGGGGTGCCGTGCGGGCAGACGATGATGCGGTCCACGCCGTCGCCCAGCGGGCCGACCATGACCATGCCGTTCGGCAGCTGCTCGCCGAGGTAGCGCGGACGCAGTTCGCAGCCGACCACATCGGCGACGTACATCTTCCGGCTGGCCGGGATGCCCGGGAAGTCGAAGCCGGCCGCGCGGCGGATGGTGCTGCGCGAGCCGTCGCAGGCCACCAGGTAGGAGGCGCGCAGGCGCTGCTCGCCCTCCGGGGTGTTCACGGTGATCTCGACGGCGTCCCCGTCCAGGAACCCGTCGGCCAGCTCCACGAACTCCCAGCCGCGCCGGATCTGCGCGCCGAGCTCCGTGGCCCAGGTCTCCAGTACTTCCTCGGTGCGCCACTGCAGCACGCCGCGGGCGCCGAAGTGGGCGTCCTCCAGCACGCTGTAGTCGAACTGCACACCGCCGAAGTGGCCCATGGGCATGGTCTCGAGCCCGCCCCAGCGGGGCAGCAGCCCGCGCTGGTCGAACGACTCCATGGTGCGGGCGGTGAAGCCCAGGCCCCGCGACTGCATGGTGGGCTCGGTCAGCTTCTCGATCACGATCACGCGTGCCCCGCCCAGGCGCAGTTCCCCGGCGAGCATCAGGCCGGTCGGACCGGCTCCGACGACGATGACATCGGTGTCCACCGCTGTCCCTTCCATGGTGTTCCCTTCCTCGAGATGCGTCGTAAAGAGTTGCGCGGTGGTGGGAGGTGGGGGGCGCGGCCGGCGCGCGGTCGGCGTGCGGCCGGCGGCCGGTCAGCCCGTCGGGCCGAACCAGCGCTCCAGCGCCTCCCGCAGCCCGGCGTCGCCGGACCCCGCCCACGCGACATGGCCGTCCGGCCTCAGGAGAACCGCGCCGACGCCCTCCAGGGCGCCGCCCTGCTTCGGGAGCGCGGCCACTACGTCCACCCGGTCCGCCCAGCCGTCCGCACCGGGAAGCGGGTCGTCCGCCGCGCCGCGCAGGTCGAGCAGGACGCCCCTGCCCTCGCGCAGCAGGCGGGTGGTGCTGGTCTCGCCGCCGCCGGCCGACAGCGCCGTCTCCGGCAGCCGCAGGCCCAGCAGCGGGTGCGCCGGGCCGCCCACGTCGTAGCGGACGTCGAGGCCGCTGATCATGCCGGCCAGGTGGGCCCGTACGTCCTCCAGGGCGATCAGCTCGCCCAGTACGGTGCGCAGCGGCTCCACCTCGGGGCCGCCGAGCAGCATCAGGGCCTGGGCCCGGATGTTGGCCAGGACCCGCCGGCCGACGGCGTGCCGCTCGGCGTCGTAGGTGTCGAGCAGCTCGGCGGGGGCGGCTCCGCGCAGGTGCAGCGCGAGCTTCCAGCCGAGGTTGAAGGCGTCCTGGAGACCGAGGTTGAGGGCCTGGCCGCCGATCGGCATCTGCCGGTGCGCGGCGTCTCCAGCGAACAGGATCCGGCCGTGGCGGTAGTGCTCCAGCTGGCGGGAGGCGTCGCCGAAGGAGTTCACCCACAGCGGGGTGCCGCCGCTGATGTCCTCGCCGGTGACCCGCTTCCAGACGACGGCGATCTCCTCGAACTGCGCCTCGCCGGTGCGCGGCTGCGCGGCCGAGCCGAACTCGTGGACCATCACGCGGGTCACCCCGGCGGGGTTGCGCCAGGCGATGGCGAGGCCCTTCTCCAGCCGCTGGAAGCGGCGGTTGGGGATGTCGATGCCGTCGACGTCGGCGCGCAGCAGCTCCCGGCCGGCGTCCTCGCCGGGGAACCGGGCGCCCACCAGGCGCCGTACGGCGCTGTCCTCGCCGTCGCAGGCCACCAGGTAGCGGGCGCGCAGCCGCAGCACCGCCCCGTCGCGGCCGACGGCTTCGGCCTCCACGTACCCGGCGGCTGCGCCGGACCCGGAGCCCGCGGCGGGCTCCGTGGCTGCGGCGGACCCGGTGACCGCGCCGGTCCCGGCCTCCTGCGCGCCCCCGGCCGACCCGCCCGTCTCAGTGACGGCAGTCAGCTCGTGGCCGCACCGGATGTCGGCGCCCAGCGCGATCGCCCACTCCTCCAGCACCCCCTCGGTCTTGGTCTGCGGGACCTTCCACTGGCCGGTGTGGGGGCTGGGCCCGGTCAGGTCCAGGGGGATCCCCCCGAAGTGGCCGCGCGGTTCGACCGGCGGTCCGCCCAGGTCGGGCAGCAGCCCGAGGACGTCGAGGATCTCCATGGTGCGGGCGTGCAGGGTGGAGGCCCTCGACTCCGTGCTGGGGGCGCGCCGCTTCTCCAGCACGACCACGTCGGCGCCGCCCCGGCACAGTTCGCCGGCGAGCAGCAGCCCGACGGGACCGGCGCCGACGACGACGACGTCGGCCTCCAGCAGGTCCGCCGTCATGGTCAGGCCTTCTGCTCGGCGTAGGCCTTGGCGTGCGCGAGCGTGGCGCTGCTGTTGGTGCTGAGCGCGGTGTGGACGTAGGCGCGGGCGTCGGCCACGGTGGCTTCCGGGCCCAGGATCCGCGCGATGTTGTCCGTGTTGATGGTGACGGTGTGCTGCGAGGAGGCGGCGAACCCGCCCTCGTTCTCCTCGAAGGTCCACTCGCCGGTGTGCAGGGTCATCAGCGCGGGCAGCGTGACCTGCTTGTACGCGATCTTGTGGTGCGGGAAGACCACCCGGTACGACTTGGTGGTGTGCACCGAGCCGTCCTTCGCGCGGGTGTCCATCTCCAGCTCCTGCAGGCCCGGGGTGTCCTCGGCCAGGCGCACGACGGCGACGTGGGGGAGCCGCTCGGCCCACCGGTCCGCCTCGTTGATGAAGTCGAAGGCGTCCTTGGCGTTGCCCGCGATCTGCACCGTGTCCACGAAGGAGAAGGTCAGCTCCTCGGTCTCGGCGGCGTGCGCGAGCTCGACGTTCGTCTTGAGCGCCGCCAGTTCCGAGGTGCTGTTCTTGTCCACGGCCCGCTCGATCCACAGCAGGTCGTGCGCGTCGTCGTTGATCGCGCTGTAGTCGTGCAGCAGCCGGACGCGGGACTCGTTCGCACCGAGCGCCTCGATGATCCAGGTGCCGCCCATGTGCTTGACCGGTTCCGCCGGGACCTCCTGGCGGAAGGTGATGCGCAGGCCCTCGGGGTCCAGGGTGCGGCGCGAGGTCCAGTTCTTGGGCTGGCCGTTGGCGGTCGCCCAGATCCGGATCTTCTCCTCGTTGCCCTCGGCCTCGACCCGGTCGACGTGGATCGTCGGCGGGAAGATCCGCGGCCAGTTGGTGACGTCCGCGAGCAGCTGGTAGACCGCGGCGGCGGGGGCGCCGATGGTGATCTCGTGCTCGACCTCACGCGTCGTCATGACGACTTACTCCTCTTTCTCCTCGGGAAATGCGGTGGTGCGCGGGGCGCGAGGGCCCGGTCCGGCCGGTCAGGGCCTAGAAGTTGCCCAGTCCGCCGCAGACGTTGAGCGCCTGGGCGGTGATGGAGGCGGCCGTGTCGGAGGCCAGGTAGCCGACCAGGCCGGCGACCTCCTCGGGCGTGGAGTAGCGGCCGAGCGGGATCTTCGACTGGAACTTCTCGAGGATGGCGTCCTCGGAGGTGTCGTACGCGGCCGCGTAGCCCTGGCGGACCCGCTGGGCCATCGGGGTCTCCACGTAGCCCGGGCAGACCGCGTTGACGGTGATGCCGGTCGGGGCGAGCTCGTTGCCCAGCGCCTTGGTGAAACCGACGACGCCGTGCTTGGAGGCCGAGTACGGGGCGCCGAGGACGACGCCCTGCTTGCCCGCGGTGGAGGCGATGTTGATGATCCGGCCGCGGTCCTTGCCGCGCATGCCGCCGGTGGTCAGCGCGGCGCGCGTGACCCGGAAGACGCTGTTGAGGTTCGTCTCGATGACGTCCTCCCACAGCTCGTCCGCGATGTCCGCGGTGGGGCCGCCGCCGGACCGGCCGGCGTTGTTGACGACGACGTCGACGGTGCCGAAGCGGTCGACGGCGCCCTGGACGAAGGCCTCGACGGAGGCGGTGTCGCGGACGTCGACGACCCCGCCGTCCACGTCCAGGCCCTCGGCCTGGAGCTCCTTGACGGTGGCCGCGACGTTGTCGGCGTTGCGGGCGCCGATGAAGACCTGGTGGTTCTGCGAGGCCAGCAGCCGCGCCGAGGCGAGGCCGATGCCGCTGGTGGCGCCGGTGATGACGGCGACCCGGGGAGCGGTGTTCTGCGTCATGTCGGATCCCCCTCAGGCAGCCGTGGCGGGCGCGAGCTGCGCGTTGACGACCTCGATGAACGCACGCGGGGTGTTCGCGTCGTTGACGGCCTCCTCGTCGAGGGAGATGCCGTACTCGCGCTCGATGAGGCTTCCGGCCTCCAGCAGCGCGAGGGACTCGTAGCCGAGCACGTCGAACTCGGTGTCGAGGATGTCGCCGTCCAGGTCGACGCCCTCGGCCACGCCCGCGGCCTCCCGCAGGGTGCGGCGCAGGTCGTCGGGGGTGAATGCCTTGGTGGCCATGGTGGAAGTCCCTTTCCTTACGTGGTGTGGTGTCTGGGGTGGCGTACGGCGCTACTGCGCGGCGCGCACGACCATGGCGGAGTTGAAGCCGCCGCTGCCGCGGGCCAGCACCAGCGCGGTGCGCACCGGGGCCTGCCGCGGCTGGCCGACGACCAGGTCGAGCGGGTAGTCCGGGCACGGCTGGGTGTGCACGGTGGGCGGGATGACCCCGTCGCGGATCGACAGGAACGCCGCCGCCAGGTCCAGCGACGCGGCGCCCGAGTACAGGCGGCCGGTCATCGTCTTGGGCACGGTCACCGGCACCGCGCGGTCCCCGAAGACCCCGCTGATCGCCGCGGCCTCCTCGCGGTCGAGGGTGGGGTCCCCGGCGCCGTCGGCGAAGACCACGTCGACGTCCGCGGCGGCCACGCCCGCGTCGGCGAGGGCGATCCGGATCGCCTTGCCCAGGCCCGGCTCGCGGCCGCTGCCGGGACGCGGGTCCATCGTCGAGCCGTACCCGGCGATCTCGCCGTAGATGTGGGCGCCGCGCGCCCGGGCCGCCTCGGCGTCCTCGACGATGAGGATCGCGCCGCCCTCGCCGGGCACGTAGCCCCGCGCGTCGCGGTCGAAGGGCAGGTAGGCGCGCGAGGGCTCGTCGCTGGTGCTCAGCTTCCCGGTCGACAGCTGCGCCACCCAGCCCCAGGGGCAGATGGAGGCGTCGACGCCGCCGGAGACGATCAGCGCGGTGCCCTTGCGGATCTGCCGGCGGGCGTGGGCGACGGCGTCGAGGCCGCCGGCCTGCTCGCTGACGACGACCCCGGCGGGGCCCTTCATGCCGTTGCGGATGGAGATCTGGCCGCTGTTGACGGCGTAGAACCAGGCGAAGGACTGGTACGCGGAGACGTACTGGCTGCCGCGGCTCCACAGGCTCTGCAGCTCGCCCTGGCCGAACTCGAAGCCGCCCGCGGCGCTGGCCGTGATGACGCCCATGTCGAACTCGGGCAGTTCCTTCGGATCGACGCCCGCGTCCGCCAGCGCCCAGTCGGTCGCCACCAGCGCGAGCCGGGTGACCCGGTCGGTCTGCGGCAGCAGACGGCTGGGCAGGTGCTCCTCGGCCTGGAAGCCGGGCACCTCGCCGGCCAGCCGGGCCGGGTAGCCGGAGGGGTCGAAGCGGGTGATCCGGCCGATGCCGTTCTTCCCGCCGACCGTCGCCGACCAGTAGTCCTCGGTGCCGAGCCCGTTGGGGGAGGCGACGCCAAGACCGGTGACCACCACCGACGTGGTCATACGAGGCTCCTTTCGGGGCTGGCCAGCACCATGGCGCTCTGGAAGCCGCCGAATCCGCTGCCGACCGTGAGGACCGCGTCGACCAGCTGGTCGCGCGCGGTGACGGGGACGTAGTCGAGGTCGCACTCCGGGTCGGGCGTGTGCAGGTTGGCCGTCGGGGGTACGACGTCGTACTCCATGGCCAGTGCCGACGCGGCGATCTCGATGGAGCCGATCGCGCCGAGCGAGTGCCCGACCATCGACTTGATGGAGCTGACCGGGGTGCGGTACGCGTGGTCGCCGAGGCTGCGCTTGAAGGCGGCGGTCTCGTGCCGGTCGTTCTGCTTGGTGCCCGAGCCGTGCGCGTTGATGTAGTCGATCGCCTCGGGGTTCAGGCGCGCCTCGCCGAGCGCGAGGTTGATCGCCTCGGCCATCTCCAGGCCGTCGGGGCGCAGGCCCGTCATGTGGTAGGCGTTGCTGCGCGTGGCGTAGCCGGCGATCTCCGCGTAGATGTGCGCGCCGCGCTTCTTGGCGCTCTCCAGCTCCTCCAGCACGAAGAAGGCGGTGCCCTCGCCGAGGACGAACCCGTTGCGGGTGCCGTCGAAGGGGCGCGAGGCGTGCTCCGGGTCGTCGTAGCGCGGAGTGGTGGCCTTGATGGCGTCGAAGCAGGCCATGGTGATCGGCGAGATCGGGGCGTCCGAGGAGCCGGCGATCACGACGTCCGCCGAGCCCTCGCGGACGAGTTCGACGGCGTAGCCGACCGAGTCGATGCCGGAGGTGCAGCCGGTGGAGACCACGGTGCTGGGGCCCTCGGCGCCGACGGCCCAGGCCACCTCGGTGGCGAAGGAGCTGGGCACCATGTGGTTGTAGAGGTGCGGGACCGCGTAGGTGTGGTCGACCAGGTCCAGGCGGCCGCCGTCGCTGACGACCCGGTACTCCTCGTCGAGGCCCATCGTGGCGCCCACCGCGCTGCCGACGGTGACGCCGATGCGGTGGGGGTCGATCCCGGCCAGCTCGATGCCGCTGTCGGCGACCGCGCCGCGCGAGGCCACGACGGCGAACTGCGCGGCCCGGTCCAGGCGGCGGACCTCCTGGGGGGTCAGGCCGTGCGCGTACGGGTCGAAGTCGACCTCGGCGGCCACCCGCGAGCGGAACTGCGTGGGGTCGAAGAAGGTGATCCCGCGCGTGGCGGTACGGCCCTCGCTCAGCAGGTTCCAGAAGTTCTCCTTGCCGACACCACCGGGGGCGATCACCTCGATCCCGGTGATGACAACGCGTCGCCTCGTCACGCGGAACCCTCCCAGTTGTAGAAGCGGGTGGCCATCGCGTCGGCCGGGGAACGCCAGGTCTTCGGGTCGTAGGCCTCGATGAAGGGCTTCAGGTCCTCGCTGATCTGCACGAAGCGCGAGTCGCTCTTCGCGCCCTCGATGAGCTCGCTCCCGTTGTCCTCGTCGAAGTCCTGGAGGTGGAAGTACAGGCCCCGGTACGAGAACAGCTGGCGGCGCCGCGTTCCCATGCGCTGGGGCATGTCCGTCGCGTCGAATTCGGAGAACAGCTTGGCCACGTCGTTGGTCGAGGCCGCTGCCATCCGGGCGACGATCAGGGTGCTGTGCATACGGTTTAGCTCCTCAGCGGTTGCGTGGGAGGGTTCGCGCAGCGGGCATGGTCTGCGCGCGCGGCGGGAAAGTGCGCCATCGCCCTCGACGGTGCGGCCCGGCGATAGCGCCCGGCACGGGGGATGCCTGAGTTCCGCCGGAGCCGTGCTCCGGCCGCGGAAGCGGGGCACGTGCGCCGGACGCCCGGTCCCCGCGCGGGGACCGGGCGTCCGGGGGCTAGGGGGTGTCTTGTCGATCAGGCCGGATCAGCTCGGGTCGTCTGGTGCCGTGGATCGCAAGGCGGAGGAGGGAGTCGACGCGGAGCGTCGGCGACCGACGACAACGCGGCGAGGCGCGGCACCAGACGACCCTAGCCCGGCATGATCGGCGAGACACCCCCTAGGGAGTCGGTCGCGCCGTCAGGGGCGCGGCCGGTTCACTCGCCGGCAGAGCGCGTGTGCACCACGTTGTAGGTGTTGCCGTCCACGGAGGTGGCGACGGCGTCCACGCGGGCCTGGGCCTTCTGGCGGCCGACCGGCCAGGTCTCGGGGTCCTGGTCGCGGTGGGCCTCGTAGGCCTCCTTGGTGTCCCACTGGAAGTAGGAGACGACGAAGGAGCCCTCCAGGCCGCGGGCGCGCAGGCCCTTGAGGACGACGTGGGCGCGGAAGCCCGGGGCGTCCACGATGCCGGCCTGGCCGGCGCCGAGGGCGTCGATCAGCTCGTCCTGGTTCTCCGCCTCGACACCGTAGACGGTGATGGAGGTGTAGACCTCGCGGTGCGGGCCGATCTCGATCTTGCCGCACGGGCCGGGGCCGGCCAGCGTGTAGACGACCTCGTTCTGCAGGAGGCGGATCGAGGTGGTGATCTCGCCGAAGACCGGGAGGGTGCGGTGCTTGAACTCGTCCGCGGAGTAGCGCTTCTCGAGGTCCTCGCCGCTGCGCCACTGGATGAAGTTGGCGGTGCCGGGGCTGTCCACGCCCGCGTGCACGGTGCTGGACATCCAGCCCTCGTAGGTCGCCGCGTCGACGATCTTGCGCATCTCCCGGATCAGGCTTTCCTGCTTCTCAGGAGCGTCAGTGGTGAAGAGGTTGAGGACGGTGAGGTGCTTGTCCTCGAGGGAGATGGTGGGCATTGTTCCTTCGCTTCCTTTGAGGGTACGGACGTGAGCGCAGCGGAGCGCGCTCAGTTGGCGGGACCGAACCAGCGGGTGAGGGTGTCGTCGAGGCCTTCGGAACCGGAGCCGGAGGAACCGACCCAGGCGACGTAGCCGTCGGGGCGCAGCAGGATGCCGTCCACAGGGGCGTCGCAGTCGACCTGTTCGGCACTGACCACCTCGACGCGGTCGGCCCAGCCCGCGGCCGCCTCGCGCAGGCCGTGGTCGCCGCCGAGCTCCAGGAGCACGGCGCGCCCGGCGTGCAGCAGCGCGAAGCTGGAGGTCTTCTCGCCGTCGACCACCAGGTCGCGGTCCGGCAGGCGCCGGCCCAGCAGCGGGTGGTCGCCCTCGCCGAGGTCGTGGCGGATGTCCAGGCCGGTGACCATGCCGACCAGGTGGCGGCGGACCGACTCGTAGTTCTGCACCAGTTCGGTGAAGACCTCGCGCATCGGGTTGAGCTCGTCGCCGCCCAGGTAGAGCGTGCGCTGGGCGAGGGTGTTGGTCAGGATGCGGGCGCCGACCGGGTGCCGCTCCGCGTGGTAGGTGTCGAGCAGGCCCTCGGGGGCCTGGCCCTTGATGTCCAGGGCGAGCTTCCAGCCGAGGTTGACCGCGTCCTGCACGCCCGCGCTCATGCCCTGCGCGCCGATCGGCAGGTGGATGTGCGCGGCGTCGCCGGCGAGGAAGATCCGGCCCTTGCGGTACGCGGAGGCCTGGCGGCTGACGTCGGTGGTCGAGCTGACCCACAGCGGCGTGGCGCCGCTGATGTCCTCGCCCGACAGCCGCTGGAAGGCCGCGGCGACCTCCTCGAAGGTGATCGGGTCCGGGCTGGTGCGCAGCGGCTCGTTGCTGTCGAAGTAGATGATGCGGCTGCGGTCCGGGCCCATCGGGATGACCATGACCATGCCGCCGGGGACGCGCTCACCGCTGAAGCGGGGGCGCAGCTGGATCCCGGTCACGTCGGCGAAGCGCAGTTCGAGCGTGGCCTCGGTGCCGGGGAAGTCGATTCCGGCGATCTTGCGGACGGCGCTGCGGGCGCCGTCGGTGCCGACCACGTGGCGGGCGCGCAGCCGCACCGGGCCGTCCGCGCTGTCCGCGACGACCGTCACGCCGTCGTCGTCGGGCTCCAGGCCGGTGACCTCGACGCCGCGGCGCACCTGGGCGCCCAGCTCGCGGGCCCAGCCGCCGAGGATTCCCTCGGTGCGTGCCTGCGGAATGCCGCGGGCGCCGTACGAACCGCCCTCAAGGACCTGGTAGTCGAGCGGGACCCCGCCGAAGTGGCCGAAGGGAATGACCCCGACCTCGCCGAATCGGGGAATCAGTCCGCGCTGGGAGAATTCCTCGATGGTCCGTGCCGAAAAGCCGAGGGCGCGGGACTGCTGAATGGGTTCGGTGAGTTTGTCAAGGACCGTCACCGAGACTCCATTGAGCCTCAATTCGCCCGCGAGCATAAGTCCGGTGGGACCGGCTCCCACTACGATGACGTCTGCATCAAAGGTGTCCATCTGCCCTCTTCCCGCTGGTGTTCGGCCAGTATTGCGAGGGCTTGCCCGGGTCGTAAATAGGGCTGAGTACAGGCCTTCGACAAGCAATGACAGAAAACCGTCGGGTACGTCAGATCTTTGACAAGCGGACTTGCCGGGGGAGGTATCCGCGACGGCATTATCAGGCATGAACTCCACCCGAATCCTGGACGAATCCACCACCGAATCCCAAGGTGTTGCCCCCACCGAATCCGCCGCGGAATCGCGCGCCCACGTCGCGGACCTGCTCGGCCACTACCTCGTGTCGCTCGACAACATCGAGAACGAGAAGCTGGACGACGCCTGGGCGGCGCGCCTGTTCACCCCGGACGCGGTGGTCGCGTTCCCGATGAGCCGTCACGAGGGCATCGAGGAGATGGCCGAGTACCACCGCTCGGCCCTCGCGGCCTTCGCCCGCACCCAGCACCTCGGCTCACCGGCCGTGGTCGTCCTCGACGGTGACCGGGCCACGCTGCGCGCCAACCTGCTCTCCACGCACGTGCACCACGAGCGGCACGCGCGCCCCCAGGGCGAGCTCCCCCCGCTCTTCGCCACCGGCACCTACGTCGACGGCGAGGCCCGGCGCACCCCGCAGGGCTGGCGGCTGAACCTGCTGTCCTTCCGGCTGCTGTGGGCCGACGGCAACCCGCCGCCGGCCGCCTGAGCCACCGGGGGAACCGAAGGACCGAAGGAACCGAAGGCAACGCGCGGCGGCGCCGGGGAGAACCCCCGGCGCCGCCGCGCGTACGTACCCGCGGGCGCGTCAGGCGTTGAGGCTGAGCACCCGGTCGACCTCGATCTCGATGACCACCCGGCCCGGCGGGTCCGGCGGCGCCGACCAGTACCGCTTGGCGTAGCGCCGCGCGCCGTCCGCGATCCGCGCCGGGTCCGTCACGACCGTGCCCCGGCCCTCCAGGGTCACCCAGGTGAAGCCGTCCACCTGGCACAGCGCCACCCGGCCGCCCGGGCCGGCCAGCAGGTTCCGCGCCTTGCGCGAGGAGGCGACCGTCATGACCCGGACGAGGCCGGCCCGCCCGTCCCAGGTGAACCGTACGGGCGCCACGTGCAGCGTCCCGTCGGGCCGGACGGTGGTGAGCGCGCCGACGTGCCGGGGGTCGTTCAGGAACGTCTCGACCCCGGCCGACACCGTCGGGGCGGCGGAACCCTGTTCGGACAGCGACATCGTGTGTGGATCCTTCTTCCGCTGGAGCATGGAGCCTTGGGGCGGGGTCCGGGCGGCCGCGGGGGCCGTGGCCCGGCCGGGCGTGCGGCCCGTACGGCTGTCCGTACGGCTGCCCGTACGCCGGCCCGTGCGGGCACCGGCGGGGCCGCCCGCGCCGCCCGGGCCGCACACGGCGAGCCATACCGCCCGGCGCAGGTGCGCGGCGCGCGTGCGGGCCGGGGAGGCCCGGCGGCCTGCGGGCCGCGGCGGGGAGAGCGGGGACTGCGGGGACTGCCGGGGCAGCGGGGGCAGTTCCCAGCGGCGGCCGGCGAGGGAGGTGGCCGAGGTCTCGTACGGCATGGCTAGTCGATGCCGCGGACGATGGTGAACTCCGCCTCGTCCTCGTCCGCTCCGGCCAGCCGGAGCGGGGGCGCGACCCGCACCGGGACCATCCCGAACACGACCATCTCGACCTCCTGGAACTCTTCACTGATGCGGTACACGGGCGCCTCCTTCACGGTCGGTCGCCCCACGGTGTCAAGACTCGCTCGGGATCCGCTCGACGACCGGTCGTCCGCCGGTCGCGGGGCGGCTGAGCCCGTCCCCGCCCCCGGCGGGCGGCCGCCGCCCGACGGCGATCCGCGGCGGCTCGTCGTCGGCCAGCAGGGCCAGCACCTGCGCCACGGTCGTCGCCTCGCCGGTGGCCGGCAGCGCGCGCAGCAGCCGGGCGCAGTGCCCGACCAGGCGGCGCGCGTCGGCGGCGGAGATCCGGGCACGGTCGTGGACGGCGGCCAGCGTGAGCGCGCCGTCGCTGCCGCCGTGCGCCAGCAGCGCGACGGGGAAGACCGTGTGCGCGCCGCTCGCGCGCAGCGGATCGACCCGGATGCCGTCGGCGGCCAGCTGATCCTTCAGCTCAGCCGGTGCGCGCGGCGTGCTCTCGACCGCGACCAGGCTCTCCAGCAGCCGGCCGTCCGCGGTGCGGCCGGTCCACTCGTGGATCTGCCCGGCCGTCACCCATTCGTACGGGGCCATGTCCAGCGCCCGGTCGCGCAGCGTGGTCAGCAGCCGCCCCAGCGCGTGTGCGGGGTCGACCCGCACGGCCATCGGCAGGCAGTTGCGCATCGGCCCCGGCAGCCGCTCGACGGCGTCCAGGGCGATGCCCCGCCCCGAGACGGTGACCCCGAAGCCCACCAGTGCGGGCCCGCTCACCTCCGCGGCCCGGTACAGCAGCAGCGCCCAGACGGCCTGCAGCGCGCTGGAGTCGGGCACGGCCTGAGCGGCGGCCCACCGGTGCAGCCGGTCCGCCTCGGCCGCGCTCAGCCGGGCCTCGGCCCGGCCGCACCCGCTCTCCATGGTGTCGGGCCCCGGCAGCGCGGGCAGCACCGCCGGCACCCCCTCGGGCACGGCCCGGGTCCAGAACTCCCGCGCCGGGCCGGTGTCCTGGCCGTCCAGCCAGCCGGCCCAGTCGCGGATGTCGGGGCGCCGCTCGCCGCCGGACAGCGTGCCGCCCGCCAGATAGGCCCGGTAGAACTCGTCCAGGAGCACGAACACGCTCCAGGCGTCGAGCAGTCCGTGGTGGAAGGTGACCAGCACGCGCGTCGCACCCGCCGGTGGCCCCGGCAGCGCCCCCGGCCCGGCCCCCTCCGCGGGGTCGTCGACGAGGGTGACGCGCAGCGGACCGGGACTGCGCAGGTCGAAGCCGCGCAGCCGGTCCCGTTCCAGCAGTTCGTCCCAGTCGACGGTGCCCGCCGGATGCCGTACGACCTCGGCGGCGGCACGCTCGTGCAGCACCACCCGCGGCTCCGGCTCCCGCTGGACGGCCGCCCGCAGCACCGTCTCGCGGTCGACGACGGACTGCCAGGCGGCGGTGAACCGGCCGGTGTCCAGCGGCCCGCGCCAGCGCCACGACAACTGCTCGACGTGGCGGCCGCCGCCCCGCCCGGCGAGGGCCTCCAGCAGCGGGTCGGACGGGATCCGGCTCACCGGAACGGACGGCTCCGCCGGACGGGCGGGCACCGTGGAGCGCCGGACGGCGGCCCTGCGGCCCGCGCGTCCGTGCACCGGGCGTGGGCGGCTCGGCCTCGCCATCGCACGCCCTCCTCCGGCTCCACGTGCTCCCGTACGGGCCCGGGGCAGCCGGAAACCCGGAGAGCCGCGCCCGCTCCGGCGGTCCGAAGGCGCGCTGCTCCCGGGCCCACCGTGAAGCACCCCGCTGTCATGGCCCTGATACGGGGCTGACGCGGGTGGAGATCCGGTGGAGGACGGCTGGACGAGCAAGTCCCAAGCGGCGCCTGCGGGGAGGGGCCCCACTCGTCCAGGGGGTCACCCGTGGGCGCGGCCCGGCGGGCCGTCCCCCTCACGGCGCCCGCCGTCGGCGCGCGCCGCGCTCACTCTCCCGTCCGGGTCATCGCCGACAGGAACCCGCGGTCGAGCATGGTTCCCGCGCTGGTGTCGCCGGACGAGCTGAGTCCCGCGTCGTGGCAGGCCACGCTGAGCAGGTAGCGGCCCATGACCGAATGGGTGGCGAAGCCCCACTCGCCGCGGGTGGCGGCGCTGCCGTCCGGCGCGAGCAGCCGGCCCCCCTTGCTGAAGCCGAACTCCCGGAAGCCGAGCCGCAGTCCCTGCCCGAGCGCCTTGCTGTACGCCTCCTTCAGCGTCCACAGCCGCAGCGCGTGCCCGATCCGCTCCTCCTCCGGCAGCCCGGCGATCTCCTGCGCCTCGGCGGGCGTCAGGATCTGCGTCTCCAGCAGCTCCAGCCGCACCGTCCGGTCGGCCGGCTCCACGTCCACCCCGATCCGGCCGGTACGGCTGAGCCCCACCGCCATCAGGTCCCCGGTGTGCGACAGGCTCAGGTCGACCTGGTCGAAGCCGCGCAGGTACGGCCGCCCGCCGAGCCGGTAGGCCAGGTCCAGGTCCTCGGGCGTGGTCCCCAGCGCCGCCGCGGCCGTGTACTTGATCAGCAGCCGGGCGGCCGCGAAGCGGTAGCGCACGGTGGCGTCGGGGGTGCGCCGGTAGCGGTCCCAGTCCGGGCCGAGCAGCTCCCGCAGCCGGGGAGAGGTGAGCACACTGGGCAGCCACTCGCTCCAGGTCGTGTACACCACCGCGTTGCCCAGTTCCGCCAGATTCTCGCGCACCCCGTGCCACGGACCGGCCGGCCGCGGCACGTGAATGGGCGCGGCGCATCTCACCTCGTCCATCGTCGTCTCCCTGCGTGTAGTCAGAACCGCCCGCCCCACCGGGGGCGGGCGGCGATGAAGCCGGGCGGCGCCGCACCCGCCGCCCGTGGACGCCGGGCCCCGTCAACTCCCGTACGGGACCCGGCCGTGCGGCTAGCGCTGTGGCCGGAATGGTTCACCGGGTCGCGCCGCCCGGCACGGCACCTCGCCGCGTTGTCGGACCGCTCCGGTACGTCCAGTACGAGCCGCGGCCCTCCGCCTTGCGATGCACCGCACCGGACGACGCGACCCGGCAAACCCTTCCGGCCACAGCACTAGCCCGCGAGCCGCGTCCCGTACAGATCCAGGCTGAGCCCCTCGCGGCAGCGGCCCAGCACCTCCTCCAGCACCGACTCGACGACCCCGTCGGGCAGGTCCGGCACCGCCGCGCCGAGCCGGCGGCCGATACGGCTGAGGGCCAGCACGGCCCAGGCCGGGTCCTCCAGCCAGGAGCCCGTACCGGCCTGCCCCTCCCAGACACCGAGGACGGCCGCCGCCGCCATCACCAGGGCGTAGCGGTCGGCCAGCGCGCAGGCCTGCGGATTGAAGGCCGCCCCCGCCGAGTTGCCCGCGTCGTCCAGCGCCGCGCACCGCGAGCGCAGCACCCGCAGTTCCCCGACGAAGGTCTCCGCCAGGGCCGCGAGCACCTCCCGCGGACCCCCGCCCGGGCCCCGTCCCGCGCCCGCCGCCGCGCCCAGCCGCCCGGCGACGCCGATCAGCGTGGCCGTCAGCAGGTCGTCCCTGCCCGAGTGCGCCAGCCGGCGGTGGTCGAAGGGCGGCAGCGGCGCGCCGGGATGGAACAGCTCCGCCGGCGGCTCCCCGGTGCGGAACCAGGCCGTGCGCGCCAGCACCGGCAGCTGGGGCACCAGCACCGCCTGGCAGACGGCCGTCCCCGCGTGCCCGAGCCCCGCCACCGGCAGGTCCCGTACGAGCTTCTGGAAACCGCCGTACACCGGCCCGCGGTCGTACCCGCGGGCGCCGAGCACGGTGGCCAGCTCCTCCAGGTTCTCCCGCAGCATGTCCGGCATCGTGTACTTGACCGCCGCCGCCAGCAGGTACGCGTCCTCGGGCAGCAGGCTCAGCGCGCGCAGCCCCGTCACGGCCATGCTGTCGCAGGCCAGCAGGTCCGCGAAGACCCCGGCGAGCACCTTGCGCCAGCGGCGGGCCGGCTGCCCGTCGGGACGGCTCTCGGTGGCCGCGCGCACCGCCTGGCGCAGCACGCTGTCCACACCCGCGAGCACCGTGCCGGGCACCAGGCAGTGGCTGATCTGGAAACTGCGCAGCGCCAGCGACACCCCCTCGCCCCGCGCGCCGACGACCGCACCGTCCGGCAGCGCCACACCGGCGAGTTCCAGCCCGGCGAACCGCGCGCCGCGCATACCGGGCAGCTCCACCCGCGCCAGCCGGCGCACCTCGCCGGAGGCGGGCGCCCCGGGGCCGAGCATCAGCACGGAGTGGCTCCCCGGACCGTCCTCGGCCGTGCGCGCGTACATGATGAACGTGTCGGCGCGGTCGGCGTTGATGACGACCGCCTTGCGCCCGTCCACCACGAACCCGCCGCCGGGAGCCGGCCGGGCCGTGAACTCGTCGCGCAGCACGGTGTTGGCGTGCGCCAGCTCGCGGTGCACGATCGTGACCCGGCCGCCGCCGAGCAGCACGCGCGCCATCTCCCCGCGCTGGTGCACGTCGCCCGCGGTCCACACCGTGGAGGCGGCGAACAGCGAGGTGATGCCGAAGCCGAAACCGAGCGCGAGATCGCGGCGGAACAGCGGCCGCAGCACCCGCGCCAGCTCCTCCAGGTCCGTCAGGCGCCCGCCCAGCTCCCGCGGTACGAACTCGGCGGCCAGCCCGGCCTCCGCGAGCAGCGCCTCGGTGGCCTCGGGCACCTCGCGGGCCTCGTCGGCCCGCAGCAGCGCCAGGTGCCCGTGCGGGTTGAGCGGATCGTAGGGATCGCCGAGCAGCACCTCCAGCCGGGCGGCGCGCTCGAGCTCACTGATGTCCCGTACGGGTGCGCGGGTTTCCCGTACGGGGGCTGTGGGGACCGCCGGGGAGGCGGCGGGGCCCGCCCCGGGGGCGGGCGGACCAGGCAGGGGAACGCGGGGGGCCGCGTCCGGGGCCGCGCCGGCGGCCTCGGTGACGACCGTGGTCACAGGACCCGGACCGCGGCCGCGGCGTGCTGCGCTGCGTACCGCAGGACGGAGAGCCCGGCCTGGCCGAGGGCCTCGCGCACGTGCCGCCCGGCGGCGGCCGCGTCGGTGCCCGCGCCCAGCACCTGCTCGATCTTCTTCTCGCGCAGCAGCACGTTGTGCCGGGCGGTGACGTTCACACCCGACTCGTCGGGCTCGACCGACCATTCGCCGGTGTGCGCGGCCAGCAGCGGGGAGGTCTGCGTCTGCTTGTAGACGATCCGGCCCGCGGCCGGGAAGCAGATGCGCACCGACTCGGTGCTGTGCGCGCTGCCGTCGATGGAGATGCTGCCCATGGACATCACCTGGACGCCCGGCTGCTCCTCCGTCAGTTCCAGCTCCCGTACGTGGGGGAGCGCACCCGGCCAGTCCGCGGCCCGGTAGAGGAAGTCGAAGACCAGCTCGGCGGGCGCGTTGATGCGCACCGTGTCCTCGAAGGACAGCACGAGCTCGCCCAGGTTCGCCCACGGCGCGGCCAGCTGCCTCAGCTGGGCGCGGCTGTTGGCGCGGATGGCCTCCCTCACCCAGGCCACGTCCGCCGGGTCGTCACCGGGCACCGTGAACGAGTGCTCCAGGGTGACCTTGGAGCGGTCGCCCAGCGACTCCACCGTCCAGACGCCGCTCATCGAGTCCGTCGGCGCGGCGGGCACGTCCTGGGAGAACTCCACGCGCATCCGCTCGACGTCCAGGCGCCGGCTGGTGACCCAGGACTTCACCTTGCCGTTCGCGGTGGCCCACATCCGCAGCCGCTCCCGCGTCCCGTCGAAGTCCAGCTGCTCGACGTGGACGCAGGGCTGGAAGAACAGCGGCCACTGCGTGGCGTCGGCGATCAGCCCGTACAGCACTCCGGCCGGAGCCGCCGAGATTGCTTCGTGGACCGTGTGGTGCACTCGCGCATCCGACATCTTCCACACCCTTCATCACTCGAAGCGGCGCCGCCGTGCCGGCCGGGTCCGCGACCCGCGGCCGGCACGATGCCGCCCGTACCGGTGTCGCTCGCACCGGCACCGGCAGTCACTGCCGACGGTCCTCCGCTCGATGGCCGTGTCCACGAGCCTGTCCGGAACCGCTCGTGGTCTGCTCGCACCCCGCCGGAGCCGCGCCGGAAGCCGCCTCGAACCGGCTGCCCGACGGCAGGACGCGGCGCCTGCCTCCCCCTCCCTCCCCCCGCTCCCTCTCCCCGCACCGGAACGCCGAAGAGCCGCCCCGGGGCGGCCGGGACGGCTCTGTCGTGTGCAGGAGTCCGGATCGGACCGGACGGGAGCTCTACGCGGGGTCGCCGAGGACGCGCTCCCGGCAGGCCTCGCCGATCAGGCGCGGCAAGGCCTCGTCGCCCGCGAAGAAGTGGTCCCCGGTGACCGTCCGCGCCTCGATGCGCCCCGTGGTCCACTGCCGCCATTCGCGCAGCGCCGCGGGCACGGCCATCGGGTCCTCGCTGCCCGCGAAGGCCAGCAGCGGTACGTCGACGGGCCCGCCGGTGGCGGGGTCCATGGCCGCCTCACGCAGGGCCTTGGCCAGCCGCAGATCGTCGCGCAGCACCGGCAGGACGCTGCGCCGCCACAGACCCCCGGGGTCGGCGGCCGGGCCCTGGGGCAGCGAGCCCAGGTCGCCCAGGAGCGGCAGCAGCTCCTCGTCGGGCAGGTCGGCCGCGCCGACCAGCGCGGTGGTGGCGTGCGGCGGCAGGCACGCGCCCACCGCGAGGAACAGCGGCGGCGGCGCACCGACGTCCGCCAGGGCCCGGGTCAGCGTGTAGACGACGAGCGCGCCCAGGCTGTGGCCGTACAGCGCGTACGGGCCCGCCTCGGCCGCCTCCAGCAGCGGCGCGAGGAGGTCGTCGAGGAGGCCGGCCCGGTCGGTGACGCGCCGCTCGCGGCGCCGGTTCTCCCGGCCGGGCAGCGGCAGGGCCACCACGTCGACGGCCTGCCCGACCGCGGCGGGCCAGCGGCGGTAGCTGGCCACGCCCGCGCCCGCGTGGGCGAGGCAGTGGAGCCTGACCCGCCGGTCCGCCGGCTCCACCGCCACCGGGGCGCCCGCCCCTCGTACCGCTTCTCGTACCGTCTCGTCGAGCTCCGCCGGGGAAGTCATCCGCCGCTCTCCTCCTGGGAAGCCGTGCGCGCGCAGCGGTGGCCGCGGCGCGCGGTGGTCGAGGCCCGAGCCTCACCCGGCCGCCTCGAGCACCGCTGGACTCAGGCCGCGTAGAGGTCGAAGGTCGAGGTGCGCCGCGGTCCGGAGATCACGTCCAGGCGGGGGTCCACGGCGAGCATCGCCTGGTGCAGCCGCTGGAGCTGGGGCGAGGGCTCCACGCCGAGGTCCTCGATCAGCCGCTGGCGCAGCCGCCGGTAGACGTCGAGCGCCGAGGCCTGCCGGCCGGAGCGGTAGAGCGCGACCATCGCCTGCGAGTGCAGCCCCTCGTGCTGGGGGTGACGGGCGATCACATCGGTGAGTTCGGCGATGAGTTCGACGTGCCGGCCGAGCCGCAGGTCGGCGTCGATCCGGCGCTCGCGCGCGACGAGCCGGCTCTCCTCCAGGCGCATCACCTCGATGTCGAGGATCGGGCCGACCCGTACGTCGACGAGCGCGGGCCCCTCCCACAGGTCGAGGGCCTCGCGCAGGCACTTGGCCGCGTGCCCGTCCTCGCCGTCCTCGAAGGCCTGCTGGCCCTCGGCCACGAGGCGCTCGTAGGTGTGCACGTCGACCGCCTCGGTGGGGATCTGGAGCAGGTAGCCCCCGTAGCGGGTGACGAGCACGTCCTTGGCCGAGCCGGGGGTGTCCGGGCCCATGGCGGTGCCCAGGCGGCGGCGCAGCTGGAGGATGTACGTCTGCAGGGTGGTCAGCGCGCTCTGCGGCAGGTCGGTGCCCCAGATCTCCTCCATCAGCGTGGGCACGGGGACGACCCGGCCGGGGTACAGGGCGAGCAGCGCCAGGATCTGGCGGGGCTTGCCGGCGGTCGGGACGATCGATATCCCATTGACTTCGGCATTCAACGGACCCAGGACTTTAATCTTCATAATTCCCTCCGCGCCTTGCCGGCCTCCGTCGATTCCGAGCCGGTACCCGAGTGCTTCCGATACTGTCGCCTTCCGGCCTTTTCTGTCATCGCCGTCGACCGCAGACGAGGGGCACCATATCTTCCGCCGATCCGCCCCCCTCTGAAAATCGACCACGTCTTGAGCGGCTTTCCAAGAGGGGATCCGAAACCGCGCTGACAAGCCGCTGACAAAGCGCTGACGAAACCAAACGGACCGGCGGTGCACGGGCCGAAATTCTTTTCGGCCGGGTATCGGCGCTGTTAGCCTCGCCGCTTCGTGACGGCCGCCCGATCGCGCGGTGTCCCGGTGGCAGGAGGCGGCGAGTTGCACAGCGGCACCGAAGAGACGACCACGTCACGGGCGGCGGGGCACGCCGCCCGCCCCGGACACCGGCAGCAGCAGGTCCGCATGGCCGGCCTGCACCGGACGGCGCCCGCCGGGCGGAAGGCGGCCACGGCCACCGCGCCCCCACCGGCAGCGGCGGCGGCGCGGGCGGCGGCACCGGTGGCGGTGTCCGCGCCGCCCGCCGCGGCCACCGGCCCCGCCGCCCACGGCCTGCTGGGCTGCCTGACCGGGCCCGCGGGCCTGCCCGGCCTCCCCGATCCCAAGACCCTGCTGGGGCTGCTCGGCGCCTGGCACGGACGCGGCGTACAGGTGGGTTTTCCGGAGCTGACCGCCCGTCGCCCCTGACCCCGGGACTCAAGAAATCTTCCACAACGCCCTGTAATCCGCTGGTGAATCTCCCGCCGCGTCCGCACTGCGGCTACTGTCCGATACGGGAGGAAAGACCCGCGGCTATTCGGGGGGAATGCCGAGTACGGATCTCCGGCCGCAGACTCGTCGAATTTCCCGTGCGAGGATGAGATGGAGTTTCGCATTCTGGGTCCCGTCCAGATCCATGACGCGCGCAGCGATGTGCGGATCGTGCCGACGGGCGCCAAACAGCGCGCCCTGCTGGGTGCGCTCGTCGTGAAGGCCGGGCAGGTCGTCTCCGCGGACCGGCTCGTCGACGAACTGTGGGGCGAGCACCCGCCCGCCAATGCCGCCAATGCCCTCCAGGCCCACGTGGCGCGGCTGCGCCGGCTGCTCCCGGTCCCCGCGCCCGGTTCGGGCGAGGCGCACCACGAGTGGCTGGTGACCCGCCCGCTGGGCTACGTACTGCGCCTGGGCCGCTCGGGCACCGACGCCCAGCGCTTCCGGCTGCTGACCGCCGAGGGCAGCGCCCTGGCCGCCACCGACCCCGCACGCTCGGCCGACGTACTGCGCGAGGCGCTGGCGCTGTGGCGCGGTCCGGCCCTGGAGGGCAGCGAGCGCGGGACGATCTGCTCGGCCGAGGCCTCGCTGCTGGAGGAGAGCCGGCTCGTCGCCCTGGAGACCCTCTTCGACGCCTGCCTGCGGGCGGGCCGGTTCGGCGAGATCACCGGCGAGCTCGAGGAACTGACCATCCGGCACCCGCTGCGCGAGCGGTTCTACGAGCTGCTGATGACCGCCCTGTACCGCAGCGGCCGGCAGGCCGAGGCCCTCGGCGTCTACGACCGGGCGCGCCGGCGGCTGGTGCACGACCTGGGCCTGGAGCCCGGTCCGGTGCTGCGCGGCCGGATGGAGGCGATCCTGCACCACCACGACCCGGACGCCGCCCAGGAGGCGTGGCCCCTGTCCGAGCCCGGCCCCGGCCCCGGCGCCGACATCGGCGCCGAGTGGCGTCCGGCGCGGGCCTCCGCCCCGGCCGCCCTGGACGCCGTAGGGCCTGCGAACGCGGACGCGGATGCGGATGCGGCGAGCGTGCACCTGCTCCGCGAGGAGATCGTCCGCCTGCGCCGCCACGTGGAACGCCTCTCCCGCGAACAGGAAGAACTGATCACCCGCTTCGACCGCCTCACCGCCCCCCGCGCCGCAGCCCGATAACCCCCGCCCCCGGCTGGATCGCGCCTGCGGCCTGCGGCCTGCGGCCCGGCCTCAGGGCTCCCGGCCCTGGCGCTGACTCTCCGGCCTCGGCCCCGGCGCGCCCCGGCCTGCATCCGCCCGGCCCTGGCCTTCCGGCGGCCTGCTCCTGGCCCTGCGGCCCGGCCCCGCCCGCTCCGGTACGCGCGGCGCGCCCCCGGCCCCGGACAGCAGAACACCCCTCCTCCGGCCCGCCGTCCGGCGGAGCAGAGAAAGGGTGTGCGCCAGGAGGCCGCCGGCCGTGCGCCGCCTTCAGTTCACCCGGGCGACGAGCCGCCCGCCGGAAGCCGCGGCGGCGGTCGCGGCTCCGCCGCCCGCCGCTCCGGCCACCGCCGCGGCCGGGGCCGCGGTCTCCGGGTGCGCCATCAGGATGGAGCGCTGGAGCCTGCTGAGCGCCGCGGACGGCTCCAGGCCCAGCTCCGACACGAGCGTCGTGCGCAGCCGCTGGTAGACGTTGAGGGCCTCGCCGCGCCGGCCCGAGCGGTGCAGCGCCAGCATGAACTGGCCGTGCAGGCTCTCGTGCATCCGGAACTGGTTGACCAGGACCGTCAGCTCCGACAGCAGCTCCCGGTGGCGCCCCAGCCGCAGGTCCGCCTCGATGCGCTGGTCCAGCGCGCACAGCCGGGCCTCCTCGAGCCGCTTGGCCTCCATGTCGATCCGGCTGCCGGCCTGTACGTCGGTCAGCGCGGGCCCGGTCCACAGCGAGAGCGCGTCCGCCAGGCGGCGTGCCGCCCCCGTGTAGTCCTCGGCGTCCATGGCCCGGTAGCCGGCGCCCGCCCGGCGCTCGAACTCCCGGTAGTCGACCGTGCCGCCCCGCGTCTCCAGGCGGTAGCCGCCGGGGAGGGTGGCCAGGATGTCCTTGGCGGTGCACCGTTCGTTCTCGCCGTGGCTGAGCGCCTCGGCGATGAGCTCGCGCAGCTGCAGGATGTAGGTCTGCAGCGTCGTCCGCGCACTGCGCGGCGGGGTCGAGCCCCAGAGCTCCTCGATCAGTACGGCCACGGGGACCACCTGGTCGGCGTGGAGCGCGAGCAGGGCCAGCACATGTCTCGGCTTCGGCGCCGTCGGAGTGATGGAAACCCCGTTCTCGCGCACCGACAGCGCACCCAGCACTTCGATGTCCACGTTCTCCCCCAAAGTTCGCCCGGAGGCCGGTTCCCGGCCTACGCGTTTCCGACCGCCGGGGCCCGGTGCGCAGCTACACCGGACTACCTGATAAAAAAACAGCACAGTCGGTTTGTCAACACCAGGGGGGCGAGTTTCGGCCAAGACCACTTCTCATCGGCCTCACCCGCCACGTCCCGGCATGGACGATTCCGCTGGCCACGATCCATATCCCGGGTCCATGAGCACCAGTAACCGTAGGAAAGGCGCCACTAGTTGGCCGGATCCGCCGCCGCGGACGCACGCCAAAGCCCCGCTCGGCGCGGAACGCGCGGAGCGGGGCAGCGCGGCAGGCCCGCCCGGGGGCAAGTCCGGACGGGCCGAGCGGGGCAAAGATCGGATTCTAAACAGACCAACCGGTCTGCTTCATGGTGCGGTGCTGCCGCCGGCCTCGAGCCGGTCCAGCAGCTCCGGTGCGGCGAGCGACGACAGCAGCAGCTGCCAGAACCGCGTGACCGTCTGCGGCGAGACCCACTGCGCGTCCCGGGCACACAGCACCTCGAAGCCCACCGTCGCGGCCACCACGGCGGCCGCGGCGCTCTCCGGCGCCACCCCTGCCCGCAGTTCGCCCGCGCCGTCGGCCCGCGCGACCGCCTCCTCGACCCAGCGCTGCCAGTGCAGCCGCAGATCGGTCGGGGACGGGCGGGCCGTGTCGCCGCTCAGCACGAAACCCGCCCGCAGCACCACGTCCTCACGCAGCCCACGGGTGAGCCCGTGGGTCACGTCGACGAGGTGCTGCAGCCAGCCCGCCCCCCGCGGGGAGGCCTCGTCACCGACGGCCCGCAGCCGCTCCAGGGCCGCTTCCTCGACGGCGTCCGCCAACGCGGCCTTGGACGCGAAGTGGAAGTGCAGCGCGCCGTTGCTCACCCCGGCCTGTGTGCTGATCGTGGTGAGCGACGCCACCGTGAAACCCTCGCGGTCGAAGATCTCGGCCGCGCACCGGATCAGGGTTTCCCGGGTGCGCACTGCGCGTTCCTGCTTGGCCATCGAGTGCTCCGTTATTGCGGGGGGTTGCCGTGCTTGCGAGAGGGCACGTCGGCGTGCTTGTTGCGGAGCATCGCGAGGGCGCTGATGAGCACCTCGCGGGTCTCGGCGGGGTCGATGACGTCGTCGACGAGGCCGCGCTCGGCCGCGTAGTACGGGTGCATCAGCTCGGCCTTGTACTCCTTGACCATCCGCGCACGCATGGCCTCGGGGTCGTCGGCGTCCGCGATCTGCTTGCGGAAGATCACGTTGGCAGCGCCCTCGGCGCCCATCACCGCGATCTCGTTCGTCGGCCACGCGTACGTCAGGTCGGCGCCGATGGACTGCGAGTCCATGACGATGTACGCGCCGCCGTAGGCCTTGCGCAGGATCAGCGAGATCCGCGGGACGGTGGCGTTGCAGTACGCGTACAGCAGCTTGGCGCCGTGGCGGATGATGCCGCCGTGCTCCTGGTCGACGCCCGGCAGGAAGCCGGGGACGTCCAGCAGGGTGATGATCGGGATGTTGAAGGCGTCGCAGAGCTGGACGAAGCGCGCGGCCTTCTCGGACGCGTGGATGTCCAGGACACCGGCGAGCGCGGAGGGCTGGTTCGCGACGATCCCGACGACCTGGCCGTTCAGCCGGCCCAGGGCGCAGATGATGTTGCGCGCCCAGCGCTCGTGGACCTCCAGGTACTCGCCGTCGTCGAGCAGCTCCTCGATGACCTTGAGCATGTCGTACGGCCGGTTGCCGTCGGCGGGCACCAGGTCCAGCAGCACGTCCGAGCGCCGGGTCTGCGGGTCGGTGCACGGTACGCACGGCGGGTACTCGCGGTTGTTCTGCGGCAGCATCGACAGCAGGTAGCGGACCTCGGCGAGGCAGGTCTCCTCGTCGTCGTACGCGAAGTGCGCGACGCCCGAGGTGCCGGCGTGCACGTCCGCGCCGCCGAGGCCGTTCTGGGTGATCTCCTCACCCGTCACCGCGCGGACCACGTCCGGGCCGGTGATGAACATCTGCGAGGTGTCGCGCACCATGAACACGAAGTCGGTCAGCGCCGGAGAGTACGCCGCGCCGCCCGCGCAGGGCCCGAGCATCACGCTGATCTGCGGGATCACCCCGGACGCCTTGGTGTTGCGCTGGAAGATGCCGCCGTAGCCGGCCAGCGCCGAGACGCCCTCCTGGATACGGGCGCCCGCGCCGTCGTTGAGGGACACCAGCGGGGCCCCGGCCGCGATGGCCATGTCCATGATCTTGTGGATCTTCGTCGCGTGGGCCTCGCCCAGCGCGCCGCCGAAGATCCGGAAGTCGTGCGCGTAGACGAAGACCGTACGGCCCTCGACCGTGCCCCAGCCGGTGATCACACCGTCCGTATAGGGCTTCTTGTCCTCCAGGCCGAAACCGGTCGCCCGGTGCCGGCGCAGCTGCTCCACCTCGCTGAACGAGCCCTCGTCGAGCAGGAGCGCGATGCGCTCGCGAGCGGTCAGCTTGCCCTTGGCGTGCTGCGCCTCGGTCGCCCTCTCGCTGGGCCCGGCGAGTGCCTGCGCACGCACCGCGTGCAGTTCGGCCACCCGGCCGTGCGTGTCCGCGGTCTTCACGGAAGCCCGAGGAATGTCCTTCACCACTGTCATGACACGTCCCTCCTCAAGGTGCGGCCCGACCGACGACCTCACCGTAACAAACCGTCGATGCGGTTTGTATAGACGGGAGCATGGCGCGCACACGAATCAGCCATGGATCTAGCGCGGCTGGCCCTACTGCCAGCTGTACGGGGAGCGGTAGGCCGCGGAGGACCGTTCGGGCCGCCAGAGCGGAACCTCGGGCAGGACCTCGTCGCCCGCCTCCGCGCCCCGCGCGGCGAGCACCGAGCAGAGCACGACGGTGACCGCGGCCAGCTCGTCGTCGTCGGCCCGCCCGCGCTCGATCCGCAGCGCGAACCCCCGGGTGTCCGAATCGCTCATTCCCGCACCTCCTCAGGCCTGTTCACACCGTCGGTCACCCGGCTAAAGAGCTGCTTGAGAAGTGCTCGGGGGCGCGTGTACGCCGGACCCCGCGGCCGTCGTGCCGCGGGGTCCGGCGTACCTCGGGCCGTCCGGAGTCAGGAGTCCGGCCTACCCCGGGCCGTCAGGCGTCCGGCGTACCCCGGGCCGTCAGGCGCCCAGCTGCTCCGGCTGGTCCGCGTCCCGTTCCGCCGCGAGCCGGTCGCTCTCCGCGCCGAGCTCCGCGGCCCGTTCGACCGTGATGACCAGGCTGTTCAGTACGGCGGGCACGGCGATGCTGGGCAGCAGGTGCTCGAAGAGCGAGACCACGCGGGCTTCCAGGTCGTCGCGTCCGGAGAGCATCTGCGAGTAGATCTGCACACCGGTCCACGCGCCGGAGAAGAGCCAGGCGCTGTCGGCCGGCACGACGTGCGGCAGCAGTTCGCCCTGCTCCTTCGCCTGCGTCAGCACGTACTCGGTCGCCCCGATCCACTCGGTCAGTGCCGTGGTGCCGAAGAGCGCCCGCATGTCCTGTTCCAGGGACAGCCGGGCCACGGCGCTGACCATCGGGTCGCGCCGCATCCGGTAGGCGACCACCAGCCCGGTGTCCACGAGCTCCTGGAGCTTGCACGCGCTGGGCGTCACGGCCACGGTCGCGAACTGCTGGCGCAGTACGCCCTCGGCCAGCGCCTGTTTGGAGGGGAAGTGGAAGTACAGCGCTCCCTTGGTGACGCCAGCCCGGGTGAGGACCTCGCCGATGGTGGCGGCTTCGTAGCCGCGCTCGTCGAACACCGCTGCCGCCGCATTCAGAATGGCGAGCTTGGTGCGGATCGCGCGCTCCTGTCGCGCCACGAGGCCTCCAGAGGTTGTTGCCGTGGGCATTGCACGATGGCCCTTGCTTCCCCCCTAGAAACAAAACCAGTTGGTCCGTATTTTTACAAGGTGGCCGGGTGCGTGTCAAAAGCCGGGTGTCCCGAATGCCTCCACCCAAGCGTCAGGAGTCCGATATGCCGCAGAAGATCCTCATCACCGGCGCCGGCGGCTTCATAGGACGCCATGTCGTACGCGAAGCGCGGGCCCGGCCCGATGTCCGTCTACGGCTGATCCGCCGTTCCGCCGGTCCCGAACAGCCCCCCGGCGACCGGGTCGAGACCGTGGCGGCGGACCTGACGGACCCCGCCTCGCTGCGGGGGGTGTGCGAAGGGATCGACGTGGTGATCCACTGCGCGTCCGGCATCGGCGGCGACGAGCGGACCCTGCACGCGGTGAACGACCGGGGCACCCGCGACCTCGTCGCCGACGCGCTGCACCACGGTGTGCGCCGCATCGTCTACATCAGCACCGCCTCCGTCTACGGGCGGGGCCCGTTCCGCCGGGCCGAGGCCCACGCCCTGCCCCTGCGGCCCGGCTCCCCGACCAGCCTCACCCGCGCCGCGGCCGAACGGCACGTACTGGAGGCCGGGGGCACGGTACTGCGGCCCCACCTCGTCTACGGCACGGGCGACCGGTGGATGATCCCCGGCCTGGCCCAACTCCTGCGGTACCTGCGGGCGGGGGTCGACTCCCCGTCCGTGCACTCCGCCGTGGGGGCCGGCGCCCTGGCCTCGGCCGCGGTGGCGGCGGCCCTGTCCGACCGGGACCTGGCCGGCGTCCACCACGCCAACCACCCGGTGCCCGTCACCGCGTCCGCGCTGACCGGCTTCGTACTGGGCCTGCTGGACCTGCCCGCCCGCGCCCCGCTGGACCCCGCCGCCGCCCGGGCCCGCGCGGGCGACGCCCCGCAGGCCCTGCACCACCTCGGCATGCTGCTGGTGGACCACTGGTTCGAGGGCAGCGCCCTGTGGCGGCTCCTGGACCTCGACCCGGGCCCGTCGCCTACCGAGAGCCTTCCAGAACACCTGCCGTGGTACCGGGAACTGCTGCGGAACCCGCCCGCACCGGCCTGATCGGCGCGGCAGCCCCCAGCAGTACGGGAAGCTCGCGGGGCCCGTTGGAGATGAACGACTCCAGCGGGCGCAGCCGCTCCGCCGGCACGGCCAGGGACAGGTCCGGGAAGCGGTCGAACAGCTCGCGCAGCGCGATCTGCGCCTCCAGCCGGGCGAGCGGGGCACCCAGGCAGTAGTGCGTGCCGTGCCCGAAGGCCAGATGGGCACGGCGCGTCGGGCGCGTCACGTCGAAGCGGTCCGCGTCGTCCCCGTGCACGGCGGCGTCGCGCCCGGCCGAGACGAAGGAGATGACCAGCGCGTCCCCCTTGCGGACCGTCACCCCGCCGGTCTCCACGTCCTGGACCGCGTAGCGCAGGATCCCGTTGGCCCCGGGCGCCTCCACCCGCAGGACCTCCTCGACCACGTCCTCCCAGCCGGCCTCGCCGGAGCGGACGAGTTCGAGCTGCCCGGGGTGCCGCAGGAGCAGGGAGACCGCGTTGCCCAGCAGGTTCACGGTGGTCTCGTAGCCCGCCGTGTAGAGCAGGATCAGGTTGTCCAGCAGCTCCTTCTCCGTCAGCCGGCTGCCGTCCTCGTCCCGCACCGCGATCAGCGCACTGGTCAGGTCGTCCGCGGGGTGGCCGCGGCGGTGGGCGATGAGCGTGCTCATCGTCGTGTACAGGTCGATCCCGTTGCGCTGCATGTCCTCCAGCGACGCGGCCGTGTCGAAGAAGCCGCTGATGATCCGGCGCAACGGCGCGCGGAACTCCTCGGGGATGCCGAACAGTTCGGCGAGCACCCGGGCGGGCAGGTGCTCCGCGAAGGCCTGGCGCAGGTCCACCGGGTCGTCCGGGGCGCGCCGCGCGAGGTCGTCGAGCAGGTCCCGGGTGATCTCCTCGATGCGCGGGCCGAGCAGGGCGGTGCGCCGGGCGGTGAACGCCGCCGACACCAGCTTGCGCAGCCGTGTGTGGTCCGCCCCGTAGGCGGTGACCATGTTCTGCACCGACACCCAGATGGCCAGCGGCCAGGTCTGCGCTATCTCCCCGTCGATCCAGGCGGGCCAGTGCTGGTGGGCGTCCTTGGAGACGCGCGGGTCGGTGAGCAGTTCCTTGATCGTTTCGAGGTCGGTGACCGCCCAGGCCTCGACGTCCCCGGGCAGGGTCACCCGGGTCACGGGCCCACGGGCGCGCAGCCGTGCGGCCTCGCCGTGGATGTCCCGGCCCGAGGGGTCGATCGCGTACGGGCACTGCTGCTGACGGGGCATCGATGTCTCCAAGGGAGCGAGGGGCCGGGGCTCACGATCAACAGGCCCAAGAATAAAACCGGCGACCCGGTTTTACAATGGCGGTCCAAAAAAGGGCTCCCGGGATACGCCCTCGGGGCCCGGAGGCCCGGTAGCGGAAGGATTCCCGCCGTTTAGCGGCTCGGACCCGTCCCTCGCGCGGTGCGCATTTTTCCGTCAAACAGCATGGAAAAAAAACCGGGGCGTCTGTATCTTATGGGGCCTGACCTCCTGCGTCATCCGAGAGCCACATTGCGGCGATGTGGAGATAGGTGGAGCGAGCATGACCCTCCTGACGATTCATGAGGAAGACCTCGGCATACCGAGGCAGACGCGCAGGCAGTTCTCCCCGGCGGGCGTCCACGCCCTCCCGCGTCTGACCACCACAGTTCCCCGTGAGTACGTGCACCGCGCCAGCCACGCTGAGGTCTTCCTCACCGGCTGCGAGAAGCTCGACGAGAGCACCTTCGACCTCACCGGCCAATGGCCCCGCGCCCACACGTTCTTCACCAGCGTGGACGGCACCCGGCACGACTCGATGCAAGCCGCGGAAACCATTCGTCAGACCGGTCTCTTCCTCGCCCACGCGGAGCTCGGCGTCCCGCTGGGCCACCACTTCCTGCTGTGGGACCTGAACGTCACCACCTACCCGCAGAACATGGAGATCGGCCCGGGCCCCAGCGACCTGGACCTGCGGGCCACCTGTACCGACGTGGTGCGCAAGGGCAAGCGCCTCGCGGAGTTCCGCATGGAGATCAGCGTCGAACGCGACGGCCGGCTGTGCGCCGCCGGCGGCGGCCGCTTCGCCTGCGTCTCCGAGATGACGTACCGGCGGCTGCGCGGAACAGCGGGATCGGCCACCCGGACCGCCCGCAGCCAGCCCCACATCAAGGTCCTGCCGGCCGTCGTCGGCAAGGCCCTGCCCCGCGACGTGGTCCTCTCCCCGACGGAAGAGGCCAACCGGTGGCTGCTCGACCCCGACCCCCAGCACCCCATCCTGTTCGACCACGGCGGCGACCACTTCCCCGGCATGGTGCTCCTCGAAGCGGCCCGGCAGGCCGCCGGAGCCGTGTGCCACCCCGCCACCCTGACCCCGGCCTCCGTCTGCACCGACTTCCACCAGTACGCGGAGTTCGGCGCCCCGGTCTGGATCGAGGCCACGCCGCTCCCCGCCCGGGCCGCGGACTCGGCCTCCGTCCAGGTCACCGGCTGGCAGAACGACCAGAGCGTCTTCACCGCCCTGATCTCGGGCCCGCTGGCGCACCCGGCGCAGGACTGAGACCGCGGGGGCGGACGGCCGCGCCGGGGGCGGGGCGCGCCGGCGGGACGGACGTACTGGCCGAAGAGGGCGGGAGACGACGGGGAGGCGACGGGGGGCGACGGGAGGACGGCGGGAGGACGACGGACAGCCGGAACCGAACCCCCCGCTCACGCCACCACCACAGCTCGAGTCCCCTGTGCTGGAGTCGGCGCAGCCCGCGGCCGCCCGGCCGCCCGGCGCACCCTCCGACCGAGGAGATGGCCATGGCCACCCGACGTACCGTGCTCAGCGCAGCCCTCGTGACGGCCGGCACCGGCACGTTCACCGTGGCTGCCCTCAAGCCGCTGCTGGGCCGGTCCGACACCCAGCCGGCCACCGCCCCCGCCGCCCAGGCGGTGGCCGCGGCCGCCCCGGTCGTCGAGAAGTTCCGGCTGGCGATGCCCACGATGCCGGTCCTCACCCCGTCCTCGACCACCGGCGGCGTCGACCGCTACGTGATGACGATGCGCCGGGCCCGCAAGGAGATCATCCCCGGCTTCCAGACCGAGGTCCTGACGTACAACGGCCACTTCCCCGGCCCCGTCATCAAGGCCCGCTCCGGCCGCACGGTCTCCGTCCGCCAGCACAACGGCATCGACATGCCCACCTCGGTCCACCTGCACGGAGCCTCGGTGCTCCCGCAGGACGACGGCTCGCCGATGGAGACCATCGCCCCGGGCGCCAACCGCACGTACACGTACCCGAACAAGCAGCCCCACGCCTCCCTCTGGTACCACGACCACGCGCACCACATGGAGTCCGAACACGTCTACCGCGGCCTGGCCGGCTCCTACCTGATCACCGACGAGATCGAACAGGCGCTGCCGCTGCCCTCCGGCGCCTACGACGTCCCGATCGCCGTCCGCGACGCCGGCTTCGACGACCGGGGCCAGCTCGTCTACACGATGGGCGACTTCGACGGCCGCAACACGATCCTCTCCAACGGCAAGGCGTACCCGTTCTTCCAGGTCGCCGCGCGCAAGTACCGCTTCCGCTTCCTGAACTCCGCCAACCTGCGCTCCTTCACCCTGCGCCTGGCCGACGGCAGCGAGCTGATCCAGATAGCCTCCGACGGCGGCCTGCTCCCCAAGCCCCACCGCACCACCGAGGTGGCCCTCTCACCCGGCGAGCGCGCCGACGTCGTCATCGACTTCTCCCGCTACCCGGTGGGCACCCAGATCGTCCTGGAGAACACCAACCTCGGCGGCGGACCCGTCGAGAACTTCGGCCAGGTGCTCCGCTTCGACGTGACCCGCACCGCGCCGGACACCAGCTCGGTCCCCGCGGTGCTGCGCACCATGCCGGCGCTGCCGGCGCCCACAGCCGAGCGGGCGATCGTGATGCGGATGGACGAGAGCGGCGCCCCGGACGCCCTCGCGTTCCTCAACGACAAGGTCTACGACCACAACCGCATCGACGAGTACGTCCGCCACGGCGCCAGCGAGGTCTGGACGATCACCAACGTCAACACGTTCATGCCGCACAACTTCCACATGCACCTCGTCCAGTTCCGGGTGATCGAGCGCAACGGCCAGCCGCCGACCCCCGACGAGTCGGGGTTCAAGGACACCGTGTGGCTGATGCCGGGGGACAAGGTCAAGATCCAGGCGGCCTTCGACACGTACCGCGGCCAATACCTGTACCACTGCCACCTGATCGACCACTCCGCCATGGGCATGATGGGCCAGTTCAAGATCACCTGAGCCCGCGGCGGCGGCGCCCGGCGCGGCCGAACGGCTGCGCCGGCGCCCCGGCGCTCCGGCGAAGCTCCACCACCCCTCGGCCCCGTCTCAGCCGCCGCACCGAAGGGTATGTGGTGCGTACACACGCCCCGTCACCGCGACGACCGGAGTGAGGCCAGACATGAGACCCTCCCTTGCCCGCCGCCTGCTGCGATCCCTCTACGGCAGCCTGGTGGCGTACGGCACGCTCTACACGGGCGGTGAACCCAGAGCCACGACCACCCCCACGCCCAGCCCCGAACCGCCCCCACCTGCCGCCCCCCTCCGCGGCCTCACGGGCCCCGCCCGCTCCCACCCCGAACGCGTCCGCCCGGACATCCCGCTCACCCCTCTTGAACTGGCCCTCCAGCGCGAACTCCAGTCGCCCTAGTGCTGCGGCGCGGCTCGTTCCGGCTCCGTGTCGCGGGAGACGCGGTGCGAGCCCGCCCGAGCCCGAAGACGCGCGCGCAGCGCGGTACATGAGTCGGGCCGGGTGGCGCTTCACAGGCTGCGGGCGGTGATGTCGCCGTAGGCGGTGGTCGCGTGGATGTTCAGGCCGGCGGCGGCGCCGTCGGCGTTGGTGAGTGTGTTGTGGATCCGGCCGTAGGAGGTACCGGCGTCCAGGCAGGCGGAGACCCCGCGGGCGGCGCCGACCGCGATCTGGCCGTACTCGGTGCGCAGCGTGACCGTGCCGCGCACGGCCTCGGTGATCCGCAGATCGCCCTTCTGCGTGCTGATCTCCGCACCGCCGCCCAGCCGGCCGACCGACACATCACCGGCGTGGAGCGTGAGGCGGACACCGTCGGCCTCGTCGAGCTTGACCGAACCGTTCGCCGCCTCGAAAGCGACGTCACCGAGCCGGCCGACACCGCGGAGCTCGGCACTGGCCGCCTTCGCCTCGACACGGGACCCGGCAGGCAACTGCACCGTCACCTCAACAGACCCCGCAGGACCGAAGAGCTGGCTCTTCGCCGGAGCGGCCCCGATCCGCAGCACCCCGTCAGATCGTTGCGACGGGCTCAAATTAAATGCAACGGCCGAATCCCTGGTCGTTGCAATGGACTGAGGGTGAACGCTATACCGCGCTGGGGGCGGCCGCCTGGACGCGCCACGCTGCAGGAGGCCTCAGCCCAGAACTTGGCGAGGCAGCAGGGGCCGGGGGCCAGGGGGCGGGGCCAAGCGGTGCCGGCGGTCCGCGGAGTCAGGCCGGTTCTGCCGGGTCCACGCCCGTCAGACGGCGGGGCCGGCGCCCAGCGCCCACAGGGGACGCCGGTCCTCGACGACGGGAACCGGCCTCGGGAGCGGGCACGCGTCCGGAGCGCAACGTCGTCGGGGGCAAGATCTGGGACACAACTGCTGCTGTCCCCGGTAGTTCCGGTACAGCGGAGCCGACGCCCCTGAGGGGAGCCGGCCCTGGACAGGACTTGCGCCAACACGTCCTGTCGTCTCGCTGGCGATTGCCATGGGTCGGAGCCGTAGCGATCAGCCGCGCCGCCTCGGTGGTCTCCCTGCCGAAGAAGCTTTCCCAAAGGTCCCAAAACCCAGCCGCTTTCGCCAGCCGGCACCCCGTTTGCCCAGTTCAGAGCGTTGGATGCGGATGAACCAATTCTGCTGGCGGTGCCCTTCCACCAGCGGGTCCCGGGGGGCTCCCGGCAAGCTCCCGGCGTGCTCCAGGCGAGGTCACACCCCCTGCGACGCTCAAGCGGCAACTCCCGCCCCCCGCCCCGACCCGACGAGCCGCAGGAGCGCGCTACGTGCGCCGCTTCACCGCCGAACACCGTGCCGGGCCGTGCACCCTCACAAGGCCTCTGAGCTGCGGACAGCGCGTCGTCCAGCTGCGCACAGCGCAGCGAGCCTGCCCGTGGGAGCAATGGGCCGGGCCCCGACACGAAACGGGACGCGGATGCACCTACCGCTCCTCGCAGGTTCGTGCGCTCTCGCGGGCTGGCAGAGTCAGAAAGAAGGACTGCTCACCAGGCGCCGCCAACCGCCTTGCAGCCCGCACGACTTGGAGCCGTAGACCCGCCCGGCGAACATACCGGGCGACCTCGCTGAGGAGCCGTTCCCATGGCCAAGAACCTGATTCTCCCCGCCTCGCCCCAGCCCCCCGAGGGGAAGACCGAGCACGCCTTCCCCCACTTCGGTATACCGCACGCCGCCGTCATCATCGCCTTCGTGGTGACCGCGGCCGTCCTCGCCGGGCTCGGTCTCGCCGTAGCCGACATCCTGCTCCTCCTCGGGGGCGCGGGCGGGATCGGCGCCGGGGTCGTCGTGAGCGTCGTGGTCCCCAGCCGGCGTGCCTCCCACCGCATGGCCCGGTTGATCCGGGCCTACCTCGACTCCGCCGCAGCGAACTGAGGGGGAGCCGTGGCCCGGCCGGAACTGCCACTGGACTTCACCCTCTACGAGAGCGCGAAGCTCGCTTCCCGCCTGCGGCACGCCCGAGGTGCCTGCGGCCTGACCTACGACGAGCTCTCCCTGCGGGCGCACGTGTCCGCAGCCACCCTGAAACGGGCCGCGTCGACCGTCGGACGGGTCGCCAGGAGGTACGTCGTGGAGAGGTACGCGGAGGCATGCGGCTCGGAAGGGCAGCCGGCGGAGGAGCTGGTCGCCTCCGCCGTGCGGCTGTGGAAGCGCGCCCGGTACGCGGAGGCCCGGCCCGGCCGGTACTACGAGCACCCCAGGCCCGAGTACATCCACGACTGGCGCGACTACAGCGGCCGGCTGCGCGATCTGCACGCGTGCGCCGGGCTCCCCTCCGTCCAGGAGATGGAAGTCCGCGCCGGCATCGGCCACCTGCCGCACAGCACTGCTCACCGGATCATCACCGCCCGGTCGGTGCCGACCACGGTCGAGCAACTGGAGAGCTTCCTGAGGGCCTGCGAGGAATTCCCCTCGCAGTACGTCCTGTGGCGCGGCGCCCTGGCCAAGTGCCTCGCCGGGGGCTCGCCCACCAGCTTCGACCTGCGGCGCGAACAGGTCCCTGCCGCCACCGACGGCAGGGACCGAACGGGTGTTCAGCGGAGCGCGGGGATCACATCGCGCGTCTCGTCGACCTCGATGCCCGCGATGCGGCGGCCGAGCGGTCCCGGGGGCGTCTCGTCCGCGCACACGGTGCCCCGCGCGGGCAGCGCCAGCGTGGCGAGGTAGTCCGTGACCAGGGCGCTGACGCACGCGCTCCGGTTGTAGGCGGTGTGTCCTTCACCGGCGAAGGTCAGCAGCCGCCCGTTGTCCAGTGTCCCGGCGAGGGCCACGGAGTCCTGGTACGGGGTGTCCGGGTCCCCGGTCGTACCGAGGACCAGGATCGGGGCGGAACCCGCCGCCCGGTACGAGCCCTCGAAGCGGCTCGGCCGCTCCGCCTGCCACTGGGCGCAGGCGGGCGCGTGGTTGTGGTCGTAGGTGGGCGGCCCGAGACCGATGGGCGGTCCCAGCAGCGGAGCGGCGGCGGCCTGCGCGCTGACCAGCGCGCCCAGGAGCAGCGGACTGGCCGGGTACACCCGGTCGGCGCACTCGACGGCCGTGTTGACGTTCAGGAAGTCGAAGGAAGCCGGTGAGGGCGGCGACAGCAGGAACGAACCCTGGCGTGCCTGGGCCGCCCGCAGCGCCTCTCCCAGGTAGGGCCAGATCTCCTTGCCCGCGTTGATGTTGAACATCAGACGGTAGGCGAGCGTGTAGCCGGTGGCCGGACGTCCGCTCGCGGTGATGACCGGATCGGCGTCCAGCGCCCGCTTGAGCTCCTCGAAGGCCTCCCGCGGCCGGCCCTCACCGAAACCACAGGCGGCGGCGTTCTGCGCGCACCAGTCCAGGAACCGGCCCACCGCCGCGTCCAGGGCGACGAACTGCCCGGCGTCGTAGGCGTACGGCACGTCGGCGTAACGCCGCGGATCGTAGCCCCCGTCCAGGACCATGGCCCGGACGCGCCGGGGGAACTGCGCGGCGTAGACGGTGCCGACGTAGCTGCCGAAGGAGCGGCCGTAGAAGGAGAGCGTCTCCTCGCCGAGGGCCTGCCGCAGCAGGTCGATGTCCTTGGCGTTCGAGCCGGTGCCGATGAACGGTACGAGGTCACCGGACCGTTGCTGACAGGCGGTGGCGAACTCCAGTCCCTGCCGGACGGCGCCCTGCAGCGCGCCCCGGCCGGGTACGCCGCGCGCGGCGTCGACGGCGGCGGAGTACTCCTTGTCGTTCCAGCACTCCACCTGTCCGCTGCGCGCCACGCCGCGCATGTCGTACCCGACGACGTCGAAGGCGTCACGCAGGGAGGCGGGGAGCGCCTCGTAGCTGTTACGGGCGAAGTCCACGCCCGAGTTGCCGGGTCCGCCGGGATGCAGCAGCAGGACACCGGTGCGGCGGGCCGGGTCGGCCGCGAGCCGCCGGGTGACCGCGAGCGGGATCGTACGCCCATCGGGCTGACGGTAGTCCAGCGGTACGCGGGCGGTCGCGCACTCGAATCCGTCCCCCGGGTCGGCGCAGGGGCCCCAGGACAGTACGGGGACGGGTGGGGCGGCGGGGGTCGTCGCCGTGGCGGCCCCGGGCGCGGCCCCGAGGAGCGCGGTGACCGCGATCAGGACGAGGGATATCCCCCACACCACTCGCCTGCGGGGGGCATCAGCCAAACGGGTCTGCATGCGGCGATCCTCCGTCGTGGGGTGTTGCGCAACGGGCGACAACGTAGCCGCCGGACCCCGCCCTGTTCGGCCCACCAGGAGTTGATTCCTCCTTGCCCCCAGGGGAGGCGCCCGGCTTACCACCAGGGTTGTACCCTCCCGGAAAACGCCCGGCCCGGCGACCCGGGTCAGGCCGGGCCGCGGTCCGTTCCCGGACGCGTTCCCCGGCGCCGTTTGCCGACGCCCGTTCCCCGACGCCGTGAGGCGACGCGCATCGCGGCGAGCGGGGTCATCGAGGCCAGGCGGTCATGGCGATGCCGGCGAGCCGCTCCAGGTCGCTTCGGCCGGCGCCGTCGCAAGCCTGGGTGGACATGCCCTGGAGGGTGGCCGCGTAGAACATGGCGAGCGCGGCCGCGTCGACGGAGGCGGCCAGGCGCCCGGCGGACAGGTCGGCAGCGATCTTCTCGTGGATGGCCCGCTTGCTCGCCTCGCGCAGGGCGCGCAGTTCGGCCTTGACGTCCTCGGCCGCCGGCGTGCAGTTCGTCGCGGCGGTGATGACCATGCAGCCGGGCGGGTGGCCGGGGTCGGTGTACTCCCGTGCGGCTTCATGGAGCAATCGCCGCACCGCGGCATGGGCCGTGGGTTCCTCCGCGAGGGCGCGGCCGCCGAACGCGCCGTAGGTCTGCCCGTAGTGCCGGACCGCTTCGGTGAACAGCTTCCGCTTGTCCCCGAAGGCCCCGTACAGGCTGGGCGGGTTGATGCCCATCGCCGCGGTCAGCGAGGCGATCGAGGTGGCCTCGTACCCGTGCCGCCAGAACTCGGTGAGCGCCTGCTCCAGGGCGGCGTCGCGGTCGAAGCCCCTTGGGCGGCCTCCAGTCTTCTTCATGGGCTCATTTTATAGCGCTCCCTAAGAAACCTGGTACGGTCGGATTCGTAGTGATCGATACAAAACTCTCCGGGGGACTCCCATGCCTGAACGCACCCTGCCCGAGCCCGCCTTCGCCCGCAGCGTCCACGGCGCGGGTCCGGGACTGCTGCTCGCCCACGGCGCCGGCGGGAGCATCGCGGCCAACTACGGACCGATCCTCGACGGGCTCACCGCCGGCCACACCGTCGTCGGCGTCGACTTCCCCGGCACCGGCGACACCGCCCGTTCGCTCACGCCCCTCGCCCTGGACGAACTGGCCGACCAGCTCGTGGCCGCCGCGGTCGCCGAGGGCCTGCAAACCTTCGTGGCCGTCGGCTACTCCCTGGGCACCGCCGTCGCGGTCCGCGCCGCCGCCCGCCACCCCGAACGCGTCACGGCCCTGGTGCTGACCGCACCGTTCGCCCGGCCCAACGCACGCCTGCGCCTGAACGCCGAACACTGGCGAGACCTCTACGCCTCCGGCGCCCACGCATCGCTGGCGCAGTTCCTCGTCCCCCTGGCGCTCAGCGCTTCCGTACTGGAAGCCGTCCCCGCCGATGAACTCGACGCCCTGGTGCAGGCGACCGCCCGGACCCTCCCGCCGGGCTCGGCCGAACACACCGACCTCGTCACCCGCGTCGACGTCCGCGAGGACCTCTCCCGCATCGCCGTACCGACCCTGGTGATCTCCACGACCGAAGACGCCCTGGTCACACCCGATCTGCATCGCGAAGTCGCCGAGGCCCTCCCCGACGCGGAACTCGTCGAGATCCCGGCCGGCCACCTCCCGTTCGCCGAACGCCCCGACGAATGGCTGGGGCTCATCACCACCTTCCTGGACCGCCTGGCCCGCTGATCCGGGCCCGTTTGACCCAGGCGCTCGCCGGGTCCCCGGCAGGCACGGGACCCGGCGGCCCGGCGTGTCCGGCAACCGCCGGCGCCCCCATCAGGTCCGGCCGCCCTCCGGTGGCGCGCTCGCGGCGCCGCCTGAGGGCCTCTGGGCTTTCGTGTGGAGGATCTCGCGGGCCTGCTCCGCGGCGCGGGCGATGCTCTCGCTGACGAAGTCGAGGAAGCGGGCGACGTTCTCCAGGCGGTCGGCGGCCGGGGTTTCGGGGCCGAGGACACCGACGCCCTGCCGTGCGATCTCGACGATCTGGGCAGTGGACCGGGCGCTGGCGACCATCGACTGGTACCAGATGTCGTCGTCTACGACGTAGCGCTCGCGGCGGCGTTCGTCGCGTTCCCGGCGGACGAAGCCCTGGGTCTCGAGGAACGCGACGGCTTTGGAGATGGACGCCGGGCTGACCTGGAGGTGCTGGACGAGTTCGGACGCGGTGAGGCTGCCGGTGTCGGTGAGGGTGAGGCAGGCCATCACCCGGGCCATCATCTTGGGCATGCCCGAAGCCATGAGGACGGTGGTGAACGTCTCCTCGTACTCGCGCACGGCCTCGGCGTCGCGCCCGTGGGCCTGCGGGGGCGCCTCCGTCCCCTGGGGTGCGGCCTGCCTGCGCCGGTGGGCGCGGCGTTCGGTGGCGCGGTGGGCCAGGTCGGCGCGGTAGGCGGTGGGGCCGCCGTTGCGCATCACCTCGCGCGTGATCGTCGAGGTCGGCCGGTCGAGACGTCTGGCGATCTCCGCGTAGGCGAGGCCGTCGGCCACCCCCAGCGCGATCTGCTGGCGTTCCTGCTGGGTGAGTCTGCCTCCCGGCATCGCGGTCTCCTTCGTTCTCCTTGGTGCCGTCACTATAGCGTTCACCTTCAATCCATTGCAACGTGCAGGCTTCTGACGTTGCGTTGATTTTTGATCCGTTGCAACGATTTCATGGTTTTGACCTGCAAGAACAACAATTCCACGCAACGAGCATGTTGAAGGCTCCTTGAATGCAACGTAGCGTTTCTCTTGTCAGAAACGAACGAGCTCAGGGAGAGCGTCATGCAGAAGTTCGAGACCTTCGCCCCGATCGCCGCTGTTGTCGACATCCCGGCGGGGCGGGTGCGGTTCATTGCGGCTGACCGGGCGGACACGGTGGTTGAGGTGCTGCCGGCGGATGCTTCGAGTGGCCGTGATGTGAAGGCGGCGGAGCAGACGGAGGTCGTTTTCGGTGACGGGGTGCTGCGGATCGGGGCCGCTCCGGCGAAGAGCCAGCTCTTCGGTCCTGCGGGGTCTGTTGAGGTGACGGTGCAGCTGCCTGCCGGGTCCCGTGTCGAGGCGAAGGCGGCCAGTGCCGAGCTCCGCGGTGTCGGCCGGCTCGGTGACGTCGCTTTCGAGGCGGCGAACGGTTCGGTCAAGCTCGACGAGGCCGACGGTGTCCGCCTCACGCTCCACGCCGGTGATGTGTCGGTCGGCCGGCTGGGCGGCGGTGCGGAGATCAGCACGCAGAAGGGCGATCTGCGGATCGCCGAGGCCGTGCGCGGCACGGTCACCCTGCGCACCGAGTACGGCCAGATCGCGGTCGGCGCCGCCCGCGGAGTCTCCGCCTGCCTGGACGCCGGTACCTCCTACGGCCGGATCCACAACACGCTGCAGAACACCGACGGCGCCGCCGCCGGCCTGAACATCCACGCGACCACCGCCTACGGCGACATCACCGCCCGCAGCCTGTAAAGGAGCACCCCCCATGACCAACTTGGCCATCGCGGCGAACGGGCTGCGCAAGTCCTACGGCGACAAGACCGTCCTCGACGGCATCGACCTGGCGGTGCCGGCCGGCACTGTCTTCTCCCTGCTCGGCCCGAACGGTGCCGGCAAGACCACCGCCGTCAAGATCCTCTCCACGCTCATCTCCCCCGACCCCGCCTCCGGCGCGATCCACGTCGGC
>NZ_JBEZMA010000036.1:0-75131 GCF_040652415.1 Streptomyces sp. NPDC048255
CACGCCGCGGCTTCGGAAGCTAGGCCTGGCGGTTGTTGGGGACTCGGGGTGGAGGGGAGTGGTGCCGCGCAGGGGTGTCCCCGCAGGACGAGCGCGCAACCTGGGCCGAGGGGTCATAGCGGGGGCTCAGTGCGCGAGCCGAGGAGACAGCCCGGAGGGGCACCGCGGACCGACCCCACCGACGGGGCCCCGCTGCGACGAGCGCACCCCGGCCGAGCCGCCCGCAGGGCATACGGCACCGCGGACCGACCCCACCGACGGGGCCCGGCTGCGACGAGCGCACCCCGGCCGAGCCGCCCGCAGGGCATACGGCACCGCGGACCGACCCCACCGACCGGGCCCGGCTGCGACGAGCCCACCCCGGCCGAGCCGCCCGCAGGGCACACGGCACCGCGGACCGACCCCACCGACGGGGCCCCGCTGCGACGAGCCCACCCCGGCCGAGCCGCCCGCAGGGCACACGGCACCGCGGACCGACCCCACCGACCAGGCCCCGGCGCAGCCGAACCCCACCCTGCCAGGGCAAAGCCAGGGCAGATCCAGCCCCGCCGGCGTTTGAGGCGCGGGGTCTGGGGCGGAGCCCCAGGAGCCCGGGCGCAGCCGAACCCGGACACCGCCGAGGCGCCCGCAAGGCCTAGGCGTAGCGGTCGCGGAGTTGGTACTTCAGGACCTTGCGCAGGGCCTCGTTGCGGGGGAGGGACTCCAGGAGTTCCAGTTGTTCGGGGAGTTTGTGGGCGGCCAGCCCCTGAGCGCGGAGGTGCGCGGTCACCTGGGGCAGGGTCAGGGGGGCGGCTCCCGGGGGTTGTTCGACCACCGCGCAGACGCGTTCGCCGCGGTCCGCGTCCGGGAGGCCGATGACGGCCACGTCGGCGACGCCCGGGAGCTGGTGGAGCAGGTCCTCGATCTCCTTCGCCGAGATGTTCTCGCCCTTGCGGATGATGACGTCCTTGCTGCGGCCGGTCAGGACCAGGTAGCCGTCCCCGGTGAGGTGGCCCAGGTCGCCGGTGATCAGGTAGCCGTCGGGGTCGAAGACCTCGGCGGACCGGTCCTGGTTCAGGTACCCCTGGCAGACGGCCTCGCCGCGCAGCCGGACCTCGCCGTCCGTGTTCGGGGGCAGGGGGGTGCCGTCTGGGGCCGTGATGCGGATGGACATGCCGGCCGGCGGGCGGCCCTCGGTGGTCGCCAGGTGTTCCGCGGTGTCGTCCGGGGCCCCCATGGTGATCATCGGGACCTCGGTCATGCCGTAGCCGTGGGTCAGCTGGCAGCCCAGCTCGCGGACGACCGCGTGGTAGATCTCCGGCGGTTTGGGGGCTCCGCCGCCCGCCAGCAGGCGCAGGGTGGGGATCAGCGGGACGTCCGGGGTCTTGCGCTGCTCGGCCAGGAACATGGAGTAGAAGGCCGTGGAGCCGCCGGCCACGGTGACTCCGTGGCGGCGGTAGCCGTCCAGCGCGCCGGGCATCGCGAACTTCTCGAACAGGACCGCGGGGAAGCCGTAGAGCAGCAGCATCACGGTGTAGTCGGGCCCGGCTATGTGCGCGAAGGGGAAGGCCATGGAGCCGACGTCGGCCGGGGTGAGGTGCAGGGCGTGGGCGAGGCAGGAGCCCCCCGCGATCAGGGAGCGGTCGGTGTGCAGGACGCCCTTGGGGTCGGAGGTCGTGCCGGAGGTCCAGTAGATCCACCGGACGTCGGTGCCGCGGGCGGGCGGCGGGGGGAGTACGGCGGGGTCGCCCTCGGGGAGGTCCTCGTAGGCCTCGAAGACGCCGCGCGCGCCGAGGCGGGTGGCCATCGCGGTGTGGTCGAAGCCGCGCCAGACGCCCGGTACGGCGAAGAACTCGGCCTTGGACTCGCGCAGCGCGAAGCCGACCTCCCGGTCCCGGTAGAAGGGGATCACGGGGGACTGGACGGCGCCGATGCGGGCGAGGGCGGCCGTGAGCAGCACGGTCTCGATGCGGGTGGGGAGCTGCCAGGCGACGACCGTGCCGGGGCGGACGCCCATGCCGTGGAGGCCCGCGGCGACGCGTTCGGCGCGGTCGCGCAGCTGCCCGAAGGTCAGGCGGCGGTCCGTCGACGGGTCCGCCGGGGGTTCGTCGGCGGCCTGGATGAGGACGGTGGTGTCCGGGGTCAGCGCGGCCCTGCGGGCGATCAGCTCCCACAGGGTCGCGGACCGGCTCAGTTCTGTCGCGGTGTCCGTCATCCCGGACCTCCCTTGGCCGATTTGCTGACGGATAGTCAGATCAAGCGGAGAGCGTAGGGCGCCGACGCTTGCCGGTCCAGAGGTGGCGGGGCTAGCTTGTTTCTGACGATCCATCAGATTGGGGAGACGGTCATGGAACTGGAATTGCCTCGGATCATCAGCGTCGACGACCACGTGATCGAGCCCGCCCACCTCTTCGACGTCTGGCTGCCCGCCAAGTACCGCGACCGCGGCCCCAAGGCGCTCACCGCGGGCATCGGTGAGCTGGAGTACACCGGCGGCAAGTACGTGATCTCCATGGACCCCGACGGCCCGCCGACCGACTGGTGGATCTACGAGGACCTCAAGTTCCCGTACAAGCGCAACATCGCCGCCGTCGGCTTCGACCGCGACGACATGACCCTGGAGGGGATCACGCGGGAGGAGATGCGCCGGGGCTGCTGGGACCCCAAGGCGCGCCTGGCCGACATGGACCTCAACCACGTGGAGGCGTCCCTGTGCTTCCCGACGTTTCCGAGGTTCTGCGGGCAGACCTTCGCCGAGGCGCACGACAAGGAGGTCGCGCTGGCCTGCGTACGGGCCTACAACGACTGGATGGTCGAGGAGTGGTGCGGCGACAGCGGCGGCCGGCTGATCCCGCTGTGCATCATCCCGCTGTGGGACATCGACCTCGCCGTCGCCGAGATCCGGCGCAACGCGGCCCGCGGGGTCCGGGCGGTCACCTTTTCCGAGATCCCCACCTACCTGGGACTCCCGTCGATCCACTCCGGGTACTGGGACCCCTTCTTCGCCGTCTGCCAGGAGACCGGCACGGTCGTCAACATGCACATCGGCTCCAGCTCCCAGATGCCCGCCGCCTCCCCCGACGCGCCGCCCGCCGTACAGGCCTCGCTCAGCTTCAACAACGCCATGGCCTCGATGATGGACTTCCTGTTCAGCGGGGTGCTGGTGAAGTTCCCGACGCTCAAACTGGCGTACAGCGAGGGCCAGATGGGCTGGATCCCGTACGCCCTGGAGCGCGCCGACGACGTCTGGCAGGAGCACCGCGCCTGGGGCGGGGTCCGCGACCTGATCCCCGAGCCGCCGTCCACGTACTACTACCGGCAGATGTTCTGCTGCTTCTTCCGCGACAAGCACGGGATCGCCTCGCTCGACGTCGTGGGCCGGGACAACGCCACCTTCGAGACCGACTACCCGCACGTGGACTCGACCTTCCCGCACACCAAGGAGGTCGCCCTCGACCACGTCAAGGGCCTCGACGACGAGACGGTCTACAAACTGATGCGCGGCAACGCCATCCGCATGCTCGGCCTGTCCCTGGACCAGGACCGCTGATGGACCTGACGTACACGGAGGAGGAGCGGGACTTCCGCGCCCGCCTGCGCGAATGGCTCGCCAAGACGCTGCCCGAGCTGCCCGCCCGGCCCTCCCCGGACGACTGGCCGGGGCGGCGGGCCTACGACCTCGGCTGGCAGCGCAGGCTGTACGAGGCCGGGTACGCGGGCCTGCACTGGCCCGTCGACGCGGGCGGGCGCGGGGCCGGCCCGACCCAGCACCTGATCTTCCTGGAGGAGACCGAACGCGCCGGGGCCCCGTACGTCGGCGCGAACTTCGTCGGACTGCTGCACGCCGGCCCGACCATCGCCGCCGAGGGCACGCCGGAGCAGCGGGCGCGCTGGCTGCCGCCCGTACTGCGGGGCGACGAGGTGTGGTGCCAGGGCTTCAGCGAACCCGGCGCGGGCTCCGACCTCGCCTCGCTGCGCACGCGCGCCGTCCGCGACGGCGACGAGTACGTGATCACCGGGTCGAAGATCTGGACCTCGCACGCCGAGGTCGCCGACTGGTGCGAGCTGCTGGTGCGGACCGAGCCCGTCAGCGCGGAGGTCCCCAAGCACCGGGGGATCACCTGGCTGGCCATGCCGATGGACGCCCCCGGGGTGTCGGTCCGGCCGCTGCGCACGCTCGCCGGGTCCACCGAGTTCGCGGAGATGTTCCTCGACGAGGTGCGCGTCCCTGTCACCCACCGGGTCGGGGCGGAGAACGACGGCTGGCGCGTCACCATGGTGACCCTGTCCTTCGAGCGCGGCACCGCCTTCGTCGGCGAGGTCGTCGCCTGCCGCCGCACGCTGGGCGAGCTCGCCCGCAGGGCCAAGGCGAACGGGCGCTGGGACGATCCGGTGCTGCGCCGCCGGCTCGGGCGGCTGTACGGGGAGTTCGGCGCGCTGTGGCGCCTGACGCAGTGGAACGTCAGCGAGGCGGAGCGCTCCGCCGGGGGTCGCGGTGGTGGTTCCGGCAGTGGCGTCCCTGGCAGTGGAGTCCTTGGCGGCGGCGGTTCCGGCAGCGGCGGTTCCGGTTTCGGCGTCCCCGGCATCGGTGGCTCCGTCTTCAAGCTGGCTTACTCGCACGCCCGCCAGGAGCTGTACGACGCGGCGGCGGAGGTCCTGGGGGCCGCCTGCCTCTCGCTGGAGGAGGAGTGGGCGCTGGACCGCCTCTCCTCGCTCTCCTACACCATCGCGGCGGGCACCTCGCAGATCCAGCGGAACATCGTCGCCGAGCGGATCCTCGGCCTCCCGAAGGGCCGGTGAGGGCCATGCACTTCCAGCCGACCGAGGACCAGCGGGCCCTGCGGGCGGGCGTACGGGACCTGCTGGCGGGCCGGTACGGGCGCGCGGCCCTGCGGGAGTCGGTGGACAGCGGAGCCGTGGTCGACCGCGCCCTGTGGCGGGAGCTGGGCGAGGCGGGCTTCTTCGCGCTGCGGCTGCCCGAGTCCGCCGGGGGCGTGGGGCTCGGCCTCCCCGAGGCGGTGCTCGTCTTCGAGGAGGCCGGGCGGGCGCTGCTGCCGGGGCCGCTGGTCGCCACGCACCTGGCCGCCGGGGTGGTGCCGGGGGCCGCGGAGGGGACCGCCGTGGTGACGGCCTTCGACCTCGGGGGCCGGCTGGTGGCGTACCTGGGGGAGGCGGACGCGGTCCTGGGGGAGGCGGACGCGGTTCTGGGTGCCGCCGGGGTCCCGGCCGGGGAGCCGGTGCGCTCGGCGGACCCGCTGACACCGCTGCACCGCGTGTCCTCGTACGCGGACTGCACGGCGTACCGCGAGACCGGGGCGCTGCTGACGGCCGCGCTCCAGGTGGGCAGCGCGCTGCGCACGGTGGAGCTGGCGGTGGGGTACGCGTCCGAGCGCGAGCAGTTCGGGCAGCCGATCGGGGCCTTCCAGGCGGTCAAGCACCTGTGCGCGGGGATGCTGGTCCGCGCGGAGGTGGCCCGTACGGCGGTCTACGCGGCGGCGGTGACGGGCGACGCGGGCGAGGCGGCCGGGGCGAAGCTGCTGGCGGACGAGGCGGCGGTGCGCAACGCCCGGGACTGCCTCCAGGTGCACGGCGGCATGGGCTTCACCTGGGAGGCGGATGTGCACCTGCACCTCAAGCGGGCCTGGGTGCGGGCGGAGCAGTGGCGGACCGGGGCGGAGGCGGAGGAGCTGCTGGCGGCGGAACTGCTGGGGGCCGCTGGGGCGGAACCGCTGGGGGCCGAGGGGCGGGGCGGAGACGCTGGGTGAAGGGGGGCCTCGGCGGGCCCGGGTGGGGCTCGGTGGGGCGCGGCGTCGTCATAGCGCGCTGTGACGGGGAGCCGGGAGGAGGGTGCGGCGGTGACGACGCGGGACGCATGTCCGATTACAGAGAGTTGATATCGGTTTGTGTCCTTCGTCCGCCGCATTACGGACCGGAGCGGGGTGCCTGCTCCGGTACGCTCCCACGAATGCGAGCGGTTGAGCGGCGCAGGCGTCGCACAGTATGCACCACGCCCAGTCCTTCGCGCGGGAATATGCCCGAAGCGCTTGTTGTCGTGACTGTATGTCAACCATGCTGCTCCGCAAGGGGATCACACTGGGTGATCCCATCCTGTCGCGAGGCGAAGTGTCCGCCGGTTCGGATGGTGTGAGCGGTGCAGGTGCTTCAGGTTCAGCTGGAAGTAGGTCCGGATCCCGCCGAGGTCGGCCGGGCCCGCCGGTGGGCGCGGTCCCGGCTGGCGGGGTCCGGCATAGGGGACGATGAGCCGCTCGCCGAGACGCTGATCCTGCTGATCTCCGAGCTGGTCACGAACGCGGTCGTGCACACGGGCTGTCCGGCCGTACTGCGGATGCTGTTCGGGGAGCCGGGCGTACGGGTCGAGGTGGCCGACGCGAGCGACCGGGCCCCGGCCCGCCGTCAGGCGGCCGGCGACGACACGGGCGGCCGGGGCCTGGAACTGGTCGACGGCCTGGCGGACCGCTGGGGCTGGCAGCGCGAGGGCGCGGGCAAACGGATCTGGTGCGAGATCGACCGCGCGGAGAAAGCGGCGGGCGACTGCGCCTCGGACGGGCCGCCGCAGGTTCACACTCCCGGGCGGGAACCGCGCGTGTACCTCTAACGAGGTGTTGACGATCCGTCACATTGTGATCACCCTGGTGTGGAGCGATTCGACGCGAGGGGACGCCAAGGGCACGCCTTGACGAGTGCGGGTCGCGGGGTGGCGGCTGCCGTGCCGCGCTCGGGGCGTGCACGCGCGCCGCCGCCACCCGCATGTACTCCGGCTGCGCCGCCGTGAGGCGCGGGCGCGTTCCCCCATTCGGCCCCTACGGCGAGCCGAAACCGATCCAGCGCGGCCGGGTAGCCGCCGCGGGCGGGATCCCCTGCGGGCAGCGCGGCGAGCCCGCCGGAGGCCAGCTCCTCTGCTGCCGCTTCGCCCGATGTGCGGCGGCGCCGGCGCGGGCGGTGGCGTCACCCGATCCCTGTGGAAGCCTCCAGGAACTTTTCCACATCGCGTTCGATGCACGGGGAAAGGTCGGAGAGGAGATCGAGGATTTCCCGCATCTCTCTCGCCAAGTCGTGGTGCGCGGCCCAGACCACTGCCTTTCGGGTGAGCACCGCCGACAGCAGATCATCGTCATAGAAGCCCCCTCTGCTCTGTTCCGGAGCCGTGGCGCGGAGAATCTCAAGAGCCGCTGGAAGCGTCCAGCGGAGGCCCACGTCCTGCCTGACAAGTCGTCCCAGCTCGTACGCAGTCAGCTCCCCGAGGGGGCGCCGCCGCAATCTGTGGACGGCCTTGACCAGACCCGTCGACTCTGCCGGCGGCTCAGGCCAGTACTCCCCTTCGAGGTCTTCGAGAGTGCGCTCGCGCTCACGTTTCCTGCTCACGCCAGCTTTCATGAGGGTTCGGCGCCGGCCTGGTGTCGACATTCAGACGCACCCCTTGTAGATCAGTCTCTCCAGCGTGTGGGCGTATTCCCTCAGCTTCTCCTTGTTCGCTGTCGATGCCACCGCGGAGGGCATCAGTGGTCAAATGCCGCAACCGTCTGAGCGAGCTACGCCCCGCTGGGTATAAACCTGCTCACCGCGGATGAATCTGCTGTTCTTCGTTCGTGCCATTGACCAGCGAAACGCGCACTTGGCGACGCTGGAGGTTGATGTAATCAACTCTGACTGCAACTTCATCTCCGATTTCGGTGCTAACTGCCCTGGCGTCGCCTGACCTGAAACTCGGCAGAAGGCCTTCGATTTCCGACGAAAGGCGCACGAAAATCCCGATGGGGGTAATTTTTGCGACGCGCCCTCTGTGGACCTCTCCCAGCTGTGTACGCGCAAATTCGACAAACGGGTCGACGGTGAGTTCTTTAATGGAGAGGGAGATATTGTTTCGGTCCGAGTCGAAACTCATGAAGACAACCGTGACCTCCTCTCCGATACCGGCGACTTGTGATGGATGATCTACTCTCGCCCACGAAAGATTGGCTGCAGAGACCTTCCCGCGGAATCCCCCTTCGAGGGTGACGGTCAAGCAAAAATCATCAACGTCGGAAATTACCCCCCTGCACACCTGACCAGGCTCAAGGTTCATGCTTGCCTCCATGTGAATAATCAGCTTCCAGGTGGGCGACAGTGTTATGTATTACGCATGAAGTCAGTCCTCCCAGCGGTACCCTTGATAGAAGTGGATCCACTTCCTATCCTGGATGAAAGAATTGAAGTGAGGAATGTCGGCCTGATCGATAACCCACTGCCATTCATTCGGTCGACCGTCATGCGGGATTCTGAGTTTAGGGCCGCCGGGATGCCCGTTTGGTGGAAACGCTTCCAAAAATCCCGGTCTCATCACCCATTCGTAGTATCCATCTTCCATGATTCCCTGTTCGGCGTATCTCTGTACGACCTTTTCGCTTTCTGCCAGATAGGCCGTTCCAGGGCCACCTTCGGTTGCTGGGTGAAGAGAGGGATCGAGTCCGTTCGCCTCTAGAGCCTTGTTTCCCTTTTTGGGGGTCCGGTACAGCGTGACCGGCTCCTCTGGGCAGCCCTCGGGAGCCAGCCCCAGAGGGTCGGACCAGGTGTGGGGGTTGTGGACGTAGGTGGCCGGGTTGGGGGCCGGGGTGAGGCCCAGGGGGTCCGGGGTGAGGTAGCGGGCTGTTTCGGGGTCGTAGGTGCGGAAGTAGTTGTGGTGGAGGGCGGACTCCTGGTCGAAGTATTGGCCCGGGAAGCGCAGGGGGGTGTAGGCGGTGGCGTTGCGGGTCCAGGTGGTGGAGCCCCAGAGGGTGGAGCGGGCGCGCCAGGCGATCTCCCCTGATTCGTCGACCAGCTCCTTCGGGGTGCCGATGAGGTCCGTGACGATGGCGAAGAAGCGGGTGTCCGTCGTGCCGAGGACGCTTTCCGCCTGGGTGAGGGGGTGCAGGCCGTCGTGGGTCCAGGTGAGGGTGACCGGGCCTGCCGTTTCTTCGCAGAGGGTGGTGCCGTCCCAGGTGAAGAGGACCTCTTCCGCCACCTCGCCGGTCGGGGTGAGGCGCTGCTTGGCCGTGCGACGGGAGAGGGCGTCGTAGCGGTAGCGCCAGACGGTGCCGTCGGGGGTGGTCACCGAGGCCATGCGGTCTTCCGCGTCCCAGGTGTAGCGCCAGGTGTCCGGCTTGCGGGAGAGGCGGGTCTGCTGGCGGAGGATGACGCGGCCGAGGGTGTCGTGTTCGTAGCGGATCGAGCCTGCGCGGGTGATGCGAGTGCCCTGGTACTCCCGCGGGCCCCGGGCCTCGCCTCCCGGGTGGCGGGAAGGCCAGGAGGCGGTGGTCTGGTTGCCCGCCTCGTCGTAGGCGTAGCGCTCCGACCAGTTGGCGGCGTCGACCGCGGTGACGCGGGACGCCGGGTCCAGGGTGAAGGTGTGCGGACCGGCGAGGGCGTCGTCGATTCCGGTGAGGGATCCGTCGGCGCGGTAGCTGTACCCACGGCGCTGGAGGGTGCGGCCGTCCTGGCCGACGAGGTGCTGGTCGGTCAGGCGGCCGAGGGGGTCGTAACCCTGTAGGAGGGCCAGGTCCGGGCCGATGGTGCGGGTGAGCTCGCGGCCGGCGGCGTCGCGCTCGAAGGTGATCGTGCGCCCGGACGTGGTGAGCTGGGTGCGGCGGTCGGCAGGGTCGTACGTCCACTCGGACCGCGCCCCGGTGGGGGTGGTACGACCGGTGCGACGGCCCAGGGCGTCGTGGGTGTAGGAGACGGTGCGGTCGTCCGTCGTTTCCGAGACGAGGCGACCGGCTTCGTCCCGGAGCAGGGAAAGCGTGGTGCCGTCCGCGGAGACAGCCCGGGCGAGCTCGCCGAAGACGTCGTACTCGTAGGAGGTGATGCCGTCCGCCGTCTCCTTGCGCAGGAGTCGGGACAGGGAGTCGTGCTCGTACGTGGTGGTCGAACCCAGGGCGTTCCTGCGCGATGCCAAGCGGCCCACGGCGTCGTACGCGTACGTCAGGGTGCGGTCGTCGAAGTCGGTCTCGGTGGCGAGGCGGCCGGCCTGGTCGTAGGTGTAGGTCCAGGTCAGGCCTTGGGGGTTGGTGACCCGGGTGAGGCGTAGTTCGGTGTCGTGGTCGAAGGAGTGGCGGACGCCGTCCGGGCCGGTGCGGGCGGTGAGGAGGTCGAAGTCGCCGTACTCGGAGACCGTCACACCGCCTGTCGCGTCAGTGTGGGTCAGGCAGTTTCCCTCGCCGTCGTACGTCCAGGATTCCGTGCTGCCGTCGGGGTTGGCCCGGTGCAGGAGGCGGCCCTCGACGCTCCAGGTGAGGCGAGTGGTGTGCCCGAGGGGGTCGGTGACGGTGGCCGGCCGGCCGAAGGCGTCCCGGGTGTAGCGGGTCCTCGCGCCCAGGGGGTCGACGGTCTCCAGGAGCAGGCCCGCGGGGTCGCAGCGGACCGAGGTCGTGTGGCCGAGCGCGTTCGTCACCGAGGACAGGTGGCTGCGGGTGTCGTAGGTGAAGCGGGTCGTGGTGCCGGCCGGTGAGGTGGTCGAGGTGCGGTTGCCCTGGGCGTCGTAGGCCGTACGGAAGACCCGGCCATCGGGCTGGATCACCTGGAGCGGCAGGCCCAGCGCGTTGTACTCGGCCCGGATCTCGCGTCCGTCGGGTCGGACCACGGTGGTGAGGCGGCCCTGCTCGTCGTAGGCGAAGCGGGTCGTGTGGCCGAGGGCGTCGGTACGCGTCAGCAGACGGTTGTAGGCGTCGCGGGTGAAGTGGGTCGCGGCGCCCGTCGGGTCGATTTCCGCGGTGACTTGGGCTCGGTCGTTGATCAGGTACTGGGTGCGGTGGCCGAGGGAGTCGGTGCGGGTGGTGACGCCGTCCTCGTAGGTGAAGCGGACGTTGAGGTGGCCGTTCGTGCTGGACTGGGCGATGCAGCGGTGCTGGGCGTCGTAGACGTAGTCGAAGTGGCGGTCGTTGGTGTCGGTCCAGGAGGTGATCCGGCCCAGGGCGTCGTAGCCGAAGCGCAGTGGCAGGCCGGAGGAGTTGGTGACCTCGGTGAGGTGGCCGTCCGTGTAGCCGTAGCGGAGCACTTGGGTGCCGTCGGCGAGGGAGAGGCCGGTTATCCGGCCCTCGGAGGAGGCGAGGCGCACCTCGTAGCCCCCGCTGTGGGAGATCGTGAGCGGGGCGCCGGTCAGCTCGTCGTAGGAGAAGGCGATCCAGGCGCCGGTGCGGTCGTCGATCTGCTGGAGGAGGCCGTTGTCCGAGAAGTGGCGGACGTGGCCCGTCTCCGGGTCGGTGACGGTGTACCAGCCGTCGGTGTCCCGGGTCATGGGCCAGCGCCGGCCCAGGGTGGGGAGGACGGGTGCGCCGTCCGGGTCGGGGTGCGGGTACTCCAGCAGGCTGCCGTCGGGCTGGACGAGGACGACGCCCTGCGGGTCGATCTCCAGGCGCTGGTCGACGGTGGAGGCCCAGGTGGGGCCGAACCAGCGGCCTGAACGGTACGAGGACTCGAAGGTCCTGGCGAGGACGAGGGGGAGCGATCCCGGCAGGACGAGGTCGGTCTGGGGGAGGAGCATCCGGCCCGTCGCGACGTCGACCGGGTCGTCCACGCAGGTCTTGCAGTCCTGCTCACGGGAGTTGCCGGGCTTGTCCTCATTGAGGTTCTCCCGGGCCGAGTGCTTGTGGTCGGGGGCGTCGGGCAGGTGTGGCTTCGGCAGTTCGCCGTTCGCGAGCCGGCCGAGGGTGGCGCCCTTTCTGATTGCGCTGGCTCCCGCGCCCACGCCCTTCGTCCCGGCGGCTTCGAGGATGAACTTGCCCACGCCCTCGCCGGGGTCCTTCATGAACTGCTCGTACATGCGCGATCCGGCCGTGGCCGGGTCGTTCACCATCGTCATGAGGCCGACGCCCAGGCCGCTGAGCCGCATCTTGTACTCGGTCGGATGCATGCGGTTGTACGGGTCGTCGGGGTCGACCGCGCGGAAGAAGCTGATCGCGCCCGCCGCGCCCTTGACCACGCCCCCGCCCACGTGCTGGAGGTCGACGCCCATACGGAGGGTCTCGGACGCCAGTTGCATGGCCGCGGACGGCATCGGCGGCGCGGCGTCCCGCGCCGTCTCCAGCGCCTTGACCACCGACCGGGCGGCCTCGTCACGCTGGTGGCGGGCCTCGGCCAGCTTCTCACGGGCCGCCTTGATGCCGTCCGCGCCGGGGTCGGTGAAGCCCATGGGGCGGGCGGGCAGCGGGTCCTGCTCGGCGCGGACCGCCGCGTTGTACGAATCGACCCACTTGTTGTACGCGTCGTGCGCGGCGACCGACGTCTTGACGGCGGTCTTGTACTCGTCGAGCGCCTCCTGGGCCCGGCCCTGCGCCCACTCCACCGTGTCGGCGAACCGGTTCAGCGCGCCGGCCGCGGTCTCGAAGGCGTCCGCCGCCGCGAACCACTTCGGGGGCTGCTTCTGGGCCTTCGCACGGAAGGCCTCGGCCGACGCGCCCTGGATGCCGTCCTCGTCCAGGCCCTTCAGGCCCTCGCCGGTCAGGTCGAAGGCTGCCTGGAAGTCGCTCAGGTGGGAGGCCGTCGCGCGGAGCTTGGAGGCGCTTCCGTGGATCAGCTTCTTCGGATCGTCGGTCTCCCCCAGCTCGACCTCCCCGACCTCGGCGCCGAGCCGGTTGGCGACCGCGTTCGCCCCGCCGCGGACGGCGTTGGCGCCGTCACGCCAGCCGATCTTCTCCAGCTTGTCGGCCGCTTTGTCGCCGGCCCATTCGACGCCGTCGCCGATGAGTTCGGCGCCGCGGTCGAGCCAGCCGTCGAGGTCGCGCCCCATCAGCGGTCACCTTCGGCCGCGCGGTTGCGCGCCCGGTCGAGGGTCTCGCGGTCCATGCCGGTGTGGTCGGCCACGCGCTCCACCACCTGGCCGGTGAAGCCCTTGGTCATCGCGTCCTGTTTGGCTTGGTCCCACGTCTGCTGGAAGTCGTTGCGGGCCTTCTGGGCCTCTTCCGGGGTCTCCTGACGGAACGGCGCCTTGATCTCGTCCCAGGACTTCCGTTCGGTCTCGTCCTCGTCCGCGTGCGGGTTGCCGACCACGGAGTTGACCGCGACCTTGAACGTGCCCTCCCGGTACTGGTCCTCCTCCCAGACCATGCCCGCGGAGATCCCCAGGTCACTCGCCAGACTGCTGGCACTCAGGACGAGCCCGCGAACACCCCACTCCCAGCGCGTACACAGTTCCTGGAAGACGTCCGTGACCTGCGGATGCCCGGCTTCCATGCCGGTCATCGCCAGGCTCTTGAACCCCCCGCCCATGGATGCCGGTCCTGCCGCACCGAACTCGCGCAGCTCGCCGATCGCGGCACGCAGGCCGTCCGTGATGTTCTTGACCGCGACCGGATCCATCTCCAGGTCTTTGCCACTGGTACTGCTCAAATCCCCACCCCCATGATCTTGGTCAGGGTAGAGGGGCCCCACGGCAGCCCGAACTTTGAGGATGCGAATTCGGTCAGACGTGCGAGGCGGCTTCCCGGGGCGCCGGCGCCGGTGGGGAGGCCGGCGCCGGCGGGGTGGGTCAGGCGGCCGGCTGGCCGGTCAGGTGGCCCAGGAGCTGGTCCATTTCGTTGCGCCAGACGCGGTGGACGTTCATCCGCGTCGGCTTCTGCTGACCCGGGAACTGCATGCGGAAGTTGCTCCACACCGCGTTCCGGTTGATCTCTGAGACCAGGTTCGCCGCCTGGTCCGAGGCGACCGCGAAGGCTATCTCCTGCGGACGGTTGCTCATCCGGCTGGCCTTGTGAACCACCACGGCCTGTTCGGTCACGGTGATGAAGTAGTAGGTGAGGAACGCCTGGCCGATGAGGCCGAGCATGCTCATCAGCCAGACGCTGGGACCCGCGACGGCCTGGATCACGACGAGGGGACGGTCGGCCGGGTTGGCCTGGGCGATGGCTTCCGCCACCTGCTGTTGGATCGTGGCCTTCTTGATGGCCATGGGGGACTCCCGAGCGGAAATAGGCGGCCCCCGACGGTCGGGGGCAACGCAGGGTACCGGGGTGCTTCGGGGTCCGGCGGGGCGGGGGTTCGCGTGGGCCGGCGACGCGTTCGGTCTGTCGTCTGCCGTCTGTCGTCTGCCGCCGTGTGCTCAGGCCCGCCGCCCGCCCAGGTCCGTGCCGACCCGCCGTCGGCGCCGGGTGGGGAGGCCCGGCGCCGGTCGGGGGCTACGCCTTGCCGGTGCAGATGACGTCGTACGGGCGGCCGACGGACAGGGTCAGCTGCATGGGCTCCTTGGTGCCGGCCGGGCACTCGCTCTTCGTCTTGACGAGGGCGAGCACCTTGGACGTGCCCGGACCGCCCGTGGCGCAGGGGACTTCCTGGGCCTGGTCGGTCACGCAGTCGCCCTGGACCAGCTGGCCGCCGCCGGCGCCCGCGTCGCCGGGGTGGTCGCCGGTGAGGTTGCGGCCGCAGACGGTGTTGGTGGGGATGCCGCTCGACTTGCCGCCGCTGTAGGAGATGCTGACCTCGATCATGAGGTCGGTGCCGGGCGGGCACTGGATCGACCCGGGGAGGATGCTGGCGTCCTTGATGTCGATGGCCTTGAAGGTGGCGCCGGAGGCCGAGCAGCTCTGCGGGCGGTAGCCGTCGGGCTTGTTGTCCGGGTCCGGGCCGCCGCAGTCGCCGACCTTCCACGAACTGGAGGTGTCGGAGGAGGACTCGGGATTGCCGGGGTCCTTCGAGGCCTTACCGGAGGGCTTGGCGGAGGCGGACGCCGAGGCCGAGCCGGAGGCGGTGGAGGAGGCCTTGTCGCCGAGCCACTGGGTGGCGCCGTAGAGGGCGCCGGCGCCGAGGACGACGGTCAGGACGGCGGCCAGGGCGCCGCTCGCGCGGCGTCTGGGGGGCTGGGGCGGCTGGGGCGGCGTGACCTGGTAGGGGTTGGCCATGCGGTACTCCTGGGGTGAGGGTGGCGGGGAGGGGACGGGGGGCGACGCGCCGACAGTGACGCGTCATGCACACCTCATGGTTCCACGGCCCTGTGACAGCCTGGATCCGGCCCTCGCCCCGGTCCGGATCCCGGTCCCGTGCCGCGACCTGGCCCTGCCCGGCGCCCGCCCCGCGCCCGCCCCGCGCCCGCCCGGCACCCGCCTCATCCCTGCCCCGCACCCGTCCCGCCCCGCCCCGCACCCGTCCCGCCCCCGCCCCGCACCCCGCTCCGGGCCGCCCGCAGACGGGTCGGAGTACGCGTCGGAGGGACCGTCGGCGGCCGGGTCAGAGGACTGCCACCGGGGCCACCGGGGTGCCCACGGCGCCGACGAAGGGTTCGGGCATCGCGGAGAGCAGGAAGGAGTAGCGGCCCTCTTCTGCACAGGCTGTGGACAACTTTTCGAGGTTCCAGTTCTGGCCCTGGTGCATGCCCATCTCGACCAGGTCGAGCGCGTGCACCGGCAGCCACAGGTCCTCGATCTCCGGCGGGAAGATCTCGAAGGTGAGGGTGTCGTTGGCGACCGCCGCGACGTCCCGGGCGTGGAACCACTGCGGGGTGCGGACGGACAGCCCGGGGGAGGGGAAGCCGTACCCGTGCTTGTCGCCCGCCAGGTAGACCTGGACCTGGCCCGTGCGGACGAGGACGATGTCGCCGGGCCGGACCGTCACCCCGCCGAACTCCTCGGCCTCGGCGAGGTCTTCCGGGGTCACCGCGTGGCCGCCCGCCAGCCGGTCCAGGCCCTTGGCGCGCGCCACGTCGAGCAGCACCCCGCGCGAGACGATGTGGCCGGCCTTGTCGATGCCGCTGTACTCGGCCCGGGAGTGCGCGGTGATCGAGGAGGCGGGGCGGCCGTTGTAGATCTTCCCCGAGTGCGAGACGTGCGTGAGCGCGTCCCAGTGGGTGCCCGCCTGGAGGCCCATGGTCACGGCGTCGTCGCTGCACGCCACCGTGCCCGGGCCGAAGAGTTCCTGGTTGATCTGCACCATCGTGTGCAGCGGGTTGATCCGGCCGGGGATCAGGCCCGCCTGTACGCCGTCCTCCTTCAGGGGCAGGGCCAGGGGGATCCGGCGGCCGCTGCGGATCTCCCGCGCGGCCTCCCGTACGACCTCGTCGGTGATCAGGTTCAGGGTGCCGATCTCGTCGTCGGCGCCCCAGCGGCCCCAGTTGTTGACGCGCTTGGCGATGTCGTGGAACTCCTCGGGCAGGGCCATGGCTCCATCAGCTCCTCGGGAAGGCGGACCCCAACTAGGGCTTGTGCGAGTGCATCTGACTGGTCATAGAATCTAACGGTCCGTCAGAAAACGCGGGAAGGGGCCGGACGTGGGGAACTTCTTGGCAGGCAAGGTCGTCGCCGTCACCGGCGCCGGCCGGGGCATCGGGCGGGCCGTGGCACTAGCCGCGGCCGCCGAGGGCGCCAAGGTCGTCGTCAACGACTACGGGGTGGGCATCGAGGGCGGCGAGCCGACGAGCGAGATCGCCGACGGCGTGGTGAAGGAGATCCAGGCCGCCGGCGGCGAGGCCGTCGCCGTCGCCGACGACATCTCCACCATGGCGGGCGGCCAGCGCATCGTCGACACCGCCCTCGCCCGGTACGGGCGCATCGACGGCGTCGTGTGCGTGGCCGGCATCCTGCGCGAGCGGATGCTCTTCAACATGTCCGAGGAGGAGTGGGACCCCGTCGTCGCCACCCACCTCAAGGGCACCTTCACCGTCTTCCGCGCGGCCTCCGCCGTCATGCGCCGCCAGGGCGGCGGCACCCTGATCGGCTTCACCAGCGGCAACCACCAGGGCTCGGTCGCCCAGGCCAACTACAGCGCCGCCAAGGGCGGGATCATCTCCCTCGTCCGGTCCGCCGCGCTCGGCCTGGCCAAGTACGGGGTCACGGCCAACGCCGTCGCACCCGTCGCCCGTACCCGCATGTCCGCCAACGTCCCCATGGAGCTCAAGGAGATCGGCGAGCCCGAGGACGTCGCGGCGCTGGTGACCTACCTGCTCAGCGACAAGGCCGTGGCCGTCGGCGGCGAGCGGATCACCGGGCAGGTCTACACGATCGCCGGACCGAAGATCGCCGTCTGGGCCCAGCCGCGCGAGCTGCGCGCCGGGTACGCCGAGGGCTCCTGGACGCCGGAGAAGATCGCCGACTTCCTCCCCGGGACGGTGGGCACCGACCCGATGCCGATGCTGGCGCAGCTGGAGGCCATGGCCAGGGCGGCGGCCGCCAAGGACCGCCCCAACGCGTAGGACACGGCAGCAGGGGGATCGGCATGGACTTCAGCTTCGGGGCCGAGGACGAGGAGCTGCGCGGCCGGGCCCGCGCTTGGCTCGCGGAGCACCTCGTGGGCCCGTACGCGCAGGCCGTCGGGCTCGGCGGGCCGGGCAGCGAGCACGAGGGGGTGGCCGCGCGGCGCGCGTGGGAGTGCGAGCTGGGCCGCGGCGGCTGGATCGGGCAGGGCTGGGAGGTCCCGTCCGGAGCGTACGGGCAGCAGCGGCTGTCCCTGACCGGGCAGGTGGTGTGGGCCGAGGAGTACGCGGCGCTGCGCGCGCCCGCCCGGGTCGGCCACATCGGCGAGAACCTCCTCGCGCCGACCCTGGTCGCGTACGGCAGCCGGGAGCAGCAGGACCGCTTCCTGCCCGGCATCGCGCGCGGCGAGGAGCTGTGGTGCCAGGGCTACAGCGAGCCGGGCGCGGGCTCCGACCTCGCGGGCATCCGTACCGCGGCCGTACGGGACGCGGCCGACGGGCTGTTCCGGGTCACCGGGCAGAAGATCTGGACCTCGCTGGCCCGGGACGCCGACTGGTGCTTCGTCCTGGCCCGCACCGAGCCGGGGTCCCGGCGCCACCGGGGCCTGACCTTCCTGCTCGTACGGATGGACCAGCCGGGCCGGATCGAGGTCCGGCCGATCCGGCAGATGTCGGGAACCTCGGAGTTCAACGAGGTGTTCTTCGACGGGGCGGTGGCGGCGGAGGCCGTCGGCGGCGAGGGCGAGGGCTGGACCGTGGCCATGGGTCTGCTCGCCCTGGAGCGGGGGGTCTCGACGCTGGTCCAGCAGATCGGCTTCGCGGCCGAACTGGACCGTGTTCTGGTGGCCTACGCGGCGTACGCGGCCTCCGCGCGGGCCGGGGACCCGGTGCTGCGCGAGCGCCTCGTACGGCAGTGGGCCGAACTGCGCACCATGCGGTGGAACGCCCTGCGCACCCTCGGCGCCGAAGGCGGTCCGGGCGCGCCCAGCGTGGCCAAGCTGCTGTGGGGCGGCTGGCACCGGCGGCTCGGTGAGCTCGCGGTGGAGGTCCGCGGGGCGGCGGCGACGGCCGGGCCGGCCGACTGGGCCGCGGACCTCCCGTACGAGCTCGGACTCGACGAGGAGCAGCGCCTGTTCCTGTTCACCCGCGCCGACACCATCTACGGCGGCTCGGACGAGATCCAGCGCAACATCATCGCCGAGCGCGTGCTCGGCCTGCCTAAGGAGTCCAGGTGAGAGGCGTCGTGTTCGACGGCAAGCAGGCCCGGGTGGTCGACGACCTGGAGATCCGGGATCCGGGGCCGGGGGAGGTGCTGGTCGCGGTGGCGGCGGCCGGGCTGTGCCACAGCGACCTGTCGGTGATCGACGGGACGATTCCGTTCCCGCCGCCGGTGGTGCTGGGGCACGAGGGTGCGGGGGTGGTCGAGGCCGTGGGGGCGGGCGTGACGCACGTGGCGCCCGGGGACCACGTGTCCCTGTCCACCCTCGCCAACTGCGGGGCGTGCGCCGACTGCGACCGGGGGCGGCCGACGATGTGCCGCAAGGCGATCGGGATGCCCGCGCAGCCCTTCTCGCGGGGCGGGAAGCCGCTGTTCCAGTTCGCCTCGAACTCCGCCTTCGCGGAGCGGACGGTCGTCAAGGCCGTGCAGGCGGTGAAGATCCCCGAGGACATCCCCTTCACCTCGGCGGCGCTGATCGGCTGCGGGGTCCTCACCGGGGTGGGGGCGGCCCTGAACCGGGCGAAGGTGGACCGCGGCGAGTCCGTGGTCGTCATCGGGACCGGCGGGATCGGGCTGAACGTGCTCCAGGGGGCCCGGATCGCGGGCGCCACGACCATCGTGGCGGTCGACGCGAACCCGGCGAAGGAGGCGGTGGCCCGGCAGTTCGGGGCCACGCACTTCATCGACGCCTCGGCCGTCGCGGACTCCTCGGCGGCGGTCCGCGAGATCCTGCCGACGGGCGCGGACCACGCCTTCGAGTGCGTGGGCAGCGTCAAGCTGATCCGGCAGGCGATCGACCTGCTGGACCGGCACGGTCAGGCGGTGCTGCTCGGCGTGCCCGGCTTCAAGGAGGAGGCCTCCTTCCTCGTCTCCTCTCTCTACCTGGACAAGACGATCATGGGCTGCCGGTACGGGTCCTCGCGCCCGCAGCGGGACATCGCCCTGTACGCGGAGCTCTACCGGCAGGGGCGGCTGCTGCTGGACGAACTGGTCACCGAGGTCTACCCGGTGGAGGACTTCGCCAAGGCCGCCGACGACGCCCATCACGGGCGGGTGGCGCGGGGGGTGCTGACCTTCTGACCGGGGCGGCGGGGTGGGCCGGGCCCCGTCGCATGGCCGGGGGCGGCCTTCGGGTGGTCCGCCGGGCGTGGCCTACGGTCGCGCCTCGTGACCTCGTGACCTCGTAGCCTCGTGACCTCGTGACCCCGTGGCCCTTCAGTGCCCGGGTCGCGGGGCGCCGGGGCGGCTGCCGGGCCGGCTCAGTCGGTGAAGCGGCCGAAGCGGCCCTTGTGGAAGAGGAGCGGCTCGCCCTCGCCGGCCGCGCCCATGGCTTCGACCCGGCCCACCACGATGAGGTGGTCCCCGCCGGTGTGGACGGCGTGGATCCGGCAGTCGATCCAGGCGGGCACGGCGTCGAGCTGCGGCGACCCGGTGACGGGGGCCGGGCGGTGGGCGACCCCGGCGAACTTGTCCGCGCCGCTGACGGCGAAGGACCGGCACAGCCCGCCCTGTTCGGCGCCGAGGATGTTGACGCAGAACACCCCGGCGCGGGCGATCCGCGGCCAGGTGGTCGACGTACGGGCCACCATGAAGGTGACCAGAGGCGGGTCCAGGGACAGCGAGGCGAAGGACTGGCAGGCGAAGCCGGCCGGTCCGTCCTCCCCCTCGCCGGGCGGCGCGGTGATGACGGTGATCCCGCTGGCGAAGTTCCCGAGGACGGCCCGGAATTCGGCGGCGCTGACCGGTGCGCGCTCGTCCTCGCCGACGGCCCGCAGGTCGGGGCGGGGCAGGGCTTCGACCGTCTCGGGCTCCGGCGCGGCAGAGGTGGGCGAGCCGACTGATCTGAGGTATCGGACGACGGTGGCCGCCATCCCTGCGTGTCCCATCACACGAACGATTGAACCTGACGGTGCGTCAGATGGGAAGGGGTGCGGGGCGCGGGCACCGGGCGGTGCGGGGCGCCGCGCGAGCCGTACCGGCCGGTGGGGGTGCGGATCCGCTCCGTTCCCACCGTGGTACCGCCGCTGCGGCCACACGGGTGAATCCCCGACCCGCCCTGGACCGGTCGGCCCACCGGCCGCCGGGGGCTCGGCATCGTGGCCAGCTACCGCACCGCCACACCGCCACACGCCACACCGCCGCACCACCGAAACCCTCGGAGAACCCCATGCTCGGCACCGACTTCCGTACCGGATCACCCAACTGGCTCGACCTCGGCAGTCCCGACACGGACACCGCCGCGCGGTTCTACGGGGCCCTCTTCGGCTGGCAGTTCGTCTCCGCCGGACCCGACGCGGGCGGGTACGGCTTCTTCCAGCTCCAGGGCAGGACCGTCGCCGCCCTCGGGCCGCTCACGGCGGAGGGTGCGAAGTCCGCCTGGATGGTGCACTTCATGAGCCCCGACATCCAGGCCACCACCGAGGCCGTCAGGGCGGGCGGCGGGGCGGTCCGGATGGAGCCCATGGACGTCATGGGCGAGGGCCGGCTGGCGCAGTACACCGACCCGCAGGGCGCCGAGTTCGCCGGCTGGCAGCCCGGCAAGACCGCCGGACTGCAAGTGGCATCCGCCGACAACACGCTGGTGTGGGCGGAACTCCACGTACCCGACCCGGTCGCGGACATCGCCTTCTACCAGGGGGTGTTCGGCTGGCGCCACGCCGAGATGAAGGCGCCCGGGATGACGTACCGCGTGCTGAGCATCGCCGACGGGGACCAGGAGGACGGTTCCTTCGGCGGGGTCGCGCCGCTGGGCGAGGGCGCGGGCGAGGAGGCGCGCTGGGTGCCGTACTTCAACGTGCCGGACGTGGACGCCACCACTGCCGCCGCCCAGCGCAACGGCGGGTCGGTGCTCATGCCGGGCGCGGACGTGCCGGAGGTCGGGCGGCTCGCTTGGCTGGCGGATCCGGCCGGAGCGGTGTTCGCGCTGCTGAAGCCTGACCCTCGGATGTAGGGGGGTGGGGGGCAGCCGTCGGGGTCGGCGTCGGGGTCGGCCTCGGGGTCGTCGGCGTGGGGGTTCGAGGTGCGGGGCCGGGCGGAGGAGGGGGTCCGGCGGTGACGGGATTCCCTGGGGCGCCGCCCCGGACCCCGCGCCTGCCTGGACCCGCGCCGTCCGGTCGTCAGCGGCCCAGGTACTTGGGTGTGCGGCGCTCCACGAAGCTGGCCACGCCCTCGTTCGCGTCGGCCGTGCTCATGTTGATCTCCTGGGCGGTGGCCTCCGCGGCCAGGGCGGCCGCCCGGTCCCCGTCGAGGGAGGCGTTGACCAGTTGCTTGGTCATCGCCAGGGCGCGGGTCGGGCCCTGGGCGAGGCGTTCCGCCCAGGCGCGGGCCGTCTCCTCCAGGGCGTCGGCCGGGACGACCTTGTTCACCAGGCCCAGGCGTTCGGCCTCGGCCGCCGGGACGGCGTCGCCGAAGAACATCAGCTCCTTGGCCTTCTGCGGGCCGATCAGGCGGGGGAGCAGGTAGGCGCCGCCGCCGTCCGGCACCAGGCCGCGGCGTACGAACACCTCGATGAACCGGGCCGGTTCGGCGGCGATGACGAGGTCGCAGGCGAGGGCCAGGTGGGCGCCGATGCCGGCGGCCGTGCCGTTGACTGCGGCGAGGACCGGCTTCTCGCAGTCGAGCACCGCCGTGATCAGGCGCTGCGCGCCGAGCCGGATCATGCGGGCCACGTCGCCCGCGACCCTCTCGCCGGCAGCGGGCGAGCCTCGCAGGTCGGCGCCTGCGCAGAAGCCCTTGCCGGTGGCGGTGATGACGACGGCGCGGATCGCCGGGTCGGCGGAGGCGTCGGCGAGCAGGGCGATGATGCGGTCGCGTTGGTCCCAGGTGACGGCGTTCATGGCCTCGGGGCGGTTGAGGGTGATCCAGGAGACGCCGTTCTCCGTGCGGTGCAGGATGTCGGGCTGGGGGGTGGGGGCGGTCATGGTTGCTCCCGTTCGGGGGGTGACTGAGGTGGGGCCGTGGCCGTGTCTTTGGGCGGGGCCAGGGCTGGGCTGGTGGGCGCGTGCGGGTGGGGGTGCGGGTGGGGGTGCCGCTGCGCGGAGCTGGTCCCCGCCCCGCCCTTCCTCCGTTCCCCGGGGCTCCGCCCCGGACCCCGCGCCTCAAACGCCGGCGGGGCTGAAGAACGGGGCTCCGCCCCGGACCCCGCGCCTCAAACGCCGGCGAGGCTGAATTGGCCCCTGAGCTCCGCCCGGGGGTCCGCGGGCGGAGTGGGGAGCTGGCGGCGAGCGCAGCGTCAGTGGCAGATGGCCAGGGCGTCCAGGGCCACCGCGCCCTGGCCGCGGGGGAGGACCATCAGGGGGTTGATGTCCAGTTCGGAGAGTTCGTCCCCCAGTTCCAGCGCCATCCGCTGGACCCGCAGGATGACCTCGACCAGGGCGTCGACGTCGGCCGGGGGTGCGCCCCGTACGCCCTCCAGCAGGGGGTGGCCGCGCAGTTCCGTCAGCATCGCCCGGGCCTGGTCCTCGCCGAACGGCGGCACGCGGACCGCCGCGTCGTGCAGGACCTCCACCAGGACCCCGCCGAGGCCCACCGTCACCGTCGGGCCGAAGAGGTCGTCCTGGGTGACGCCGACGACCATCTCCACCCCGCGCTCGACCATCTGGCAGACCAGGATCCCGTCGAGCGGGATGTTCTCGTAGCGGGCTATGTCGGTCAGCTCGCGGTAGGCGTCGCGGATCTGGCTCGCGGACGTCAGGCCGATCTTGACCAGGCCCAGTTCCGTCTTGTGGCCGAGCTGGGGGCCCGAGGCCTTCATGACCACCGGGTACCCGACCAGGCCCGCCGCGCGGACGGCGGCCGCCGCGCTGGTGACGAGCTGCTCGCGGGGGACCCGGATGCCGTACGCGCGCAGCAGCTGTTTGGCCGCGTGCTCGCTGAGCTGCTGGCCCGGCCGCATCAGGGCCTGCGCCTTGCGGTACGAGGGCGAGGGTGTGCGCGGGGCTTCGTCGAAGGGGGAGCGGTAGGCCGAGGTGAAGCGGTGGTGGCCGAGGTAGGCGCGGACGGCGGTGATGCAGTTGCCGAAGGTGCGGAAGGTGGCCACGCGGGAGGAGCCGAGGAGCGTGGTGCGGTACGCGTCCTCCGTGCCGACCGGGGAGCCCCAGATCACGCAGATCAGCTTGTCCGTGGCCTCGGCCGCGTCCACCAGGTCCTGGGCGAGCTTGTCGCTCATCGGCGGGAAGGGGCCGGTGATCGGGCAGATCAGGACGCCGACGGCCGGGTCGGCGAGGATCGCGTCGATGATCTTCCGGCCGCGCCAGTCGCCCACCGGGTGGCCGCCGTTGTCCACGGGGTTGGCGACGTTGAGGTAGTCGGGGATCCACTGGTGGAGTTCCTGCTGCCTGGCCTCGGAGAGGGTGGGCAGGGTGAGGCCCGCCTCGGTGGCCAGGTCGGAGAAGTGGGCGCCGGTGCCGCCGGAGATGGAGTAGACGACGACCCCTTCGGCCTTCGGCTTGCGGGCCCGGGCGAGCAGGGCGGCGGTGTCCTGGAGTTCGTCGAGCCCGTCGACGCGGATGACGCCGAACTGCCGCATGGCGGCGTCCACGACGGTGTCGGCGCCGGTCAGCTTGCCGGTGTGGGAGGCGGCCATCCGGGCGCCCGTCTCGGTGCGGCCGACCTTGACGGCGACGACGGGGACCCCGGCCCGCGCCGCGCGGTCGGCGGCGAGCAGGAAGGACCGGCCGTCCTTGAGGCCTTCCACGTAGCAGGCGATCGCGCCGACCTCGGGCTGCTCGGCGAAGTAGGAGATGAAGTCGGAGGTCTCCAGGTCCGCCTCGTTGCCGGTGGGCGCCCAGTGGGAGAGCCGGATGCCCAGCTCCTGGAGGGTGTAGACGGGTCGGCCCTGGTGGCCGGACTGGGTGATCAGCGCGATGGCCGGGCCGTCGAGGTCGTCGCGGAACCTCTCGAAGGCGTTGAGGTTCGTGTTGGGGCCCAGCAGGCGCAGGCCCGAGCGGCCGACGGCGGCGGCGAGCCGGGCCTGGGCGGCGGCGCCCTCGTCGCCGGTCTCGGCGAAGCCGGAGGCGAAGGCGACGGCGAACTTCACCTTGGTCTCGGCCAGTTCCTCGATGACGGGGAGCGGGTCGGCGACCAGCAGCACGGCGAGGTCCACCTGTTCGGGCAGGTCCGCGACGCAGGGCGCGCAGGGCAGGCCGAAGACGGTCCCGCGGGTCGGGTGCACCGGGTGGATGCGGGCGCCGACGCGCTCGGCCCAGGCGATGAGCTGGCGGGTGATGCCGGTGTTCGGCCGGCCCTCGGCGTCGGAGGCGCCGATGACCGCGACCGATTCGGGCCGGAAGAACCGGTCCAGGTCGGGCACGTCGGAGTGCAGGGGCCGGCCGCTGACGTCGAGCGGGACCACGTCCTCGGTGGACGGCGCCGCCGTCGAGTGGACGGCCGTCCTGGGGGTCTCCCCGCAGGCCTCGACGCGTGCGCGGAAGTCGGTGGTGAGGGTGCCGTGAGTAGATCCAAGCATCGTTCCGCCCGCTCCTGCTCGATGAACATCGATGGAACCTCAATAACTGACGTGCAGTCAGATTACTGAACTGACGTGTCGTCAGGAACAGGGCTGCGCAGGAAAGCTGGTGGAGGAGATGTGGTGAACGGTGTCAGATTCCCTCTGGACGGGTCCAGAGCGCCGTTCAGGCCAGGGTGCGCAGCCGGCGGGACACGGCCGCGGCGATCTTCTCGGCGTCCCGCGCCAGCTCCCGCAGCATCCCGCTGATGGGGTTGGTGAAGCCGGTGAAGTACAGGCCGGGAGCCTGCGCCGGGGTCCGCGCGCCGTGCGTACGGGGCCGCCCGCGCTCGTCGAGTACGCCGAGGTCACCGACCAGGCCCTCCAGGGCGCGCCGGTACCCGGTGGCCGCGATCACCGCGTCCGGGGTGATCCGCGAGCCGTCCGCGAGCACCACCTCGGCGCCCTCGAAGGATGCGACGGCTGCGACCGGCTCGACCCGGCCGCCGCGGACCGCATCGATCAGGCCGACGTCCTGCACCGGGATGGCCCCCTGCCTGACCCGGCTGTACAGGCCGGTCTCCGGGCGCGGGAGCCCGTACGCCGACAGGTCCGGGACCGAGGCCCGTGCGACGAGCGCCCCCAGCCGGTCCACGAGCCCTACGGGCAGCCGCCGCACCAGGATCCCGGTCCGCTGGGCCGGCCAGCCCGCGGTGGAGCGGCGCACGATGTGCGGGGCGGTGCGCACGGCGAGGCGGACCCGCGCCGCGCCGCCCTCGACGAGGTCGACGGCTATCTCGGCGCCGGTGTTGCCCGCGCCGACGACCAGCACGTCCTGGCCGGCGTACGGCTTCGGGTCGCGGTAGTCGGCTGCGTGCAGCAGCCGCCCCGGGTACGCCTCGCGGCCGGGCCAGTCGGGCAGGGCGGGGGTGTGGTTGAACCCGGTGGCGACGACGACGGCGCCGGCCGTCAGCACCCGCCCGCCGCTGGCGTGCAGGGTCCAGCCGCCGTCGGCCGCGGGCTCGATCCGGGTCACCTCGACACCGGTGACGAGCTCCAGCTCGTGGAACTCGGCGTACTTCTCCAGGTACCGCACGAGGTCGTCGCGGGAGACCCAGCGTCCGAAGCGGCGCGGCACGGCCAGGCCCGGGAGGGCCGAGAGGCGGCGCGTGGTGTGCAGGTGGAGCCGGTCGTAGTGGCGGCGCCAGGACGCGCCGACCGCGTCGGACTTCTCCACGACCACCGCGCGGACCCCGCGGGCGCGCAGCGCGGCGGCCACGGCGAGACCGCCGGGGCCCGCGCCGATGACGTACACGGGGCGGGGCTGGGTGGTCATCTCGACTGCTGCGGGGGATCCGGACATGAGGTGTGATCGTATCGCCACGCAGCGTTGATGGGTCTCGGTCAAGGAGGGAATCGATTGCGGATCGATCACGGGCGGCATGGCCTGGGTCGGGCCGCCGGCCCGGGTCGGGGCGGGTCGGGTGTGCGTCCGGGGGGCCGTCCGGCTTGGGTCGGGTGTGCGTCCGGGGTCCGTCCGACGGGTGCGCGGTGGCCGTCCGGTGGCCATCCGGCGGCCGTCCGGTGGCCGTCCAGGGCCCCGTCCCGAGGCCATCCGGTGGGCCGATGGCGCGGCGCACGGCAGGGCGCCGGGCGAGGCGGCCCGTCCGCTGACACTGTGGGCCCCGCTTCCGCAGCGACTGGAGACAGGGGTGCGCCATGTGGCAGCCGGACGGCTGGGACGTACGGGTCCGCCTGGGGGTCCTCACCCCGCACGCCGACGTCGGCCCCGAGTCGGAACTGCGCGCCATGGCCCCCGCGGACGTGGGGCTGCACGCCGCCCGGGTGCCGTTCGGCGCGATGGGGAGAGGCGGCTCGATGGGTCCCACCATCGGGCCCGCTCCCGTACGGGCCTTCGCCGAGCCCCCGTACGTGGACGAGGCCACCGCACTGCTGGCGGCCGCGCCGGTGGCTGCGATCGCCTTCGCCTTCACCAGCTCCGCGTACGCCCTCGGCGCGCGCGGCGAGGCGCGGATGCTCGACCGCCTGGGGGCGCGCGCCGGAGGCCTGTCCGTGGTCGCCACCTGCGCCGCTACGACCGAGGCCCTGCGCGTCCTGGGGGTGACGCGGCTCGGCCTCGTGGACCCGCCGTGGTTCGACGCGGCCCTCAACGGCCTGGGCCGGGACTACTACCGGGACGCCGGCTTCGACGTGCCCTTCGCCGCCCCGTGCGGCCTGCCCAGCGGCCAGGCGCTCATCCGGCCCGAGGCCCTGCACGACTGGGTCGCCGCCCGCCTTCCCGACGAGGCCGAGGCGGTCGTCATCGGCGGCAACGGCTTCCGGGCCGTGGGGGTCATCGAGGCCCTGGAGGCCACCCTCGGCCGTCCCGTCCTCACCGCCAACCAGGTCCTCCTCTGGGCGGCCCTGCGCGCGGCGGGCGCCCCCACCGACGGCATCGGCGGCTACGGCGGGCTCTTCGCGCGTTCGTGAGCGCCGGGGCCTTGCGGGAACGCTCCGGATCCGCTGAACTGACGTACCGTCAGATCAATGGTGCGAGGGGTGGAGGCTGCCGATGCAGACCATCTGGCTCAGCGGGGCCGAATGGCTCGCCGTACTCCGGATAGGCCTCGGCCTGTGGTGGCTGGAGAGCTGGCGGCACAAGGACAAGAAGGGCTGGTTCGAACGCGGCACCGGCATCGCCTGGGCCGCCGACGTCGCGGGCAAACACCGCTGGACCTTCGTCAAGGGCGGCTTCGAACTGGTCGTGAAGCCGCGCCCCAAACTGATGGCGTACCTCGTCGTCTACGCCGAACTCGCCCTCGGGCTGGGCCTGGTCCTCGGCTTCCTCACGCCCGTCGCACTGGTCGCCGGACTGCTGCTGAACCTGCTCTACCTCGTGCTGATGATCCACGACTGGGCGGAGCAGGGTCAGAACGCGATGATGGCGCTCATCTCCCTCGTCGCGCTCCTCGCCATGAGCTGGCAGACCTGGTCCCTCGACGCGGCGATCGGACTGTTCCTGTGAACCCGCCCCCGGACACCGCGCGCTACGACCTCCCCGAGACGGACGAGTTCACCCGCCCCTACTGGGACGCGGCGGCCGAGGGCCGTCTCCTGCTCCGCCGCTGCGCGGACTGCGGGCGGGCGCACCACTACCCGCGGGAGTTCTGCCCGTTCTGCTGGGCCGGCGAGGACCGCGTGACGTGGGAGACCGCGAGCGGCCGGGCGACCCTCTACACCTGGTCGGTGATCCACCGCAACGACCTGCCGCCCTTCGGTACGCGCGTCCCGTACGCGGCGGCGGTGGTCGACCTGGCGGAGGGCCCGCGCATGATGACCGAGGTCGTCGACTGCGAACCGGCGGACCTGCGGATCGGGATGCGGCTGGAGGTCGCCTTCCGCGAGGCGGCGGACGGCGTGGCCGTGGCGGTGTTCCGCCCGGCGCGGACCGCCTGAGCCACCGCCGACGGGCCGCCTGAGCCACCGCCGACCGGACTGCCTGAGCCACCGCCGACCGGACTGCCTGAGCCGCCGCCGACCGGGCCGCCGGGGGGCGCCGAATTCGGCTGTCCGGAATTCGGGGACCTGTGGCTGGTATGCGCCGATTGGAGGGCCGCGACCGGTGTCGATCAGTGACGCCGGGCGGTTCTGGCGCCTTTGATCGCTGAATTACTCTGAGCGCGTTCAAAGCAGTTGGTGACCAGGCTTTGGGGGGATGCGCCTTTCGTGCGCCCGGAGCCGCACAAAGGGGAAGCAGCACACATGAAGCTCAAGCGCCTGGCCGTCGTGGCCGCCGCCGCCGTGGTCGGTCCCAGCGTCCTGATGGCCACGCCCGCGATGGCCGACGAGGTCAAGAACCCGGCGGTGACCACGCCGGACAGCGACCCCAAGGGCGACGCCCCGGCCTCGCAGACGGCCTACAGCGGCCCGAAGCTGGCGCTCGACGGCCTGCCGCAGGACGGGTTCAAGGCGGGCGGCGCGTGGACCGAGCTCACCCTGCGCATGGACAACAGCGGCGGCAAGAGCCTGTCGAGCTACGACCTGGGGCTGTTCTTCTCCGGCACCGACGTCCCCGTCAAGGGCGCGCACATCGAGGTGGAGCACCGTTACGCCGGCCACTGGCAGGCCGCCGAGCGGCAGGCCGGTCCGGGCCCGCAGACCGCGGTGTTCGACCTGCTGGCCGGGATCCCGGTCGCGCAGGACAAGTCCATCCAGATCCCGGTGCGCGTGCGCGTGGCGGCCGACGCCGCCGCGGCCCCGCTCCGGATCCAGGTCACGGGCACCAACCACACGAACGTCGACTCCGAGACGGCCACCTACACCTCGAAGATCACGCGCGAGCAGCAGGCCGCCGAGGGTCCCAAGCTCAGCCTCGCCGGGCTGCCCCAGTCGGGCTTCAAGGCCGGCGGCGACACCTGGCGCACGCTCACCCTGAAGGTGGACAACTCCAAGCGCCCCGGCACGAACGAGTTCAACCTCGGTGTCGACCTCGTCTCGCAGGGCGCCGACATCCGGGCCGACCAGGTCGAGGTGGAGTACCTCGCCACGACCGTCGACGGAATGACCTACTGGCACCCGGTCGAGGTCAGCCGGGAGAACGGCAAGCTCCGGATCTTCGACTACGGCGGCGAGTACAGCGCCGGTGAGCAGCGGGACCTGGTCATCCGGGTCCGGTTCGCCGGGGACACCCCCGCGACGGGCTTCTCGCTGAACGTGTTCGGCGCGGGCAACCCGCACCACGGCGGCGCCGTCGCCGACACCGTCACGTACTACTCCTCCGTGGCCCGCGACTCCGGCATCGTCGACGTCGAGGGCCCGAAGGTGACCGTCGACGGGATCCCCGCCGAGGGCTTCCGGGCCGGCGCGGACTGGCAGGAGCTCCAGCTCCACCTGGACAACGCGGGCAAGGGCGACCTCAAGGACTTCCTGGTGGCCGCCCACATGGGGCGCGGCTTCGACGAGGGCCCGTGGGTGACGCTCGCGCAGATCAAGGTCCAGGCCTACGGTGCCGACGGCTGGTACGACGTCGAGATGGACGGGTCTGAGGAACTCGTGGGCGGCGACCTCGGCCAGGTGTCGCTGAAGGCCGGCCAGAAGACCACGCTGAAGGTGCGCATCCGCTTCACCGGCGACACCGCCCCCGGGGCCTTCCACATGGTGTTCGGCGGCTACGCGAACACGGACAAGGGCGAGTTCGTCTCCTCCGCCACGGACACCATCGAGACCAAGATCCTCGCGGCGGGCGCCGGCGGCGGCAACGGCAACGGGGGCCAGGCCGGCGGCAACGGCAACCAGCCGAAGCCCGACGGCGGCGTGAAGCCGGTCGCCGACCAGAACGGCGGCGGCACGGCCACCACCCCCAAGGGCGGCCATCTCGCCACCGCCGGCGCCGACTCCGCCACCTCCTGGGCCCTCGGTGGCGCCGGCCTCGCCGTCGCCATGGGCGCCGCGCTCGTGGCCGGCACCGGCAAGCGCCGCCGTCCCACGGCTTAAGGCCTCACGGGCCCGCCGGGGTCCGCGCGCTGCGGCGTACGGACCCCGGACGGCCCGGACCGGAACCGGACAGGAACCGGACAGGAACCGGACAGGAACCGAACGGCCCCTAAGGCCACAGCAGTTCGCGGATCCAGGCGGCGTCTCCGGCCGGGCGCCGGTAGCGCAGGCGGGTGTGGCGGCGGGCTGCGTCGCCCTGGAAGAACTCCACCTCGGAGGCCTCCAGGACGTACCGCGTCCAGGTCGGGGCCGGGGCGTCCGGCTCCGCCTCGGCCCGCTCCCAGGCGGCCGCCGACGCCCGTTCCAGCTCCTCCCGGGAGCCGAGCACCTCGCTCTGCCGGCCCGTCAGCGCGGAGGCGAGCGCACCCCGCGAGCGCACGGCCAGGTCCGCCCTGCTCTCCTGCGGGCCGCAGGCCGTGACCCGGCCCCGGATCCGCACCTGCCGGGCCACGGACGGCCAGTAGAAGGCGAGCGCGGCCGCGGGCTGCCCGGCCAGTTGCCGGCCCTTGGCGCTGGTGGCGTGCGTGGCGAAGTGCCAGCCGCGCGAGTCGGCGTCGTGCAGCATCAGGATGCGCACGTCGGGCCGCCCCTCGCCGTCCACGGTCGCCAGGCTCATCGTGTGCGGCTCCGGCTGCCCGGCCCCGGCGGCGTGCAGGAACCACTCCCGGAACAGCGGCAGCGGCTCGGCCGGCGCCGTCCCGGTGTCGAAGACGGGCAGCGGGTTCTCCCATACGCGCAGGGAGTGCAGGGTGGCGTGGAAGGCGCCGCTGCCGGCCCCGCCGGTCTCGCTCGTCTGGCTGGTCATGGGGTCAGGCTAGTGCTGTGGCCGGGAAGGTTCGCCGGGTCGCGGTGTCCGGTGCGGTGCGTCGCAAGGCGGAGGGCCACGGCTCGTACTGGACGTACTTGCGTGGTCCGACAACGCCGCGAGGCGCCGTGCCGGGCGCCGCGACCCGGTGGACCTTCCCGGTCACAGCACTAGATGCCCGTCCCCTCCCCGCAGGCGCCACTTCGGACTCGCTCATCTAGGGTGCGGGCCCATGAACGTGCACAGAGGTATGGCGCGGGGGCTGTTCGCCCTCGCCGGGATACTCGCCGGGGCGGCGGTCGTCGCCCCGCTGTCCAACAAGCCCGGCGGCTTCGCCGTCCTGGCCGAGCTGGACGAGCCCCTGCTCATGGGTTCCGGAGCGGCCCTCGCCCTCGTCGGGGCCCTCCTGCTCTCCTCCCGCCGCCGCGCCGCCCGTACGGTCGGGAGCCACGGCCTGGTGTGGGTGCTGGTCCTGGCCGCGTCGTGCGTCCCGGTGTACCTGATCGCCACCGACCCCTTCCCGTCCGTCGAGTACGACGTCCCGGCCCCGGACGGCGCCGCCCGCCGCCTCGTGGTGGAGCGCACGTCCCCGCTGACCGACCCGGTCTGGGAGGTCTACGTGGACGACGGCAGCTTCCCCGTGGCCCGCCGCTGGCCGGTGGCCCGGTTCGACGAGATGGCGCCCTGGCCGCAGCACGTCCGGAAGGCGCGATGGGTCTCCCCGGACGTCATCAGCCTCACCGACGCCGACCACAACCAGCACGAGATCCGGCTCTCCCCGGAGGGCAGGCCGCTGGACTCCCTCGTCTGGTAGGGGTGGGCCGCGCTCACCCCCGTCCCAGGATCACCGTCCCCGAGGAGCAGAACCAGCCTCCCGTCCCCGAGGCCAGCGCCACCTCCGGCAGCCGGCCGCCGGCTTTGGTGACCTGGCCCGCTCCGGCCTCGCCGCGGAGCTGGCGGACCGCCTCGACCAGGAGGAAGAGGCCGCGCATGCCGGGGTGGCAGGCCGAGAGGCCGCCGCCGTCGGTGTTGACCGGGAGTTCGCCGTCGCGCAGCAGGCGGCCCTTCTCCACGAAGGCGCCGCCCTCGCCCTTCGCGCAGAAGCCGAGGTCCTCCAGGGTCACCAGGGTCATGTAGGTGAAGGCGTCGTAGATCTCCGCGAGGTCCACGTCCGCGGGGGTGAGGCCCGCCCGTCGGAACGCCAGCCTGCCCGAGACGGCCGCCGGGGACACCGTGAAGTCCTCCCACTCCGACATGGTGGTGTGCGAGACGGAGGTGCCCGCGCCCAGGATCCACACCGGGGCCTTCGCGGTGTCCGGTACGTAGTCCTCCGCCGCCAGCAGCACCGCGCAGCCGCCGTCCGAGCGGATGCAGCAGTGCAGTTTGGTGAAGGGGTCCGCGATCATCTCGCCGGACAGGACCTCCTCGACCGTGATCGGCTCGCGGAACATCGCGTCCGGGTTGGTGGCCGCGTTCGCCCGGGCCTGGACGGCCACCGAGGCGAGCTGCTCCAGCGTGGTGCCGTACTCGTGCATGTGGCGGCGGGCGGCCATCGCGTACTTGGAGATCAGCGTGTGCCCGTACGGGACCTCGAACTGGAGCGGACCGCGCGCGCCGAAGGAGAGGTTCGAGGTCCGCCGCCGGGCCTTGATGTCCGCGCGGGCGGTGGATCCGTAGACCAGCAGGACGGCGTTGGCGTGCCCGGCCGCGATGGCGTCCGCGGCGTGGGCGGCCATCACCTCCCAGGTGGAGCCGCCCACCGAGGTGGAGTCCACCCAGGTGGGGCGCAGACCCAGGTACTCGGCCACCTCCACCGGTGCGAGGGTGCCGAGGCCGGCCGAGGCGAAGCCGTCGATGGCGGAGCGGTCCAGGCCGGAGTCGGCCAGGGCCCGGCGGGCGGCCTGCGCGTGCAGGGCGTAGGGGGTGGGGCCGTCCACCCGGCCGCAGTCGGAGAGGGCGACGCCGACGACCGCGACCCGGCGGCGGGGGGTGCCGGCGGCGGGGGCGGAGGCGGATGCGGGCCCTCGGAGGGGCCCGGGCGTGGGTCCAGGCATGGGCCGACGGTACATCTGACGGAACGTCAGATGCTAGACCCCCTCCGGGGCGGGAACCCGGGGCCCGCGCCTGCACCCCGCCGCCCCACTTCGGGGTGGTGGCCTGGCGCTCCGCGGTCCGTGCCGCCGGACCCCTCCGGGTGGAAATCGGGCGCTCCGTGAGCCGCGACCGGTGCTGCTGGTGCTCCGCACCCCCCGGGAGGGCCGGTGCCTGCCGTGCCGGTACCGGGCCCGGCGTCCGTGTCGGGGCCGGCGTCGGCGGGGCTTCCCGCAGGGAGCGGGGCCCGCCCCCTGTGCTTCTGGCGTCGGCCGCCCTAACATGACGGCCCGTCAGATACGGGGAGGAGCCCGACGATGGATGCCGCCTTCACCGCGGAGCAGGACGAGATGCGCCGTACCCTGCGCGAGATCCTGGGCAAACGCTGCGGCCCGGACGAGGTCAAAGCCGCCGTCCGCACCGCCGCCGGACACGACCGCGAGCTGTGGCAGCAGCTCTCCCAGCAGCTCGGGCTCCCGGGCATCGCCATCGCCGAGGAGTACGGAGGCGTCGGCTGCACCCCCGCCGACCTGGCCCTGGCCTGCGAGGAGACCGGCCGGGCGCTGCTGCCCTCACCGCTGCTGGCCACCGCCGTGCTCTGTGCGCCGCTGATCACCGCCCTCGGCACCGGGGCCCAGCGCGCCGCACTCCTCGCGCCCCTCGCGGCCGGCGGGCTCACCGCCGCCCTCGCCGTCCCCGGCCCGGCCCTGGCCACCGCCCTCGCCCTGAGCGGCGACAACACCGCCGGGGACTGGGCCGGCGGCGGCCGCGCGGGCGGGGTGCAGGCCCGCGCCGACGCGACGGGCGGCGGCTGGCGGCTCTACGGGGAGAGCGCCCAGGTCCTCGACGGGCACAGCGCCTCGCTGCTGCTGGTCGCCGCGCACACCGGCGGCTTCGCGCGGAGCCGCACGCTGCTGTTCCTCGTACGGGAGGACGCGCCCGGCCTCGTCCGCACCCGCCAGGCCGTCCTCGACGAGACCCGCCCGCAGGCCAGGATCCAGCTGCGGGACGTCCCCGCGGAACTGCTCGGCGAGGACGGGAACGGGGACGGGGGCGGGGACGCGGGCGGGGGCGACGGGGCCGACGTGCTCGGGGCCCTCGCCGCCACCGGGCGGACGGCCTGCACCGTTCTCGCCGCCGAGGCGGTCGGCGCGGCCGGGCAGGCCCTCGCCCGCACCGTGGAGTACGTACGCCAGCGCGAGCAGTTCGGCCGGCCCATCGGCTCCTTCCAGGCGGTCAAGCACCGCCTCGCGGACCTGTACGTCCAGGTCCAGGCCGCCAGGTCGGCGGCCTACTACGCCGCCTGGGACCCCGAGCAGGGCGGCCTCGCCCTCGCGCAGGCCCTGGAGGCCCTGCGGGTCACCGCGGGCGAGGCCATCCAGCTGCACGGAGGCATCGGCTTCACCTGGGAGCACGACGCACACCTCTACTTCAAACGGGCGGCGGCCGACGAGCTGCTGTTCGGCCCCGTCCACCGGCTGCGGGCCCACGCCGCGCACCGCGCCGGACTCTTCACCTCCCCCACGGAACCCGAGAAGGTGGCCGTCTGATGGCTGTGGCTCCCGGCGTCGGCGTCAAGCTGATGCAGAAGGTCTCCTCGACCATGCTGTTCGCCAAGATCGCACCGCACTTCATCCCCGCCATGGACCGGGCGGTGCACAAGCTGACCCGCGGCAAGGTGCTGCTCAGCGCCCGGATGCTGCCGGGCGTGATCCTCACCGCCAAGGGCGCGAGGAGCGGCGAACCGCGCACCACCCCGCTCGCCTGCATGCCGGAGGACGGCGGGACGAGCTGGCTGCTGATCGGCTCCAACTTCGGCCGGCCCGGGCACCCGGCGTGGACCGGAAACCTGCTCAAGCACCCGGACGCGGACGTGAGTTGGAAGGGCCAGGACATCGCCGTACGGGCCCGGCTGCTGGAAGGCGAGGAGCGCGCGGAGGCATGGACCGCGGTGCTGAGGTTCTGGCCGCCGTACGCGACGTACCAGGCGCGCATCGAGCGCGAGATCCGGCTGTTCCGCCTGGAGCGTCGCTGATCGCAGGCGGTCTCGGACGCACGCCCGTCACCTGGCGCGCGGGCAGGGCCGAACCGGCGGTGTGCCGGTGTCGTTCCGGGCGGCGGCCCCCTCCGGGTGTCGTACCGGGCGGCGGACCCCTCCGGGGGTCCGCCCTTACCTGGTGGGCTTCTTGCCGGTCATGCCCAGGTGGACGAGGAGGGCCAGGTTCGGCTTCAGCTCGGCCTGCTTGACTCCCCAGGTCTGGAAGCCCTTCTGGTGCGAGGCGACCGCGGCCAGCATGGCGACCAGCGAACCGGCCATCGCCGCCGGGCTGAGGTCCTTGTCGACCTTGCCCTTGGCCTGGAGCTCCTTCATCGACTCCGTGAGGGAGTTGGTGACCGAGTTCAGGATCTTCATGCGGATCTTGTAGAAGCGCTTGTCGCCCTCGGCCGCGCCGAGGTCGACGACCCGCAGGATCGCGTCGTTGCGACGCCAGAAGTCCAGGAATCCCTCGACGAGTTCTTCTGCCGCAGCCCAGCCGGCCTTGCCGACCCAGTTGCGGCCCTCGACGAGCGAGGTCAACTGTGCGCCTTCGGTCGCCATTTGCTCGGCGATCTCCAGGACGGCACCCTCGACGTCCGGGAAGTACTGGTAGAAGGTCGCGGGGGAGGTACCGGCCTTGCGGGCGACATCGATCACTTTGACGTCGCGGTACGGCGAGGAGCTGAGCATCTCGCTCAGGCAGTCGAGCAGCTTCTGCCGCGTCGCCTGGCCGCGCCGGCCGGCGACACGCCCGTCGACGGTGCGTACTTGTCCTGTCATGCCGTCAGCTTACCGAGGGGTGATCGGCGCGCTATTCGGCCGCCTGCAAATGGGGTTACGGGCTCATTGGCCTGGGCCGGAGCCCGTCCGGGGCGGGCCGCGCGGCGGATTCCGGCCGTCCCGTACGGGCGCCGCCCCAGGCCTGCCGTGCGTACGGCGGCCCAGGCGGGTCGCCCCCTTCCGCGAGGTTTCCCCCGATTAGTCTTATCAACAGGCTGTGGACAAGTTTTCGGGCGGATCATGGCTGGGAGAGGTGGGAGGGTACACACCCCCGCACAACGGAAGGAACCGGGCTGATGGCCGCATTCGCGGAAGGCGAACCCTGCTGGGTGGACGCCTCGCTTCCGGACGTCGAGGCGGGAAAGCGCTTCTACGGCGAACTCTTCGGGTGGACCTTCGGCGACAGCGCGGGCGCCGAGTACGGCGGCTACACCCAGGCCTACAGCCGCGGCCGCAACGTCGCCGCCCTCGCCCCCAAGCCCGACGGCCGGATGCCCACCGTATGGGGGATCTACCTCCACACCACCGACGCCTACGCCTGCGCCCAGCGCATCCGCGCCGCAGGCGGCCAGCTGGTGATGGACCCGATGCCGGTCGGCCCGTACGGCACGGCCGCCATGGCCGCCGACCCCGGAGGCGCCGTCTTCGGCCTCTGGCAGCCCGGCACCCACGACGGCTTCGAGGCCCAGCAGGAGCCGTACACGTACTGCTGGACCGAGGTCTACACCCGGGCCCGCGACGCCGTCGACGCCTTCTACGCCAAGGTCTTCGGCTACGTACCGCAGGACCAGGACGACGCCGGGGTCGAGTACCGCGTCTGGTCCCCGCCCGGCAGGGCCCCCGGGACGGACACCGCCGTCATGGGCCGCAGCCTGATCACCGACGCCTTCCCCGAGATCATGCCCGCCCATTTCCTGGCCTATTTCGCCGTCCCGGACTGCGACCAGTCCGTCGCCACGGTGCAGCGGCTCGGCGGCCGGGTCACCGCCGATCCCTTCGACACGCCGTACGGCCGGATCGCGGTCGTCGCCGACAATCAGGGGGCCGTCTTCGGGCTCCTGTCGGAACCCAGGACGAAGCCGGCCGCGTAGCCGGGGCCGTACCCCGCGCGGGCCTGACAGAATCGGGGTGCGCGACCCGGGCGGCGCCCGGGATGAGACGCTGCACGGGGCAGGCCCCGTGCCGGTGCGCGTGCTGGTGGAAGCGGGTCCGGCGAGGGACCCGTACGGGGAGGTGTGGAGGCGAGTGGTGGAGCAGCTGACGCAGCACGACCCGAGACGGATCGGCCCCTTCGAGGTGCTGGGACGGCTCGGCGCCGGCGGCATGGGGCTGGTCTATCTCGCGCGGTCCGCGTCCGGACGGCGGGTCGCGATCAAGACGGTGCGCACCGAGCTCGCCGAGGACCAGCTCTTCCGCGTGCGCTTCACCCGCGAGGTGGAGGCGGCGCGCGCCGTGTCCGGCTTCTACACCGCGGCCGTGGTCGACGCCGACCCGCGCGCGGCCGTGCCGTGGCTGGCCACCGCGTACGTTCCGGCGCCCTCCCTGGAGGAGATCGTCAACGAGTGCGGGCCCATGCCCGCCCAGGCCGTACGGTGGCTCGCCGCCGGCATCGCCGAGGCCCTGCAGTCCATCCACGGTGCGGGACTGGTCCACCGCGACCTGAAGCCGTCCAACGTGCTCGTCGTCGAGGACGGCCCGCGCGTGATCGACTTCGGCATCGCCAGCGGTGTCTCCAACACCCGCCTGACCATGACGAACGTCGCCGTCGGCACCCCCGCGTACATGTCGCCGGAGCAGGCGAAGGACTCGCGCAGCGTCAAGGGCGCCAGCGACGTCTTCTCGCTCGGCTCGACGCTGGTGTTCGCCGCGACCGGGCACCCGCCGTACCACGGGGCGAACCCGGTGGAGACGGTGTTCATGCTGCTGCGCGAGGGGCCCAACCTGGAGGGGCTGCCCGAGGAGCTGCGGCCGCTGATCGAGTCCTGCATGCAGATGGACGCCACCCTGCGGCCCACCCCGGCCGACCTCCAGGCACAGCTGGCCCCGCACCTCTTCGAGGGCGGCGACGAGAGCGGCACCGCCTCCGCGTGGCTGCCCGGCCGGGCCGTCGCGATGATCGAGGCCCGGCGGGCCGGGCACCGTACGCCCCCCGCGCCCGTCGTGCCCGCGCCCGGACCCGCCTCCGGCGCCGGTCACGGCTCCCGCGGGCCGATCTCCGGGCCCGCCACGCACCGCCGCCAGCGCGGCGTCGACCCCTGGCTGGACCCGCGGACCGGCCAGGCCGTGCCGCAGCGCCCGCAGCACCCGCCGATGTCCCCGGTGCCCTCCGGCGAACCTGTCCGCCTCGGCGGCTCCCCGGTGCCGATCGGGCCCGGCCCGCGCGCCACCGCCGCGGCCCCGGCCGGGCACGCCGCCGCCGACTCCGCGACCGGCTGGGTCCGGCCCCCCGGCGGCGTGGCCTCCCCGTCCGCTGCGGCCCCCGCCACCGGACCCGCGGTCCCCGGCCCGGGACCCGCCCCGGACAGCGGGCGCTGGCGCCCGTGGCGCTTCCGCATGTCCAACGAGGTCTGGGGCACCCCCACCGTCGCCGGGGACCTGCTCTACGTCACCTCCTTCGAGGTGCACGCCCTGGACGTGGCCAGCGGCCGCCGCCAGTTCAAGACCCGCGACGTCGCCTGGTCCATGGCCGTCTCCGACGGCCGCATCCACGCCTCCGACGGCCCCTCCCTCTACGCGCTCGACGCCTCCGACGGCTCCGAGCGCTGGCGGCTGTCCAGCGACGCCTGGGTGTACGCCCTGCGCGCCGACCGGGGCACCGTCATCAGCGCCACGCGCGGCGGCGGCGTACAGGGCTGGGAGTCCTCGAACGGCCAGAAGCTGTGGGAGCTGACCGGCGCGCAGACCGACTTCGAGACCCCGGAGGCGGCCCCCGTCCTGCACGACGGCACGGTCTACGTGTGGCAGGACGCGCGGCTGCGCGCCCTGGACGCCCGCACCGGCCGCGAGTCCTGGTCCTACCCGGTGGGCGACGCGGCCTCCTGCGGGAACGTCCCCGTACGGGTCACCCCCGCCCCCGACGGCAACGTGTACGTCTGCGCCGGCACCCGGGTGCTGTCCGTGGACCGGGCCTCGGGCCGGGTCCGCTGGCACTTCGAGGCCCCCGCGGTGTTCCTCGCGGCCCCGGCCTTCGCCCCGGGCGCCGCCGTGACCGGCGGCGGGGTCTACCTCGCCGACCACCTCGGCACCGTCTACGCCCTGGACGCCGCCACCGGCAAGGACCGCTGGCGCATCGCGACCGAGACCCGGACCTCCACGGACCCCGTGGTCGTCGCCAACGGCAGCGTCCACCTGGGCTCGGGCAGCGCCCTGTACACGCTCGACGCGGTCACCGGCACCCCGAAGTGGCGTTTCGCCGCGGGCGGCGAGATCACCGGCCTGCCGGCGGTCGCGGACGGCCGCGTGCACTTCGGTTCGGCGGACCACTGCCTGTACACCCTGGACGCGGCGGGCGGCCAGCTCCGCTGGAAGCTGGCCACGGGCGGCGAGATCACGGGCGCCCCGGTGGCCGAGGCGGGCGTGGTCTACGCGTGCAGCAAGGACCGCTGCGTATACGCCCTGGACGCGGCGAAGGGGACGGGCACCCGTACCGCACAGTGACGCTCCCGGCGCGGTCCGGCGCGCGGTGATCGGCCCCGCCGGGTCGCGCACCGGACGGGGAGTGACAGGATGGACCCCATGAGCAACGTCTACTTCGACATCACCATCAACGGCGAAGACGCCGGCCGCATCGTCTTCAACCTCTTCGACGACGTCGTCCCGAAGACCACCCAGAACTTCCGCGAGCTCGCCACCGGCGTGCACGGCTTCGGCTACGCGGGCTCCCCGTTCCACCGCGTCATCCCGCAGTTCATGCTGCAGGGCGGCGACTTCACCAACCAGAACGGCACCGGCGGGAAGAGCATCTACGGCGAGAAGTTCGCCGACGAGAACTTCCAGCTGAAGCACGACCGCCCGTTCCTGCTGTCGATGGCGAACGCCGGCCGCAACACCAACGGCTCGCAGTTCTTCATCACCACCATCCCGACCCCGTGGCTCGACGGCAAGCACGTCGTCTTCGGCGAGGTCGTCGAGGGTTCGGACCTGGTCACGAAGATCGAGGGCCTCGGCTCCCAGTCCGGCGCCACCAGCGCCAAGATCGCGATCAAGGCCTCGGGCGTCGTCGAGGGCTGATCCCTCCGCCTGTACGACTGGCCGGCCCCGCCCCCCTGACCGGGGGCCGGGGCCGCCGTCATGTCCGGTGCCCGCGGCCCGGGCGGTCGCGGGCGTGGGCGTGACGGCCGTCGCACCAGGCACGGAAGGGGCTCCGGACGGCGGCCGCCGCTCCGATGGGACCCGTCGGCGGGCCGGGTACCTCGCGGATCATGCGAGTACGTCGCGGTTCGTGCCCGGGCCCCGCGGTACAGGGGTCTCGATGCAGACGCTACGCCCGGGGGCGGGTCCCCGCATGCGGGAACTGGTAGGGTCCCGCCCGTCGTCTTCGGGGGAGGGGTCGCACCATGGACATGGGACGTCGTATCCGGTTCACCGCCGTGCTGGTGACCGTCGTGTTCGCACTGACGGGGTTCTCGTCGAGCGGCGGGAGCAGCAGTGGCGGCAGCAGCGGGAAGAGCAAGAGCAAGAGCAGCAGCGGGGGCGGGTGCTCCAGCTCCAAGAGCAAGAAGAAGACCCACACCGGCGGCAGCGGCAGCTCCGCCACTCCCTCGCCGAGCAGCACCGCCCCTCCGGCGCACGCCGTGGTCGTCACCTGCGCCGGCACGGGGAAGACGGAGGCCACCCTCAAGGTGACCTCCGACGTGGGCGCGGCACGCACCGTGAGGATCCCGGTGGTCTTCGAGGACGCGCAGCGCGGCACCCTCGACAGCGGCTCCGTACGGGTCGAGCTCAAGGCGCGCGAGACCAAGACGGTCACCGTCCCGATGACGCTGCCGGGCAAGGCCGCCGAGGTGAAGAACTGCACGGTCGGCAGGATCGAGAAGGCCTACTGACGCGGCCGCGCCGCGCAGGTCACCGCAGCCTCGGCGCCGGAGCCGCCTTCCGCCCGGTGAACAGCTCCGCCTGCCGCTCCGGCGGCAGGTTCCCCAGCGCGATCAGCGCCGGAGCCTGGGCCAGGGCCTGCTGGAGCGCGGCCTGCTTGGCCGACCACAGGGCCCGTACGGTGCCCTGCACGGCCTCCGTCGGGAAGCCGGCCAGCGTCTCGGCCGCGCGCAGGGCCGCCGGGAGCAGTTCCCCGGGCCCGGTCAGCTCCGACACCAGGCCGATCTCATGGGCGCGGCGCGCCGAGAGCCGTTCGGCCGTGCCCATCAGGGACATGCGGGCGACCTCGCCGAAGGGCATCCGCTGCGCCATGTAGACGGCCTCGTAGGCGCTGACCATCCCGTACGTGGTGTGCGGGTCGAAGAAGGTGGCGCTCTCCGAGGCGATCAGGAAGTCCGCCTCGCCCAGCAGGTAGAAGGCCCCGCCGCAGGCCATGCCGTTGACGGCGGCGATGACCGGCTTCCACAGGTCGCCCGCCTTGGGGCCGATCGCTACCAGCGGATCGTCGGCCGAGTAGGGGGAGGCCGGCTGCGGCACCTCCACGCCCCGGTCGATGCCCGTGCAGAAGGCGGCCGTCCCGGCGCCCGTCAGCACCACTGCCCGTACGTCCGGCTCGAAGCGCAACTCCCGCCACGTCTCGGACAGTTCGGCCGCCGTCTCCAGGTCGATCGCGTTGTGCCTGCGCTCCCGGTCCAGGGTGACGACCGCGACCCCGGTCGCCTTGTCCCGCTCCACCCGAAGCGTCATGGCTTCTCCAGGATCCAGCGCGGCACGGCCATCCCGCCCGTCTCGGTGAAGACCACCTGGACCCGGGCGCCGATGCGCAGCCGGGCCGGGTCCACCGAGTCGAGGGGGGCGTCGGCCGAGGAGACGAGGTTGCCCGCCAGCCGGATGTGCGGGGCGTCGGCGAGCTCCACGAGGATCACGTTGTACGGGGCCTGCGCGGCGTACGCGGGCAGCAGCGGCGGATGCGGCAGGACGTAGGACCAGATCCGGCCGCGTCCGCTCACCGGGCGCCACTCGCTGTCGAAGGACTGGCAGTGCGGGCAGCAGGGGCGGGGCGGGAAGCGCAGACGGCCGCACGCGGTGCAGGCCTGGACGCGGAGTTCGCCTTGCGCGGCGTACTCCCAGAAGGGGGCGCCGTCCTCGTCGGGGACGGGCAGCAGCAGCTCGTCGGGAGCGGTGGTCATCGGTCCTCGCCTCCTCAGGCGCGCAGCAGGATCGCGGACGTCGGGACACCCTCGCCCGCCGTGACCAGGCAGGTCGCGGCGTCCGGCACCTGGGCGGTGGAGCTGCCGCGCAGCTGCTTGACGCCTTCGTTGATCAGGTTGAAGCCGTGCACGTACGCCTCGCTCAGGCCGCCGCCGCCGGTGTTGATGGGGAGCCGGCCGCCCATCTCCAGGGCCCCGCCCTCGGTGAATGCGGCGCCCTCGCCGCGCCCGCAGAAGCCGTAGCCCTCCAGGGAGAGCGGGATCAGGGGGGTGAAGGCGTCGTAGATCTGGGCGACGTCCACGTCCTGGGGGCCGAAGTCGGCCTGTTTCCACAGGTGTCGGGCGGCGGTCCAGGCGGGGCCGGTCAGGGGGTCGTCGTTCCAGTAGTTGACCATGCCGTGGTGCTGGGCGGGCAGGCCCTGGGCGGCGGAGTGCACGTACACGGGCTTCTGGCGGCAGTCCCGGGCGCGTTCGGCCGAGACGATCACGCAGGCGAGGGCGCCGTCCGTCTCCAGGCAGTTGTCGAAGAGGCAGAGCGGGTCGCTGATCATGCGGGAGGTCATGTACATCTCGCGGGTCAGCGGGCGCTCGTACATCATGGCGGCCGGGTTCTCGTTGGCCCGGTTGCGGCAGGCCATCGCCACGTTGAAGAGGTGGTCGCGGGTGGCCCCGTACTCGTGCATGTAGCGCCGGGCCAGCATGCCGATCTCGTCGGCGGGGCGCAGCAGCCCGAAGGGGCGGGTCCACTGGCCGGGGGTGGGCAGCTGGACGGCGGTGTTCTTCCAGGGGCGGGGGCCCGAGCCGCGCTTGCGCGAGCGCCAGGCGATGCCGACGGTGGCCTGGCCGGTGGCGACGGCCGCGGCGAGGTGGCCGACGGTGGCGCAGGAACCGCCGCCGCCGTAACCGATCTTGGAGAAGAAGGTGACGTCGCCCGCGCCGATGGCCTTGGCGACCTCGACCTCGTCGGTCTCCTCCATGGTGTAGGAGGAGAAGGCATCGACCTCGGAAGGTTCGATTCCGGCGTCGGCCAGGGCCGCCAGGATCGCGCGGCACGCCAATTCCTTCTCGGACTGCGGTAGCCGTTTGGCAAAGGGGGTCTGCCCGATGCCGACTATCGCCGTAGCGTCCTTGAGCGTTGCCGCCATCGCCACCTCCGGGGTGCACCAGTACTGACAGCCGCGAAGGCTACAGCTAATCTGACGGATAGTCAGCTATTGGGTACCGGGGAGGGCGGACGATGGGCGAGGACCGGCACGGCGCGCGGCACGAGGCGGGGTACGGCACGGGACACGACGCGGCGGGACACGGCACGGGGCCCGGGGCCCGGCCCGGCGCCGCCGCGTACGACACCGCGTACGACACCGCGTACGACACCGCGTACGACACCGCGTACGGCGCCTCGTACGACACCGCTCCCGCCGACGGCGGCGAGGACCCGCGCGGCGACCTGCGCTGGGGCAGCATCGCCGGCCTGGTCCGCGAGGCCGCGACCCGCTACGCCGACCGCGAGGCCGTCGTCGACGGCCGCTCCCGCGTCAGCTACGCGCAGCTCGGCGCCCGCATCGAGCGCGCCGCGGCCGCCTGCATCGCCGCCGGAGTCGAACCCGGCGACCGGGTCGCCGTGTGGGCCCCCAACACCCTGGAATGGATCGTCTCCGCCCTCGGAGCCGTCTCGGCGGGCGCCGTACTCGTCCCCCTCAACACCCGTTTCAAGGGCACGGAAGCGGCGTACGTCCTCCAGCGCAGCCGCACCCGGCTGCTCTTCGTCACCGGCACCTTCCTCGGCACCTCCTACGTCGCCTCCCTGCGCCGTGCCGCCGCCGAAGGCCCCGGCACCGGCCCGCTGCCCGCACTGCCGCACCTGGAACAGGTCGTCGTCCTCGCCGACGACGCCCCCGAGTCCTTCCGCACCTGGAAGGACTTCCTGGCCGGCGGGGACCGCGTACCGGCCGACACGGTCCGCGAACGCGCCGAGGCCATCCCCTCCGACGCCCCCTCCGACATCGTCTTCACCTCCGGCACCACCGGAAGCCCCAAGGGCGCCGTCATCACCCACGCCCAGTCCCTGCGCTGCTACGCCGTCTGGAGCGAACTCGCCGGACTGCGCGAGGGCGACCGCTACCTGATCGTGAACCCCTTCTTCCACACCTTCGGCTACAAGGCCGGGATCATCGCCTGCCTGATGCGCGGCGCCACGATGGTCCCCCAGCCCGTCTTCGACGTGGACACCGTCCTCGCCAACATCGCGGCCGAGCGGATCTCCGTACTCCCCGGGCCGCCCACCCTCCACCAGTCCCTCCTCGACCACCCCCAGCGCGACCACCACGACCTCGGCGCCCTGCGCCTGGTCGTCACCGGCGCCGCCGTCGTCCCGCTCCAGCTCGTCGAGCGGCTGCGCGGCGAACTGCACATCGACGTCGTCCTCACCGCCTACGGGCTCTCCGAGGCCAGCGGCATCGTCACCATGTGCCGCCGCGGCGACCCGGCCGAAGTCATCGCCGCCACCTCCGGACGTCCCGTCCCGGGCACGGAGGTGCGCATCGCCGACCGGCACGGGGCCGCACAGGCCCCCGGCACGGCGGGCGAGGTGTGGGTCCGCGGCCACCACGTCATGCGCGGCTACTTCGAGGACCCCGCCGAGACGGCGAAGGCGATCACCCCCGACGGCTGGCTGCGCACGGGAGACGTCGGGGTCCTCGACGCGGACGGCAACCTGCGCATCACCGACCGGATCAAGGACATGTTCATCGTCGGCGGCTTCAACGCCTACCCCGCCGAGATCGAGCAACTCCTCGGCCTGCACCCGGACATCGCCGACGTCGCCGTGATCGGCGTCGCGGACCCGCGCCTCGGCGAGGTCGGCAAGGCGTACGCGGTCCGCCGCCCCGGCTCCACCCTCACCGCCGACGACCTGATCGCCTGGAGCCGGCGCGAGATGGCCAACTACAAGGTGCCGCGGGCGGTGGAGTTCGTCTCCGAACTCCCGCGCAACGCCAGCGGCAAGGTCCTCAAACGGGAACTGCGCGCCCGCTGAGTCAGGGGACGAGCTTGCCCAGGTCGATGGCTGCGGGGAAGGGCACCGACACCTTCAGCCACTCGCGGTGGATCCCGGTGGCGACGTACGACCGGGTGACCGTGTCCAGTTCGTAGACGTGGACGGCGGGCCCGCTCGGCTCGTCCTCCACACGCCAGAAGTGGGGGATGCCCGCCTGGGCGTACTTGAACGGCTTGATGGAGCGGTCGCGGTCGGCCGACTCCTCGGACACCACCTCGATCACGAGGGCGACCTCGTCCGGGAGGAAGCGGGTGCGGTCGGGGTCGTAGGCGACCGTCGCGGCCAGGATGTCCGGCTCGGGGCGGCTCCTTTTGTCGAGCCGGACGGTCATTTCCAGTGAAACCTCGATGCCGTCGGGTGCGGCCTGCCCCAGGCTGAAGGTCAGGTTCTGCACGAGCCGGGAGTGCCAGGACCGCTGCGGGGACAGCCTGAAGATCAGCGCTCCGTCGATGAGCTCGGTGTGCCGGGGAGCCTGGGGCAGGTGATCGAGGTCGTCCGCTTCCCAGCCGCTCGGGCGGGGCGGGAGCATCCATTCGGGGAGCTCGGCTGGCATCGTGTCCTCCGGATGTGTGAGTCAACCTAGTGGGCCGGGCCCTTCCGCACGGGGCGCTCGACGTGCCTACCCGGCCTTGCGGGCCAGGACCAGGCGCCACCGCGGGGCGCCCGAGGGCAGCCGCCCGAAGTGCTCCAGCGGCGCGGTCTCCACCGTGAACCCGGCTGCCCGCAGGTCACGGCTGACCCCGCCCAGCGGGAAGGTCCGGTAGTACATGACGAACGGCGGCCGCCACACCGCGTTGCGCACCCGCATCGCCGCGTCGAAGCCCGCCACCGCCCACCACAGCGGCGAAGTCGGCGGGATCGGCGCACCGATCGGGAAGGCGAAGAGCCCGCCCTCGCGCAGCGCCGCGTGCACGCCTGAGAACAGGGCGGGCCGCTCGGCCGGGAGGAAGTGCCCGAAGGCCCCGAAGCTCACCGCCAGGTCGTACGAGTCCCCGAGCGCGGGCGGCAGTGCCCGCGCGTCGGCCCGTACGAAGTCCACGCGCGGGTCCGGGTGCACCCGGGCGGCCTCGGCCAGCATCCCCGCACTGAGGTCCACCCCGGTCACCCGCCCCCGGCACAGCCGGCGCAGCATCCCGAGCCCCGCCCCCGTGCCGCAGCAGACGTCCAGCCCGGCGCCGAAGGAGCCCTCCCGCTGGGCGAGGGTCTCCTCGACGGCGTCGAGCATCCGGTCCGGGGTGCGGAAGGGCGTGTGGTCGAACTTCGGCGCGAGCAGGTCGTAACCGCGCTCGACCGAGGAGAGGGCCTGCACGGCCAGCTCGCGGACGCTCGGCCCCTGGGAGGTGAACACCCTCCCACCCTAAGCGCCGCCGCCCGCCGGGCGCCGTCCCCGCGGACACACGAACGCGGCGGCCGCGGTGGCTCCCCCTCCGGGCCACCGCGACCGCCGTTCGTTCCCCCGTGTTCCCCCGTGCTCCGCGCCGGATTCCCCCGTGTCCCCCCGGATCCCCCCGTGGTTCCCCCGTACGGCGTGGAGCTGCTCGTGCGGCCTGCTACGGACGCGGACCGGACGCGTGGTTGTCCAGCGTCTGGATCTCCTCGCCGGAGGTCTGGGTGTCCAGCGGCTTGACCTCGGCGCCGGAGACCTGGTTGCCGAGCGGCTTGACCTCGGCGCCCGACGCGTGGTTGTCCTGCGTCTCGATGTCAAGGCCCGACGCGTGGTTGTCGAGCGGCTTGATGTCGCCGTCGGCCGGCAGGATGTTCTCGTTCGTCGTCATCGGACCTCCTGGTGGATGGGTCGGGCCCGCTCGGCGATTCCCCCGATGACCGCCGAACGGGTAGTCCTCCATTCGACCCGGTAGCCCCCCGACGCGCCGGGTCGATGCACCTATCGTGCCCGGAGGCGATAAACGAACGATGAACGCCGCGTTCAACGGCCGGAGCCCAGCTCAGGCAGCCAGCTCCGAGGCCAACAGGGCGCGCACCTCGGCCAGTTCCGCCGAGTCCAGCTGGGCGAAGACCGCCTCCGCGTCCCGCCAGCACGCCCGCGCCCGGTCCGTCTGCCCCAGCCGCCGCAGCGCCTTGCCCAGCACCGTCAGGACCGTCGCCCGGCGCCACTCCCCGCCGATCCCGCGCAGGGCGATGGCCTGCTCGGCGTGCGAGGCGGCCAGGGTGGGCCGGCGCGCGGCCAGGTGGGCCTCGGCGAGCCGGAAGTGGGTCACGCCCTCCCACAGCGGCTGCCGGTTCTCGTGGAAGAGGGACAGGGCCTCGGTGAGCTGGGCCAGGGCCTCACCGAGCCGGCCCGCCTGGGTGAGGGCGATGCCCAGCGCGTACCGGCCGTTCGCCAGCCGCAGGGTCAGGCCCATCCGGTCGTATATGGCGATGCCCTGCTGCGCGAGGTCGATGGCGCTGCTGAGACGGCCCAGCATCACGTGGATGCGGGAGAGGTTGCACAGGGCGCTGGCCTCGCCGATGTTGTTGTCGTCGGCCCGGAAGTTCTCGATGGCCTCCAGCAGGAACCGCTCGCCGTCGGCGTACCGGCCCTGATGGAGCGCGATGATCCCGCGGTCGTTCGGCGCCCAGCAGCTCGGCAGCGGGTCGTCGGCCTCACGGGCGAGCACCATGGCCTGCCGCGCCTCGTCGTCGGCCTCCGCGTTCAGCCCGGAGACCAGGTAGACCATGGTCAGCGTGGTACGGGCCCGGCCCTCGGCGCGCGGGTCCTTCGCGGTGCGGGCGGCGTCGCGCAGGGCCACGGCCGCCGACTCGTACTGCCGGGAGTTGGCCCCGGACTCGGCGAGGTCCTTCGCCGCCCACAGCAGGTCCACGGCCCGGCGCAGTACGTGCGTCTCGCCGCCCCGCGCCGCGGCCTGCCGTACGCAGGCCAGCAGCGGGTCGGCCTCGGCGAACAGCCAGTCCAGGGCGGTGCGCGGCTCCGCGAAGACCAGGCCGGGGTGGCGGGTGGCGGACAGGTGCGCGGGGAGCCGGTCGCCGGGGCGCTCCAGCGCGTAGACCCCGGAGGCGGTGGCCAGGTAGAAGTCCAGCACCCGGTCGAGGGCGGCGTCGCGGCTGCTCGGCGGCTGCTCGTCTCGTTCGGCGCAGGCACGCGCGTAGAGCCGTACGAGGTCGTGGAAGCGGTAGCGGCCGGGCGCGGCGGATTCCAGCAGGGAGCAGTCGACTAAAGCTTCGAGGAGGTCCTCGGTGTCGTGCTCGGGCAGGTCGAGCACGGCGGCGGCCGCGGAGAGGGAGATGTCGGGCCCGTCGGGCAGGCCCAGCAGGCGGAACGCGCGCTGCTGGGCGGGCTCCAGCTGGCCGTAGCCCAGCTCGAAGGTGGCCTTGACGGCGAGGTCGCCGGCCTGGAGCTCGTCGAGGCGGCGGCGCTCGTCGGCGAGCTTGGCGGCGAGGACGGACACGGTCCAGGTGCGCCGGGCGGCGAGGCGGGAGGCGGCGATGCGGATCGCGAGCGGCAGGAACCCGCAGGCGCCGACCACGTCGAGGGCGGCCTGCCGTTCGGCGCGTACGCGTTCCTCCCCCACGATGCGGGTGAACAGCTGGAGGGCCTCCTCGGGGCTCATCACGTCGAGGTCGACGAGATGGGCCCCGGCGAGGCCCGCCATGCGGACCCGGCTGGTGACGAGGGCGGCGCAGCCCGCGGTGCCCGGCAGCAGCGGGCGTACCTGGGCCGCGTCCCGCGCGTTGTCGAGCAGGACCAGGACGCGGCGGCCGTCGAGGGTGGAGCGGTAGAGCGCGGCGCGCTCGGCGGAGGAGTCGGGGATGGCGCTGTCGGGGGTGCCCAGCGCGCGCAGGAACGATCCGAGGACGGCTTCCGGTTCGGCGGGGCGGGCCTCGGTGCCCTGGAGGTCCACGTAGAGCTGCCCGTCGGGGAAGTGCGGGCGGGCGGCGTGGGCCACGTGCACGGCGAGGGTGGTCTTGCCGACGCCCCCGATCCCGGCGAGCGCGGAGACGGCCATGACCTGGCCCTCGGCGCCGCCCGAAAGGATCGTGCCGAGCTCGTCGACGAAACTGGCGCGGCCCGTGAAATCGGGCACGGTCGCGGGCAATTGGGCCGGCCTCACGTGTACGGAGGCGGCCGCGGGCGCCGGGTCCTCGGCGCGGGCGAGGTCGGCGTCGGCGTTCAGGATGCGCTGCTGCAGGGCGGAGAGCTCGGGGCGCGGGTCGACGCCGAGCTCGTCGGCGAGGAGTCGGCGGGTGTCGGCGTAGACGGCGAGTGCCTCGGCCTGCCGGCCGCTGCGGTAGAGGGCGAGCATGAGCAGCTCGCGCAGGCGTTCGCGCAGCGGGTGGGCGGCGGTGAGGGCGGTGAGCTCGGAGACCGCCTCGGCGTGGTGGCCGACCTCCAGGTCGAGGTCGAGGCGGCTCTCCAGCAGCTGGAGGCGCCATTCGGCGAGCCGGACGCGTTCGGTCTCGGCGTGCGGGCCGGGCACACCCGCGAGGGGCTCGCCTTCCCACAGGTCCAGGGCGCGGGCCAGGAGCGTACGGGCCAGGCTGCGGTCACCGGCCGTACGCGCCGCCTCGGCGTCGGCGGCGAGGCTGCGGGCGACGCCCAGGTCGAGGGTGGCGGCGGAGCGCAGCCGGATGGCGTAGCCGCCGGACTCGGTGACCAGCAGCCCGGGGTCGAGGACCTTGCGCAGGCGGGAGGCGTAGGTCCGGATGGTGGCGAGGGCCTGCTGCGGCGGGTCCTCGCCCCAGATGGCGTCGATCAGCTCGGGCGCGGTGGCGGTGCGCCCGTCGCGCAGCAGGAGCGCGGCGAGCAGGGCGCGCTGCTGGGGGGTGCCGGAGGGCAGGGCGTCGGAGCCGCGCCAGGCGCGGATGGGCCCGAGGACGGCGAAGCGGGACCCTGCGGAGGCGGGGGAGGCGGAGGGCGGGGCCGGTGCGGCCGGTTCGGCGGCGGTGATGCGGGCTGCTTCGGGGTGTTTCCGCGGGTGCGGGATGGCCGGTACGCCGTCCATCTGTCGTCCCCCCTGCCTTCCGTCGGTGTAAGGGCCAGTCTGCCCTGTCTTGCGCGTACACGTCAGCCCGTAACGGACCGATCGGCTCCCAACTAGCTGACGGTTCGTCAGATCAGCGCTACCGTATCGGGTATGGAGACCTTCCCGAAGATCATCTCGGTGGACGACCACACGGTGGAGCCCCCCCACGTCTGGCGGGACCGGCTCCCGTCCAAGTACCAGGACACCGGCCCCCGCGTCGTCCGCGCCCCCTTGAAGGAAATGACCTTCCTCGGCGGCAAGTTCGCTCCCGTCATGGGGGCCAAGGGCGACGACGGCCCGATCGGCGACTGGTGGGTGTACGAGGACCTGCACCGGCCGCTCACGCGCCTCGACACCGCCGTCGGGTACGACCGCGACGAGATCAAACTGGAAGTCATCACCTACGAGCAGATGCGCCCCGGGTCCTTCTCGGTTCCCGACCGGCTCGCGGACATGGACGTCAACCACGTCCAGTCGGCCCTCTGCTTCCCGACCTTCCCGCGCTTCTGCGGGCAGACCTTCACCGAGGCCAAGGACCGCGAACTCGGCCTGCTCGGCGTACGGGCGTACAACGACTGGATGGTGGAGGAGTGGTGCGGCCCCGAAGCCCACGGCCGCCTGATCCCCCTCACCCTCGTCCCGCTGTGGGACGCCCGGCTGGCCGCGGCCGAGGTGCGCCGCAACGCCGCACGCGGGGTGCGCGCGGTCGCCTTCTCCGAGATACCCCCGCACCTCGGGCTCCCCTCCATCCACACGGACGACTGGGACCCCTTCCTCCAGGCGTGCGACGAGACCGGCACGGTCATCGCCATGCACATCGGCTCGTCCTCCCGCATGCCGTCCACCTCGGCGGACGCCCCGCCGGCGGTCGGCTCCACCATCACCTTCGCCAACTGCTGCTTCTCGATGGTCGACTGGCTGATGAGCGGCAAGTTCGAACGCTTCCCGAACCTCAAGATCATGTACGCGGAGGGCCAGATCGGCTGGATCCCGTACATCCTGGAGCGCGCGAACGTGGTCTGGGAGGAGAACCGCGCCTGGGGCGGCGTCGCGGACAAGGTCCACCGCCCGCCGTCGGAACTCTTCGCCGAGCACGTCTTCGGCTGCTTCTTCGACGACCCCTTCGGCCTGAAGAACCTCGACGCGATCGGCGTCGCGAACGTCCTCTACGAAACGGACTACCCCCACTCGGACTCCACCTGGCCCAAGTCCCGCGAGGTCGGCGAGGCCCAGATGGGCCACCTGGACCCGGCGGTGGTGGACCGCATCGTCCGCGGCAACGCGATCGACCTGCTGGGCCTGACCCCGGAGGGGCTCTGGGCGGGGGGTCGTGGAGTGAAGGCCTAGGAGCGTCGCCCGGGGGCCCCTGCAGAAACGATATCTCTCGTGATCGATCTTGATATCGTTTAAGTAGGACAGGGGCAGGTCGCCCCTCGCTGAGGAGGTTCACCATGGCCAGAACCGTCATCGACGTGGACGACGCCCTGCTGGCGGAGGCCGCCGAGATCTTCGGTACGAAGACGAAGGTGGCCACCGTGAACGCGGCCCTGGAGGACGTGGTCAAGCGGCGCAAGCGGGAAGAGTTCCTGAACTGGCTCGCCGAAGGCGGGCTGCCGGACCTGACCGGCCCGGTGGAGCCGACCGCCGAAGCCGCCACCGAGCCCCTCGGGGAGACGGATCACGTGCAGGACAGGGCGGCATGACCGAGCGCTTCCTGATCGACAAGTCAGCCCTTGCCCGCTACCCCAAGCCGGTTGTCCACGCCGTTGTCCACCCGCTCCACAATGCGGGTGTGCTCGCTGTCTGCGGCGCGGTGGAACTCGAGGTGATGTACAGCGCCCGCTCCAAGGCCGACGCGGACCGGGTCCGTAAGGGGATGGGCGCCTTCGACTGGCTCCCCACCCCCGACGAGGCCTGGGACCGGGCCCTTGAGGTCCAGGCACGCCTCATCGTGGCTGGGAAGTGGAAGGCGGTGTCCCTCCCGGACCTGGTCATCGCGGCGACCGCCGAGCGGCACGGCGCAACCGTTCTGCACTACGACGGCGACTACGACATGATCGCCGAAGTGACGGGCCAGCCGATGCGCTGGGTCGTGCCGCGCGGCGCAGCGGACTGAACCGCCCGGGGCGCCCGCCGGTGCGCTACCGCCAGCGGCTCATGACCAGCCCCAGCCGGGCGCGGGACGCCCTCGCTCGGGAGCGCGTAGCGACCTGTGGCGGCTTATGACCAGCCCCAGCCGGGCGCCGGACGCCGTCCCTCGGGAGCGCGTAGCGATCTGTGGCGGTTCATGACCAGCCCCAGACGGGCGCCGGACGCGCTCTCCGGGGAGCGTGTAGCGATCTGTGGCGGCTTATGACCAGCCCCAGACGGGTGGCAGACGCAGTCCCTCGGGGAGCGCGTAGCGATCTGTGGCGGCTTATGAGCAGCCACAAGCGGGTGGCAGACGCTGAGACGTGAGGAGCGCGTAGCGATGTGACGCGCTACCACCCCCTGGCGGCTCCTGCCGGGGGACTGGCCGGGGTCTCGCTCCGGCAAGGCAACTGCACCCGGCCCGCCCCTCCCCGGCCGCCCCGCACAACCACTAGTCCCCAGGTGACCGTTCTTTTGGGGGCTTCCCGACAGTCCTGTCTTTCCGTGTCGGGACGGCCGGTCAAGGGTGGCCGCAGGCCATCGCGAAGCGACGCGACCGCAGGGAGCGCCCTTGAGGGGCCGGCCCGACACGGAGAGACCATGGGACTGACGGGAAACCCCCAAACCATCCCTGATCAGGCTCCACAGGCACAGGCCCCCCAACACCCCCGCCCCGCCTTGCACCTGCGGCCGACTCCGGGGCATGCTGCGCCGGGGCAAAGCGGAGGGATCATCATGCCGGTGGACAAGCAGACCGTGGTGACGGCTGTGTTGTGTGCCGTGGCGGCCTTGGGGGCTTCTGCGGCGATGGCTGTGCTGGTACCGCCGCCCGAGGAGGTCCCGCCCGTGCGGGCGAAGGCAGGTCCCACCGGTCCGGTGGCGGAGCCGTCGCGATCACAAGCGGCGAAGCCGCAGCTTTCGTCCGGTCCCGCGACCACCCTGCCGCCCGCCGTCACCCCGCAGCCCGGGGGTCCCGCGGCCTTCACCGGGGCCCTCTTCACGGGCGGCCTGGACGGTGATCACTTCTGCACCGCGACCGTCGTGCAGAGCCCGGGCCGGAACCTGATCGTCACCGCCGGCCACTGTCTGCTCGACGGGGCACAGGCCGACGGGGAAGCCGTCTTCGCACCCGCATACGCCAACGGGTTCGCCCCGTACGGCACATGGAAGCTCGAGGAAGTCTTCGAGGACGACCGCTGGGCCCAGGGCACGGACGACGCCTACGACCTCGCCTTCGCCCGCCTCGCCCCCGACGACAAGGGCCGCACCATAGAGGACGTGACCGGCGCGGCCGTGCTGGACACCAGCGGCCGTGCGGGCGAGGAGGTCACGGTCACCGGTTACCCCGCCGACCGCAAGGTTCCCCGTACCTGCACCGCGGTGGCCGTCCGCGAGAGCGAGACCGAACAGCGCTTCGACTGCGCCGACTTCCCCGGCGGCACCAGCGGCAGCGCGTGGATCGCCCGCGACGGGAAGATCATCGGCATCCTCACCGGCGGCGACACGGACGACGTGTCGACCAGCACGATCCTCGGGGACTACGCGGCCTCGCTGTACGCCAAGGCCACAGCCGGCGCCGCCGCCCCCGCAACTGCCCCCACCGCAAGCTCCACCCCCACGGCCGGCCCCACTCCCACTCCCACACCCACCCCAACCGCCACCGCCACCGCCACCGCCACGCGCTAGGCCAGCAGCCCGAGGTGGACCGGTTCCGCCGGGGTGTTCGCCAGGAGGTCCGGCAGGCGCGGCGGCCAGAGGGGTTCGCCGAGGGTGGCCAGGCGCTGCGGGGAGAGCCACTGCCAGTGGATGCCGGGCGCCTCCAGGACGGGTTCGCGGCGGGGGCCGGTGGTGACGTAGATGTGCTCGTGCTGGCGGACCGGGATGCCCTGGTGCGTGAAGTCGTGCTCCCAGGTGCACAGCAGTCGGCCCGGTTCCAGGTCGGTCCACCCGGTCTCCTCGCGCAGCTCTCGCCGCACGCAGTCCTCGGGGCTCTCCCCGGGGTCGATGCCGCCGCCGGGCGGCAGCCAGTGGATGCCGACCTCCACGTTGTTCTCGCGGAAGAGGAACACCGATCCGGTGGGGGACAAGATGACAACACGCGCTGCGTGACGTGGAGTTCGTATCATCAACTCAGAGTACGCCGGTGATCGCTCAGAGGGACGGGACTCGACCTCGCGAAACCCCGCCCGTCACCTCGCACCCACACCTCGCACCCCACGCCCACGCCCATGCCGGCCCCCCTACACCCCCACCCCCCTACCCCGCCGCCAGCGCCAGCGTCGGGGACAGGCGGGCCGCGCGGACCGCCGGGTAGAGGCCGGCCAGGGTGCCGATCGCGAGGGTGGCCCCGAAGCCGCCGGTCACCGCCCAGAGGGGGACCACCCAGGGGAGGTCGCCGGCCCGGGCGTAGACGGCGGTGGCGGCCGCGCCCAAGGCGATGCCCGCGAGCCCGCCCAGGCCGGACAGGAGCAGGGACTCCGTCACGAACTGGATCCGGATCTGGCCCTTGGTGCCGCCGAGGGAACGGCGCAGGCCGATCTCGTGGCGGCGCTCCAACACCGAGATGATCATGGTGTTGGCGACGCCGACCCCGCCCACCAGCAGGGCGATCCCGCCCAGGCCGAGCAGCAGCGTGCTGAAGGCTCCCTCGGTGGCCGCCTTCGCCTGGAGGGCCGCCGAGGGGTCGGTGACCGATACCGCGCTCGGGGTCTGGGGGTTGGCCGTCGGGGCGATCAGGTTCCGTATCTCCGCCACCCGGTCGTCCGCCGATCGTTCGTACACCGCTGTCGGGTGCCCGTCGAAGCCCAGGAGCCGTTCGGCCGCGTCCCAGCCGATCAGGGCGGAGCGCTCGATCTCCGGGGCCAGCGGGATCGGCGCCAGGATGCCGATGACCGTGAAGTACCGGCCGCCGATGAACACTTGCTGCCCGGGCTCGGTGATGCCCAGGCGCCGCGCGGAGACGTCGCCGAGCACCACCGACGGGTAGCGGCCGGTGGCTTCGTTGAGCCAGGTGCCGCTGCCCATCCGCGCGCGCAGGGTTCCGAGCAGGTCGTCCTTGGCCGCCTTGAGCACGACCCCGCCCGTCTCCTCCGACGGGATGTTCTCCGTCCGGCGTACGGACTCGGCCACGTCACCGGTGGTGCCGATCGACTCGACCCCCTGGATCCGGGAGATCATGCCCGGGGCTTCCTTGGGCAGTCGGGTGTCCTGACCGCTGAACATGCCCTGGCCCGGCGACGCGACGAGCATGTTGGTGCCGAGCCGGTCCAGTTCGCGCAGCAGTTTGGCCTGGCTGGAGGAGGAGATCCCGACCACCGCGATCATCGTCGCGATGCCGATGGCGATGCCGAGCGCGGAGAGGAACACCCGCATCGGGCGGGCGCGCAGGCCGGCCGAACCGACGTGCAGGACGTCCCGGGGGGACAGCCTCGGCGGCGTCAGCCTCCGCGCACGGGTGCCCGTACGGCTACCCGTACGGGCACCCGCATCCGCACCCCTACGCCGCCCCGTCACGCGACCACCGCCCCAGCCCCGGCCCCGGCCCCAGCACCCGTACCTGCACCCGTACCCGTACCTGCACCCGTACCCGTACCTGCACCCGTACCCGTACCTGCACCCGTACCCGTACCTGCACCCACACCCGCACCCGCGTTCCACACGTCCGCCACGATCTCCCCGTCCCGGATCCGTACCTGCCGCGGCAGGCTCGCCGCGATCTCGTTGTCGTGGGTGATCACGGCGATGGTGGCCCCGTCCCCGTTCAGCTCGTGCAGCAGTTCCATCACCGACTCCCCGGACGCCGTGTCCAGCGCCCCCGTCGGCTCGTCGGCCAGCAGCAGGTCCGGTGCGCCCGCCACCGCGCGGGCGATCGCCACGCGCTGCTTCTGCCCGCCGGACAGCTCGTGGGGCCGGTGGTCCATCCGGTCGCCGAGGCCGACCCGTTCCAGGGCCCGTTCCGCCCGGCGGCCGCGCTCGCCCCGCGAGAGGCCCGAGTACAGCAGGCCTTCGGCGACGTTCGCCCGGGCGCTGATGCCCGGTACCAGGTGGAAGGACTGGAACACGAAGCCGACGTGGCGCGAGCGCAGCGCCGACAGGGCGCGGTCCGAGAGGGCCGCGATGTCGTACCCGGCGATCGCGACCCGGCCGGCCGTCGGCCGGTCCAGGGTGCCGACGATGTGCAGCAGGGTGGACTTCCCGGATCCGGACGGGCCGACGATGGCCAGCAGTTCGCCGCTCGTGACCTTCAGGTCGACCCCGCGCAGGGCCGCGACCCCGCCCGGGTACTCCTTGGTGACCCCGGCCAGTTCGACCACGGGCACGGGATGCGTGTGCGTGTGCGGGTGCGTGTGCGTCATAGCTTCGGGATCCCCACCTGCATGCCCTCCTTCAGGGCGTCGCCGGTCACCTCGACCCGGCCGTTGCCGAACATGCCCAGTTCGACCTTCACCTCGCGCGCCCTGCCGTCCTCCACGACCTGGACGCCGAAGCCGCCGCCGGCCAGGGCCAGCAGCGAGTTGACCGGTACGGAGAGCACGTCCTTGCGGGTCTCGCCGGTCAGGACGACTGATACCGGGGACTGGTCCGGGGCGTTGACCTGGGACGGGTCCTCGAAGGTGACGGTGACCTCGACCTTGGCCTTCTTGTCGCCACCACCGGCGCCACCGCCACCCCCGCTCCCCCCACCCCCGGAGCCGTTCGAGCCGTTCGCGCCGCCCGGGTCCGCCGGGCCGCCCACCGCGTCGATCTTCCCGGTGACGGAGGCGCCGCCCGGCAGCCGCACCGTGACCTGCTCGCCGGCCTTCGCGGCCCCCGCCTTCGCCGCGTCCATCTGGAAGCGGACGATCCGCTCCGTGCCCGTCAGGGTCATCACGGGCTTGCCGGGGCCCGGCTCGTCACCGACCGCCGAGTCGTTCTTCCGCACCCGCTGCGGCCCCGGGGCGAAGGCGATGTCCTCCTTGGCGACCTCGCCCGTCTCCGGCATCTTGTGCTGCTTCTGCCACCGCTTGACGCCCGTGGCCGTCCCCGCCGTGAAGGTGCCGTCGCCCGCGTCCAGCCCCGTTCCGTACCCGAGCGCCTGGAGGTTGCGCTTGAGCTGCTTGACGTCCTCGCCCTTGTCCCCGGCCTTCAGCGGCCGGTACATCGGCGTGGACCCGTACATGAGCCGCACCGCCCTGCCGTTGACCTCGTACAGCCTCCCGTCCCGCTCGACCGCCGTGCCCTCGCCCGCGGCCCAGGTCAGCACGCCCGGCCCGGCCGCGTTGACCTTGCGCTCCTGCGCGTAGCCGAGCGTGCCCTCCGTCTGGAGGCCGGAGCTGAGGTCGCCGCGCTGCACGGGCGCCGTGGCCGGCGGCAGGCCGTCGGCGCGCTGCTGGCCCGCACCGTCCTGCCGGGGCTGGGCGGCCTTCACCGCGTAGCCGCCGCCGGAGGCCGCGAGGACGACGGCGAGCGAGGCCAGCAGCCACTTCCCGCGCTTCCTCACGACCGGGCCGCCTCGCACTTCTTCTGGGCGTCCTCGAAGGCCTTCTCCTGGCCCGGCGGCACCTCGATGCCGGTGCGCATGCCCCCGTTGTACTCAGGATCCTTGAGCTGGACCCCGTTCTCGCGCATGCAGCGGATCCACTTGAGCTCCTTGTCCTTCTCCTCCTGCGTGGGCTCCTTGCCGGAGTCGGGGCCGCCCATCCCGCAGGCCTTCATGGCCTCCTGCATCTTCTGCGGGTCCACGCCGCCGCCCACCGTCATCGCGCGCGGGTCCTGGCCGGGCTTGGGGTCGGGCGCGTCGATGCCGTGCTCGCGCAGGCACTGGCGCATCTTCACCGCCTTGTCCGCGTCGGCGCCCGCCCCGCCGCCCGAACCGCCTGCCGAGGCGCCGTCCTGCTTCCCGCCGGACTTCCCGCCGGACGTGCCGTTCGCGCAGCCGGTGACGGCCAGCGCCAGACCGGTGATCGCCGCGGCCGTGGTCATGATGAGGGATCGCTTCATGGGCCCGACCCTGCGGCAAGGAGGGCTTTCGCTTCCCTCTCGCCCCGTGCTTACACCGACGAAATGCCGGTCTCCGGTAAAGAGGACGGCATGCGCGTACTGGTGGTGGAGGACGAGGAATTCCTCCGGGAGATGATCGCCGAGGGGCTGCGCCGTGACGCGCTGGCCGTCGACGAGGCGGGCGACGGCCTGGAGGCCCTGGAGCGGCTGCGCCTCGGCGCGTACGACGTCCTCGTCCTGGACCGCGACCTGCCCGGCCTGCACGGCGACGAGGTCTGCCGCCACGTGGTGCGCGAGCGGCTGCTGACCCGCGTCCTGATGCTGACCGCCTCCGGGACCGTACGGGACCGCGTCGAGGGCCTGGGCCTGGGCGCCGACGACTACCTCACCAAGCCCTTCGCCTACGACGAGCTCCTCGCCCGCGTCCTGGCCCTCGGCCGGCGCGCCCGGCCCGCCCTGCCGCCCGTACTGGAGCGCGCCGGGGTCGCCGTGGACACCGCCCGCCGCAGCGCCGCGCGGGACGGGCGCCGCCTGGCCCTGTCCCGCAAGGAGTTCGCCGTCCTGGAGGCGCTGCTGCGGGCCGAGGGCGCGGTGGTCAGCAACGACGACCTGATCGAGGAGGTCTGGGAGGAGGACACCAGCTACTCCACCAACGCCGTCCGCGTCACCCTCAGCAAGCTCCGGGCCAAGCTGGGCGAGCCGCCGCTCATCGAGACGGTGCCGGGCGCGGGCTACCGGATCGCCGCCCGGTGAGCGGGGATCGGAGCCGGGCCGCCCGCGCCGCCCGCGCCCTGCGCCGAGCCCTCCCGCGCACCCTGCCGCCCGCCGTCCCGCGTACCGAGCGCGGCCGGCTCACCGCCCTGTACGGGGCGCTGCTGCTCCTGGCCGGCGGCGCCCTGGTGGCGCTGGTCTACGTCCTGGTCGGCCAGGGGCTCTACGCGAGCGTCAGCGGGGTCGTCAGCACCGTGAGCCCGGCGCTGCGGGCGGGCGAGACGCCGGAACCGTACCCGTACCGCAGTCCGGAACCCGCCCGGACGGTGGCCCCGGGCGAGGGGCCCAGCCCGGAGCAGCTGCGGGCCTACGCCCTCACCCGGAACCTGTCGGGCGCCGTCACCGAGGCCGCCCAGCACCGGCTGCTGACCGTCTCCCTCATCGCCCTGGCCGTCTTCGCCGTGCTGTCGATCTGGCTGGCCTGGTGGATGGCCGGCCGGGTGCTGCGCCCCCTCGCCGTCATCACGGGGACCGCGCGCCGGCTGTCCGGCGAGAACCTGGACGAGCGGATCGGCCTCGACGCCCCGCCCGGCGAGCTCAAGGAACTCGCCGACACCTTCGACGCCATGCTGGACCGGATGGAGCACCTGGTCTCCGCCCAGCGCCGGTTCGCGGCGAACGCGGCGCACGAGCTGCGCACCCCGCTCGCCGTGCAGCGGGCGGCGGCCGAGATCGGGCTGGCCGGGGACCCGCCGCCGGAACGGGTCGCCCGGATCCGCGCCAAGCTCATCGGCGTCGCCGACGCCAGCGAGCACCTCATCGAGTCGCTGCTGCTGCTCGCGGTGTCGGAGGAAGGGCTGGAGTCCACCGAGCGGGTGGACCTGGCCGCGCTGGCCGCCGCCGAACTGGAGGCCTGCCCGCACCAGGGCCTGACGGTGGAGCCCGCCCTCGCCCCGCTCACCGTGACGGGCGACCGGGCCCTGCTGGGCCACCTGGTGCGGAACCTGCTGACCAATGCCGTACGTCACAACCGTGCGGGCGGCCGGCTCGCCCTGGCCACCTCCGCCGACGGGGAACTGACGGTGTCGAACACCGGCCCGGTGATCGATCCGGCCGATGTGCCGCGGCTCCTGGAGCCCTTCCGGCGGCGTGCGGAACGCCGGCACACCCCAGGTGAGGGCGCCGGGCTGGGCCTGTCGATCGTGGCCTCCATCGCCCGGGCGCACGGGGCGGAGCTGACGGCGTGGGCCAATCCGGCCCCGGACGGCGGGCTGACGGTGCGGCTCCGCTTTCCCGCGGCGGACACCCGGCGGCAGGGCAGCGCTCAGCCACACTGAAGATCGGCTGCTGTACGGTCGGTCTGATGAGCAAGCACGCCCGAGCCCGTTCCCCCAGGTCGCGCAGGCCCCGTACGACGCGCACATCCCGTGCGCCCCGCCGCGTGGCCCTCGCCGCCACCCTCGGCCTGATGACCCTCGGGGCGGGCTGGCTGTACGCCGCCCAGGACCAGGACGGGGCCTCCGACGCCGCGCTCCAGGCCCGTTCGGACGCCCGTCCGCCGGCCCGGGACCGGGCCGCGCGCGACGCCCAGCGGGACGTCATGCAGGGCCTGACCGGCATCAGCGAGCAGACCAGGGCCGGCATCCCGGCGGAGTCCCGCCAGCTCATCCTGGTCAGCGGCAAGGCGGCGGACTCCTCGGAGGCCACCGCGACGCTCTACACGCGCCCCGCGGCCGGCGCCGACTGGGTCCGGGCGGAGAGCTGGCCGGCCCGCAACGGGGCCAAGGGCTGGTCCACGGAGCGTACGTACGGCGACCTCACCTCCCCCCAGGGCGTCTTCGCGCTGACCGACGCGGGCGGCCTGCTGGCCGCGCCGCCGGGCACGAAGCTCCCGTACGACAAGGACCGCTCCTTCGTCGCGACGGGCCGGGGAGTGAACGGCGAGTCGCTGGCGGGTTCCTTCGACTACGTCGTCGCCATCGACTTCAACCGCAGGCCGGGCCGCTCGCCGCTGGACCCGGTCAAGCCGGAGGGCGAGGGCAAGGGCGGCAACATCTGGCTCCACGTGGACCACGACGGGCCTTCGCAGGGCTGCGTAGGCATCCCGAAGCAGGCGATGAAGAAGGTCCTGGAGACCCTCGACCCGGCGGCGAAGCCGGTCATCGTGATGGGCCCGCAAGGCTTCTGAGCCGGGGGCGGAGCAGCAGTCCGATGTAGGCGAGGTCGAAGACGCTGCACAGGATCCCCAGCCCGGGGATGAACGGCGAGTCCTCCAGTACCCCGAACAGCAGGACCGCACAGGCGGCGAACAGCGGCTCGTGTGGGCCCCGAAGGCTTCTGACCGGAGCGCCGGTCAGGCACCCAGGTCCAGGACACGGACCGGCTCGCCCTTCCACCGCTTGGGGAGGGTGGTGGCGATGATCGCGCCTTCGGGCCGTTCGGGCGTGGGCTGGGCCGCGTACTGGGTGTGGGCCGCGGCCCAGCTCTCCCGGCGCGCGACCGCCAGCGCGGCGGGCAGGTCCAGGTCGAGGATGGTGATGCCCGGCAGGGCGGCGAGGTGCTCCGCCGTGCCGGGCCGGGCGCGGTCGGCTTCGACCAGGGCGCACGAGGGTGCGTAGAGGTACCAGCCGGCCTCGGCGTGCGCGCGGTGGATGAGGCGGGAGGCGAGGACGTTGCCCTGTCCTGCTGCCACCATCGCCGTCTCGTCCAACACGATGTGCGTTTCCGTCACCGGCCCCTCGCCTCCGCCAGGCGCCGGTCCAACTCGGTGTCGAGGTCCTGCTGTTCGGAAGCGGTCGGGGCGTAGCCGTTCCAGTCCTGCAGTGCGGCGCGGGCGCGCTCGGCCCGCTCGGCCCGCTCGGCCGGCGTGAGCAGCGTCTCGGCGAGACGGGCCAGATAGGCGCGCAGCGACAGCCCCTCGGCGGCGGCTATGGCGGCGAGTCTGTCCTTGGCTTCCTCGGGGATGCGGATGTTGGCGTCGGCCATGAGCGTGCTCCTTCCCATGGGAGCAAGGGTACGGGTACGCACCCGTACCCGCAACGTTCGGAGCCCGCGAGGTTCGGTCCCCCTCTTGCCTGACGAACCGTCAGCTACGACGATGGCCCGGCACCGGTATGACGAATCGGCAGACGAATCGGCAGACGAAGGCGAGGCGGGCCCGGCATGGCGCGCGTGTTCACCGAAGGGCGGCTGGTCTACGGGATGCAGCTCCCGATCCAGTCGCAGAGCACCATCTACGCCGAGCCCTGGGAGGCATCGGCCACGGCCGCCGATCTCGCCGAGGTGGCGCGGGCCGCCGACCGGGCCGGCTTCGGATACCTGGCCACCTGCGACCACGTGGCGATCCCGCGGCGGCTCGCCGGACCCATGAGCACCGTCTGGTACGACCCGGTGGCCACCCTCTCCTTCCTGGCCGGGATCACCGAACACGTGCGGCTGCTCAGCCACGTCGCGATCCTCGGCCTGCGCCACCCCCTGATCAGCGCCAAGCAGTACGCGACCCTCGACCACCTCTCCGGCGGCAGGCTGATCCTCGGCGTCGGCGCCGGGCACGTGCAGGAGGAGTTCGAGGTCCTCGGCGTGGACTTCGCGCGCCGCGGAGCCGTGCTCGACGAGACCCTGGACGCGCTGCGGGCCGCACTGGGGCCCGAGGAGTACCCGGAGTTCGAGGGCGAGCTGTTCTCCTTCAAGGACCTCGGCCAGCTGCCCCGCCCCGCCCAGCAGCGGATCCCCGTCTGGGTCGGCGGCTCCTCCGGCCCCGCCGTGCGCCGCGCGGCCCTGCGCGGGGACGGCTGGCTCCCGCAGGGGGACCCGCGCGACCGGCTCCCGGCGCAGATCGCCCGGATCAAGGAGCTGCGCGCCGCGGCCGGGATCGGGGACCCCGTCGAGTTCGGGGCGATCACCGAGGCGCTGTACGTCGGCGAGCCCGCCTGGGACACCGGCCGCCGGACCCTCACCGGCAAGGCGCAGGCGCTCGCCGAGTCCCTGCGGGAGTACAAGGCGCTCGGCGTCGACCAGATCCAGGTCCGCTTCCGCAGCCGCGACCGCGCCGAACTCGTGGACCAGATGGCCGCGTTCGGCGCCGAGGTCGCGCCGCACCTCAACGATTAGGAGCACCGGCATGGGCAAGCTGGACGGGCGTGTCGTCATCATCACGGGTGCGGCGCGCGGGCAGGGCGAGCAGGAGGCGCGGCTCTTCGCCGCCGAGGGGGCCAAGGTGCTCCTCGGCGACGTGCTGGACGAGCAGGGCGCGGCCGTGGCCAAGGAGATCGGCGAGGACCGGGCCCGTTACGTGCGGATGGACGTGAGCCGCGAGGAGGACTGGGCGGCCGCCGTTGCCGCGGCGAAGGAGGCCTTCGGCCCGGTCGACGGCCTGGTCAACAACGCGGGCATCCTGCGCTTCAACGAGCTGACCGCGACCCCGCTGGAGGAGTTCCAGCAGGTGGTCCAGGTCAACCAGGTCGGCGCCTTCCTCGGCATCAAGTCGGTCGCCCCGGAGATCGAGGCGGCGGGCGGCGGCACGATCGTGAACACCTCCTCGTACACCGGCCTGACGGGCATGGCGTACGTCGGCTCGTACGCCGCGACCAAGGCGGCCGTCGTCGGTCTGACCCGGGTGGCCGCGCTGGAGCTGGCCGCCAAGGGGATCCGGGTCAACGCGATGTGCCCGGGCGCCGTGGACACCCCGATGGCCAACCCCGGTCTGCTGGATCCGGCCGGGATGACCGACGAGGCGCGGGACGCGATGGCGGAGCTGTACAAGCGGGTCGTGCCGATGGGGCGGGTGGGGCAGCCCGAGGAGGTGGCCAGGCTGGCCCTCTTCCTGACCAGCGAGGACTCCTCGTACATCACCGGGCAGCCGTTCGTCATAGACGGCGGCTGGATGGCCGGTGTCAGCATCCTCTGAGACCGTCCGGCAGTGATCTGATGGAGCGTCAGGTATTGACGCTCCCGCCCCCGCGATGGAACAGTCGAGACATCTGATCTGACGCAACGTCAGAAACCAAAGGACGGTGAACCCCCTTGGAATTCGGGCTCTTCGTGCAGGGATACGTGCCTGAGGCGCGGTCCAAGGTCGACCCCCAGGCAGAGCACAAGGCGCTGGTCGAGGAGACCGAGTACGTCATCCAGGCCGACAAGTCCGGCTTCAAGTACGCCTGGGCCTCCGAGCACCACTTCCTGGAGGAGTACTCGCACCTGTCGGCGAACGAGGTGTTCCTCGGCTACCTCGCCGCGGCCACCGAGCGCATCCACCTCGGCTCGGGCATCTTCAACCCGCTCGCCCCGGTGAACCACCCGGTCAAGGTGGCCGAGAAGGTCACCATGCTCGACCACCTCTCCAAGGGCCGCTTCGAGTTCGGCACCGGCCGGGGCGCGGGCAGCCACGAGATCCTCGGCTTCATGCCCGGCATCACGGACATGAACCACACCAAGGAGATCTGGGAGGAGACCATCGCCGAGTTCCCCAAGATGTTCCTCCAGGAGGAGTACGAGGGGTTCCAGGGCAAGCACTGGTCGCTGCCCCCGCGCAAGGTCTTCCCCAAGCCGTACGGCAAGGCCCACCCGGCCATGTGGTACGCCGCCGGCTCCCCCTCCTCCTACGCGATGGCCGCCAAGAAGGGCCTCGGCGTCCTCGGCTTCAGCGTCCAGAAGGTCTCCGACATGGAGTGGGTGCTGGAGCAGTACAAGACGGCCATCCAGGAGGCCAAGGCCATCGGCGCCTTCGTCAACGACAACGTCATGGTCACCTCGACCGCGATCTGCGCCGAGACCCACGACAAGGCCGTGGAGATAGCGGTCAACGCCAATATGAACCGCTTCCAGTCGCTGGTCTTCCGCTACCACGACACCTTCCCGCGGCCCGAGGCGATCCCGCAGTGGCCCGAGACGCTGCCCGAGTACAACGCGGAGATCATCGAGCTGCTGATCGCGGAGGAGCTGCTGATCTGCGGCGACCCCTCCGAGGTCCGCGCCCAGTGCAAGCGCTGGGAGCAGGCCGGGGCGGACCAGCTGTCCTTCGGCCTGCCGACCGGGGTCTCGTACGAGGACACGATGACCACCATCAAGCTCATCGGCGAGCACGTCATCCCGCAGATCGACACCGACCCGGTGCACCGCACGACCCGCTTCCGCCAGGCCGCCTGACCTCCGGTCGGGCACGCGGGGCCCTGGGGGTGCGGCGCCGCTGCTGGGGGCGCTGCCCCCAGACCCCCGCGCCTCAAACGCCGGCGAGGCTGGATTTGGCTCCGGCGGCGCCTGGCGGACGGCAGCAGCCAGATCCAGCCCCGCCGGCGTTTGAGGCGCGGGGTCTGGGGCGGAGCCCCAGCACACGGCCAGCAACGCGAACACCGGCAGAAGGGACGTCATGCTCGACCACCTGATCAAGGGCGCGACCGTCGTGGACGGCACCGGCGCCCCCGCCCGCGTGGCAGACGTGGGGATACGCGACGGGCGGATCGTCGCCATCGGCGACCCCGGCACCGTCACCGAAGAGGCCCGCACCAGCGAGGACGCCACCGGGCTGGTCCTCACCCCCGGCTTCATCGACCCCCACACCCACTACGACGCCCAGCTGTTCTGGGACCCGTACGCCACCCCCTCCATGAACCACGGCGTGACCACCGTCGCCGGCGGCAACTGCGGCTTCACCCTGGCCCCGCTCAACCCGGCCCGCCCGGAGGACGCCGACTACACGCGCCGCATGATGAGCAAGGTCGAGGGCATGGCCCTCAAGGCCCTGGAAGAAGGCGTCGACTGGACCTGGTCCACCTTCGGCGAGTACCTCGACGCCCTGGAGGGGCGGATCGCCGTCAACGCCGGATTCATGGTCGGCCACTGCGCCCTGCGCCGCCACGTCATGGGCGAGGCGGCCGTCGGCGGACAGCCCACCCCCGAGCAGCTCCAGCAGATGCTCGAACTCTTCCACGACGCCATGGACGCCGGCGCCTGGGGCCTGTCCACCACCCAGTCCTCCACCCACTCCGACGGATCCGGCGCCCCCGTCGCCTCCCGGCACGCGAAGCCCGCCGAACTCCTCGCCCTCTCCCAGGCCGTCGCCGACCACGAGGGCACCCAGCTCGAAGCGATCGTCGCGGGCTGCCTCGACCAGTTCTCCGACGAGGAGATCGACCTCTTCGTCGACATGAGCGCGGCCGCGGGCCGCCCGCTGAACTGGAACGTCCTCACCATCGACGCCTCCGTCCCCGAACGCGTCCCGCGCCAGCTCGTCCCGAGCGAGCGGGCCCGCAAGGCCGGCGGCCGGATCGTGGCACTGACCATGCCGATCCTCACCCCCATGAACATGTCCCTCGGCACGTTCTGCGCGCTCAACCTCATCCCCGGCTGGGGCGAGGTCCTCGGCCTGCCCGTCCCCGAGCGGATCGCCAAGCTCCGCGACGCGGACGTCCGGGCCGGGATGCTGCGCCGCGCCGACAGCAAGGAAGCAGGCGTCTTCCGCCGCCTCGCCCACTTCGGGCGCTACGTCATCGGAGACACGTACAGCAAGGAGAACGAGGGCCTGTCCGGCCGCGTCGTCGGCGACATCGCGGCCGAGCGCGGCCAGGACCCCTTCCACTGCCTGGTGGAGATCTGCGCCAACGACGAGCTGCGCACGGTGCTCTGGCCGATGCCCACCGACAACGACCCGGCCAGCTGGGCCCTGCGCCAGGAGACCTGGCAGCACGAGGACGTCATGCTGGGCGGCTCCGACGCGGGCGCGCACCTGGACCGGATGTGCGGGGCCCCGTACACGACCCGCTTCCTCGGGGACTGCCTGCGCGGCCGCAAACTGGTCCCGCTGGAGCAGGCGGTACGGATGCTCACCGACGACCCGGCCCAGCTGTTCGGGCTGCGCGAACGCGGCCGGATCGCCGAGGGCTACCACGCCGACCTGGTCCTCTTCGACCCGGAGCGCATCGAGGCCGGTCCGGCGACCCTCGTCCACGACCTGCCCGGGGACAGCCCGCGGCTGGACGCGCGGGCCATCGGGATCGTGTCCGTGCGGGTCAACGGCGTGGAGACCATCCGCGACGACGAGATCACGGGGGCGATCCCCGGGATCGTGCTCCGGTCGGGCCGGGACACGAGGACGGTGAGCACCCGGTGACGGATCCGCAGAAGCACGCGGCTACCAGGCTCTTCATCGGCGGGGAGTGGGTGGAGCCCGCCGGCGGCCACTACGCGGTGGTCAACCCGGCGGACGAATCGGTGGCCGGGCTCGCGCCCGAGGCCTCGCGGGCCCAGGTCGAGGAGGCGGCCCGCGCCGCGGCCGAGGCCTTCGGGTCCTGGTCCCGTACGACGCCCGAGGCGCGCGCGGCGATCCTCGACCGGGCCGCCGACATCATCCAGCGGGAGTACGAGCCGTGGTCGGCGCTGGCGCAGGCCGAGACGGGCGCGCCGACCGGGATCGCGCGCGGCATGCAGGTCGGGGTGGGCGTGACCCGCTTCCGCCGGTACGCGAAGGGCGCCCTGGAACCCGTGGAGCGGGGCCTGCCGCCGCAGGTCACCGAGGCCGGTCCGATGGGGAAGGCGAGCGTGCTGGGCGCGCTGGAGGTGCGCCAGCCGGTCGGCGTGGTCACCTGCATCACCTCGTACAACAACCCGTGGGCGAACCCGGCGGGCAAGGTCGCCCCGGCGCTGGCCATGGGCAACACGGTGGTGGTCAAACCCGCCCCGCAGGACCCGCTGTCGGTGTTCAAGATGGCCGAGGCCCTCGCGGAGGCCGGGGTCCCGCCGGGCGTGGTGAACGTGGTGAACGGTCAGTCGGTGGAGGTCGGCGAGGCGGCCGTGGACTCCCCAGACGTGGACATGGTGTCCTTCACCGGCTCCACGGCCGTCGGCCAGCGCATCGCGGAGGTCTGCGGCCGCACGATGAAGCGGCAGCTGATGGAGCTGGGCGGCAAGGGCGCGGCGATCGTCCTGGAGGACGCCGACCTGGACGCGGCCGTGATGGGGATCGGGACCACCTTCTCCTTCTACTCCGGACAGATCTGCACCGCTCCGACCCGGGTGATCGCCCACCGCTCGGTCTACGACCGGCTGATCGAGAAGCTGACCGGCTACCTGGCCTTCATGAAGGTCGGCGACCCGGGGGAGCGGGGCACGGTGGTCGGCCCGGTGATCTCGGCGGCGCACCGGGACCGCGTGGAGTCGTACGTGGAGCTGGGCAAGAAGGAGGGCGCGCGGCTCGCGTTCGGCGGCGAGCGCCCGGTGGTGGGGGACGGCCGCGGCTTCTACGTCGCCCCGACCCTCCTGGTCGACTGCACGAACGACATGCGGGTGGTGCGCGAGGAGATCTTCGGGCCGGTCGTCGTGGTGGTCCCCTTCGACGGCGACGAGGAAGAAGCGGTCCGGCTGGCCAACGACAGCGACTTCGGCCTGATCAGCTACGTGTGGTCCGGGGACTCGGCGCGCGCGTTCCGCGTGGCGCGGCGGCTGCGCGCGGGCGGGGTGGGCGTGAACACCATCGGCCGGAACATGGAGGCCCCGTTCGGCGGCTTCAAGCGGTCGGGGGTGGGCCGGGACGTGGGCTCGTACGCGCTGCACGCCTACAGCGAGATGCAGTCGATCGTCTGGACGGGCTGAGCCGGGGCGGCGGGCCGCCGGGGCCACGGGGGCGGCGGGGGCGGCGGACCGAGGTCCGGCCGGGGGAACTCCCGGCCGGACCCCGGCCTTGCTCGGGTTACTAGCCCTGCGGCCGGCCGTAGCCGAGGGACGCGGCGAGTTCGCTGTCGCCCCCCTGGAAGCGGGCGAAGCCCTTCGGGTCGGACGCCGCGATCCGTTCCAGCGCGGCTGCCGCCCGCTCCTGCGGCGGGCTGTCGTCGTCGGGCAGGCGCCAGTCGAAGTACAGGCGTGGCGGCTGGGCCCCCTCCGTCCCCTCGGCGCGGTCCGGTGGCGTGTACACGAGCCGCACCACCGTCGTGTGCGGATCCTGCCAATCGGTCCCGACCCAGTTGACGGAGAGGTCCCATCGGCTCAGCAGGTCCGGCCGCTCCCGCAGACCGGCCGCGATCAGCCGCGCGGTGCTGCGGGCCGGCCAGCACCAGGAGTGGTCCCGCTCGGCGCGTTCGACCTCGGCGTCGTAGGCGGCCGCCTCGAAGCGGTACGGGGGCGGTTGCGGGCCGACCGCCCCGCGCCAGCCGTCCCACACGACGTCCGCGCCGTCCCGGCGGATCGTCACGTACAGGGCGCCGCAGCAGCCCTCGGTGCAGGACGCCTCGGCGAGCTGCACCTCCCGCGGCTCCGGTGAGGCGCGGAGCCGGCCGCTGTCGAGCAGGTACTCGGGCGGGTTGGCCCGCCCCTTCCCGAAGAGCGCGGGGACGAGCGGGATCCCGTCGACCAGGATCCGGCTCTCGACGGCGGGGGAGTCCTCGGGGCCGTGGACGACGACCACCTCCCACCGGGGGCGGTCACCGGCCGCGGTGCGGGCGAAGGGGAGGTGCCGGTTGCGCCGGAACCAGTCCGCCCGCCGGTCGCCGGGTACGGGGGCCGGCGCAGCCCCGGCCATCAGCCGGTCCAGGGCGTCGAGCAGGGCCTGGCGCCGCCCGGGCCGCCAGTTCAGCAGTACGGCGGGGCTGCTGTGCAGGTCGAGGGCGACCGACAGCAGCAGCGACCGGTGCTCCGGGGTCGGGGGCAGCCGGTCGGCATGCCGGACCAGGGTCTCGTACACGGCCCGGGCGGGCACGTAGTCGAGGATCTCGGAGCTGCTGTCCTGCTGATCGGCCATGCGGTGCAGCAGCCGGCCGGTCACTGCGAGCAGTTCGGCGTCCCCGGGTCGGCTACGCAGCAGGCCGTGGAGGTCGGCGGCCTCGGCGACCCGGCGGGCGCAGTCCATCGCCGCGGGCTCGTCCGGCACCGTGAGCAGCGCCGCTCGGATCGCCTGCACGTCACCGGCCGAGACAGCCTCGACCAGGGGTCTCAGTGGTCCGGACTCGTACCGGTCGCTGAGGACCAGCAGAGCGGCGGCCTGCCGGTCGAGGGGGTCGAGCGCTGCGACGGCAAGGGAGCAGAAGCCGCGGAGCATGCCGAGTGCCTTGAGGCAGGGCACGTCCTCGGCCTCGCCGAGACGGATCAGCAGGGCCATGCCGATGCCGACCGCCGCGACGGAGGTGCCGGTGCGGGTCAGCTGCCGGGCGGTCCGCCGTGCGGCTTCCTCGTCCGCGGGGACGAGCCGTGCGACGTGGGCGCGCAGGGAGCCCGCACGCACGCGCAGACCGGCGGCCTCGGCCCACGAGTGGATGGCTTCGGCGGCCCGTACCGGGTCCGGGTCGGCCAGCAGCGGAGTGAGGGCCGCTGTCACCACCGGATGGGCCTGTTGCCAGGTCAGCTTCTTGCTGGGGCGCTGCGGCAGGGAGCCGTCGGGCAAGGGGTAACCGTTGAACGGGGCGCGCCCGTCCGGTTCGATGCCGTGGCGGAACAGGGCGTAGTCGTAGAGGGGGGTCTTCCGGGAGCTGAGCGGCTGGCGCTCTTCGCGGGCGCTCACCGGGCGGGGTGGGACTCGATTCCGTAGGTCATGACAGGAGCCTGCCAGGCGAGGTCAGGGCGCGTCCAGCGAGAAAACGGCCTCGCCGCGGACCCGCCCGTTGACCTGGAGCTGCACCAGGTGCTCGCCCGAGTGGTAGCGGCGGGTGGTGATCGGCTTGAAGGAGTGCCGCTTGGTGCCGCCGAGGGTTTCGCCGGGAGCCAGGGTGCGGGTGACGAGCTTGAAGACCTTGGGGGTGCGGGTGCCGTTGGCCTTCGTGTGGTGCACGACGTAGTCGACGACCAGCTCCGCCGGGAGCACGCCGGTGTTGGTGACCGCCCAGTCGAAGACGAGGTGCTCGCCGACGGCCACCCGCGGGGTGGTCACCACCGGCCCGCGCACGCTCACCGGCACGTCCGGGGAGTGGCCCAGCAGGGTCAGCGCCTCGGGCCGGCCGGCCTTGACCAGGGTGCGCAGGCCGTGCCGGACGACGCGGTCCGTGGTGTCGGCGGGCGCGGCCAGCCAGCGGGCCGCCGTGTCGACGGCGAGGGCGGGGTGGTCGCGGCTGATGTCGTTGAGGTGGTTGGAGACGGAGCGGCGGACGTACTCGGACTCGTCGCGGTAGAGGGCGTCCAGCACGGGCAGGGCCGGGCGCGGGTCGGCGACGAAGGCCGGCAGCTGCGGTGCCCACGGCAGCCGGGGCCGGGTGCCCTCGCTGGCGAGGCGGCGCACGTGCGGGTCCGGGTCGGCCGTCCACTTCCGTACGACGGCCAGGGCGCGGGCCGGGTCGGCGCGCAGGAAGGGCCGTACCGCGGATTCGGCGGTCAGCCGCGGGGTGAGGTCGTGCAGCAGCGCCAGCCCGGGCTCGAACACGTCCAGCCCGCGGACGGCGACGGCCTCGTTGACGGGGAAGGTCATCCAGCCCGTGAAGCCGGGGTCGGCGAGGGCGGTGCGGACGACGGCCTCGAAGGCGGGCCAGTCCGCGGGGAGGTCGGCGAGCACGGCGTCGCGGACGGCGGTGACGCGGCCGCTGTACGTGAGTGAGTCGAGCGCGTCGGCGCGGGCGCGCACGGCCGGTGAGGACCGGCGGCCGCCCGCCCGGGCGAGCAGTCGGGCCAGGGTGGTGACGGTTTCCGCGCTGAGGAGCTCATCGGCCGTGGGCATGGGGCCAGTCTCGCGGACGGCGCCCGGTTTCCGGCACCGGGATTCGCCCGCCGGGATTCCGGCGGGCCGGGGCGCGGCGGGTGCCGCAGCGCCCCGGCCGCGTCGCTCAGTCCTTGTAGTAGTCGGTGAGGACGCAGCCCTTCACCAGGGCGGGCTCCTTGCGGAATCCGCTGGGCGCGGTGAACTCGGGGTGGCAGTTCAGCATCAGCAGCCCGGCCTGCGGTTTCAGCAGGGCGGCCATGGCGGTCGAGCGGGTGGATCCGACGGTGAAGTCCTGGCCGACGACGATTCCGCTGCTGGGGTTGCCGCCGCCGTTGGTCTCCTTGTACTCCTTGTCGATCTCGGCCTTGAAGGCGGCCTGGAAGGCCTTGGGGTCCTTGATCATGAAGATGCGGGTGTCGCCCCCGTCGCAGCTGCCGCGCTCGATGACGGAGTGCGACTTCTCGTCGTACTTGGCGTCCTCGTCCCAGTACTTGTAGCCGCTCTTCGTCGTGGTGATCTCGGCGCACTTGGTGAAGTCGTTGACGAAGCGGGCGGCGGCAGCGATGGTCCCCGCCTTGGGGAGCTTCTGGAACGCGGTCCCGTCCTTGGGAGCGTTCCCGTTGACCCCGCCGTTCTTCGTGGGGTTCTCCAGGGTGCCCTCGTGCGGGCCGCCGTCGCCGGTTCCGGCGGCCCCGCCGCCCGTACCGGCCCCGGCGCTGGTGTCCCCGCCGGCGCCGATGCCGCCGAGGGCCGGGTTCTCACTGCCTCCGCAGGCGGGGAGGGTGAGCAGAACCGCGACGGCTGTGACGGCCGTGAACAGTGGCTTGGTGCGCATGCGCTTGATGTCCCCCAGTAGATGACCTTGAACGGCCGTGACTCTAGGAGACGGGCATGTTCACGGCAAACCGGTCCTCACGACGGGTTACCAGGGGTCACCGGAAAGTCGTAAGGGAAACTTTAAAAATGCCCAAAACGGACATGGCTGCGGTTTCCGCATAACGAAAGTCCGAGCCCACGTCCTCTCGAACAATGGGTGGATTAATCGGTGAACCTTGCATTACATGCTTCTGAATGGCAATGATCTCGAATTTCAAAGGAGCATGGGGGGTCTAGGTTCCGGACTCGCAGCGTCCAGATGTGGAAAACGCAGCATCTAACGTCCTGACCCATGACACAGACGGATGCTCGGCCTCAGGCCGGAGACACGGTAAGCGGCGTCGCCGAGGGCGATGTCCGCGGTAAGGGCCTCGGCAAGGGGTCCATCGGACTGGTGGGCAACGCCGTCATCGGCATCTCGACGGTCGCCCCGGTGTACTGCCTGACGGCGACCCTCGGCCCCACGGTCAGCGAGGTCGGCGTGCAGATGCCGGCGATCTTCCTGGCCGGATTCATCCCCATGCTGCTGGTGGCCTTCGCCTACCGCGCCCTGAACAAGGCGGTCCCCGACTGCGGCACCTCCTTCACCTGGTCGGTCAAGGCCTTCGGCCCCCGCGTCGGCTGGATGTGCGGCTGGGGACTCCTGGTCGCCACCGTCGTCGTGCTCTCCAACCTCGCCGGCGTGGCCACCAACTTCTTCTACCTCCTCCTGGGTGAAGTGAGCGGCAGCGAGGACCTCGCCGCCCTGGACGGCAACAAGGCCGTCCACATCCTCACCACCCTGGCCTTCATCGCGATCGCCACCGCCATCAGCTACCGCGGCATCACCGCCACCAAGTGGGTCCAGTACATCCTGGTCGGCCTCCAGCTCGCGGTGCTGGCGATGTTCGCCTACATGGCCATCACCAAGTCCGACGAGGTCGCGGGCTCGCTCGCCTTCTCCTGGTCCTGGATGAACCCCCTCGGCGTGGACTCCCTCGCCGCCTTCACCGCCGGCCTGTCCCTCTCGATCTTCATCTACTGGGGCTGGGACGCCTGCCTGTCGGTCAACGAGGAGAGCGTCGGCAGCGCCAAGACCCCCGGCCGCGCCGCGATGCTCGCCATGGTCGTCATCGTCGCTTCCTACCTGGTCGTGGCCATCGCCGCGCAGATGTATGCCGGTGTCGGCACCGAGGGCAGCGGCCTCGGCAACGAGGAGACCAGCGACAACGTCTTCGCCACCCTCGCCGAGCCGATCATGGGCTCCGGCCTCGGCATCCTGCTCTTCGTCGCGGTCCTGGCCTCCGCCGCCGCGAGCCTGCAGACCACCTTCATCCCGGTGGCGCGCACGGTCCTGTCGATGAGCACCTACGAAGCGCTGCCGTCCTCCTTCGCCCAGGTCCACCCCCGCTTCAAGACCCCGGGCCGCGCCACCGTCGCCGCGGGCATCGCCACCGGCCTCTTCTACGCGGTGATGACCGTGGTCAGCGAGAACGTGCTGATCGACACGATCTACGCCCTCGGCCTCATGATCTGCTTCTACTACTCGATCACGGCCTTCGCCTGCGTCTGGTTCTTCCGCAGCGACCTGCGCGGCTCGGTGCGCGACCTCTTCGTCAAGGGGATCTTCCCGGGCATCGGCGGCCTGATGCTCGTCGCAGTCTTCTGTCAGACGCTGTTCGACATGTGGGACCCGGCCTACGGCTCCGGCTCCTCGCTCTTCGGCATCGGCAGCGTCTTCGTCATCGGAGTGGGCCTGCTCCTCCTGGGCGTGGTCGTCATGATCGTCACACAGCGCCGCAGCCCGGCCTTCTTCCGCGGCGAGGTCCTGACGAAGTCCACCCCGGCGCTGGTGGTCGAGGACTGACCTCCCCTGCCCCACCCGCTGTGTCACGCCCGCGGCCCCGGATCGATCCCCCCGATCCGGGGCCGCGGGCGTTCCCGCTGACGCCGCAGTGACCCGGGGCGCGGCCAGGTCGTTGGGTGGGGCATGAATGCCATGAAGCGCACCCTCTCCGCCCTGGTCCTCACCGGCGGCGCCGCCCTCGCACTCACCCCCGTCGCCGCGCACGCCGACGAGCCGGCCATTCAGGGGCCGCCGATCACCCAGCGCGTCACCGACATCGCCGACAACCCGGGCCAGGCGGTCCAGGACACGAAGACGGCCCTCGAAGTGACCACCGCGGCCGCCGGCACCGCCACCGGAGCCACGGACAGCTCCCTCGCAGGCGCCGGCTCGGCCCTCGCGTCGGGCCTCCCCAAGCCGCCGAAGGTCGGCTGACCCTGCCCGTCCGGGGTCTACCGGGTCCCGCTCGACGCGCCTGCCCTGCGGGCGGCTCGGCGGTGCTGGTTCGGCTGCGCCTGGGCTCCTGGGGCTCCGCCCCAGACCCCGCGCCTCAAACGCCGGCGGGGCTGGATTTGGCCTGGCTTTGCCCTGGCAGGGTGGGGTTCGGCTGCGCCGGGGCCTGGTCGGTGGGGTCGGTCCGCGGTGCCGTGTGCCCTGCGGGCGGCTCGGCC
>NZ_JBEZMA010000037.1:0-74659 GCF_040652415.1 Streptomyces sp. NPDC048255
TCCGGTGGAGCGCAACACGCGGTACGAGGTGATCCGCGAGTATCCGGGTCCCGACGCGGGGCTGCGCGAGACCCCGCAGGCCATGCGCGTCTGACGCGCCGTCGCACGTACGCGCCCCGCAAGCGCGCGCGTACGTGAACTTCCGGCAGCCCCGGTCCACCACCCGTGGACCGGGGCTCCGTCGTGTCCGGGGGGCTTGCCTCCGGGGGTGAAAGTCGTTGCCCGAGCGGGCGCGTAATGGCTAACCTTGATTCATGACCCTTACCTTCACCCTGGACCCCGTCGTCGACCCCGCCCTCCGTGACGGAATCCTGGAGCTGTGGGCCGACGTCAGCAACGCGGGCGGCGCCGTGGGCTTCGTACCGCCGGTCACCGCCGACGACATCCGCCCGGCCCTGGTCAGGCAGCTCGCCGCGGTCGCCGACGGGAGCAGCCGGCTGCTCGTCGGGCACGATGCGGACGGGGCGGTCGCCGCCACCGCCTTCCTCACCCACAACACGCACCACCTCCAACTGCACTGGCTGTGGGCGTACACGGTGATGGTCCACCCCCGCCACCAGGGCAAGGGCTACGGCCGCGACCTGATGGAGGCGACGGCCGACGCGGCCCGCTCCATCGAGGGCATCGAAGCGATCCGCCTCGGCTGCCGCGGCGGTCTCGGTCTGGAGCACTTCTACGCGGCCTGCGGCTACAAGGAGGTCGGCCGCGTCCCCGACGCCATCCGCGTGGCCCCGGGCGACGACCGCGAGGACATCACGATGCTGCTGCCGCTGCGCCGGCGCTGACGTAACCGCCGTATCCGCCGTATCGCCGTGTCCGCCGCCCCGCGGCCCCCCGGGCGGGGGCGGGGGTCCGGCGTGCTTCACTGGACGGGCACCGGCACGGGCACGTGCCGACGTACGACCACGACGAGAGAGAAGGGGTCACCGTGTCCCTCAAGCCGAGCGCAACGATCCGCTACACCGCCATGCGGCTGGGTATCTTCCTCGGGTGCCTCGTCGCCGTCGCGCTCCTGGTCCGTCTCGGCGCGGTGCCCGCCGGGCTCGGCGACGCCAACTTCGCCTGGATCGTGCTGCTCGCCCTGATCCTGTCCGCGCCGCTGTCGTTCGTCCTGCTGCGCAAGCAGCGCGACGAGATGTCCCAGCAGATCTCCGGACGCGTCGCGGGTGCGAAGGAGAAGCTCGCCGCGAACCGCAACCAGGAGGACGCGGCCGACGACGCCGCACGCGTGAGCCCGTAACGGACCAGTTGGGTTCCTCACACCGAACCGCCCCAGCGCCGGGAATACCGCCCGTAACGCTGGGGCTTCGGCGTTCCCGGGGCCGGGCCGCGAGGGTGCGCGTAGCGGCAACCCAAAGAATGACTTTGAGATTCTCAAAGGCCAAGTGTTAGCGTGTTCAACATGTCGACCCCACCCGCGCACCCGATGACCACGAGCGTCCCGCTCGTGGCGCGCCTGCACGTCGACCTCTGCCGCCGCGTGTCCGCGGCCTGTTGCTGTTGTCGCTGAATCCCGCCCGCCCTTGAGCGGAATCGATACGGCAGCGGTCCCGGCCGGCCCCTCCTGGCTGCCGCACCGCATCACCACCGCAGAAACCCCCGCCAGTTCCCCGTGCGTCGTCCCCGGAGAGTGCCCCCGTGTCCGCGTCCCCCCAGGCCCCCGCCAAGGCCTCGTTCCGCTTCCCCTTCTGGGCCCAGATCATCGCCGGTCTCGTGCTCGGCGTCCTCTTCGGCTGGATAGCCCGCAGCCAGGACGTCAGCTGGCTGAAGACCACCCTCGAACAGGTCGGTGACATCTTCGTCCAGCTGCTGAAGCTGGCCGTGGCCCCGCTCGTCTTCTTCGCGATCCTGGTCTCCATCACCAACCTGCGGAAGGTGAACAACGCCGCGCGGCTCGCCTCCCGCACGCTGCTCTGGTTCATGATCACCTCGCTGATCGCGGTGGGCATCGGCCTCGCGATCGGCCTGCTGACCAACCCGGGCTCGGGCACCGGCCTCACCCCGCAGGACGGCAAGCTGCCCAAGCGCACCGGTTCCTGGATCGACTTCCTGACCGGCATCGTGCCGAAGGACATCATCACGCCCTTCACCGAGCTGAACGTCCTGCAGATCGTCTTCCTGGCAGCCGTCGCCGGCATCGCCGCCCTCCAGCTCGGCAGCAAGGCCCAGCCGGTGCTGAACCTCGCCGAGTCCGTCCTGGAGCTGCTCCAGAAGGCCCTGTGGTGGGTCATCCGCCTCGCCCCGATCGGCACCGTCGGCCTCATCGGCACCGCGATCGCCACGTACGGCTGGGACCTGATCGGCAAGTACGCGACCTTCACCGCCGACGTCTACATCGGCTCGGCGCTCGTGATGTTCGGCGTCTACCCGCTGCTCCTCGCCACGGTCGCCAAGGTCAACCCGATCCAGTTCTTCAAGGGCGCCTGGCCCGCGATCCAGCTGGCCTTCGTCTCCCGCTCCTCCGTCGGCACCATGCCGGTCACCCAGAAGGTCACCGAGCGCCTCGGCGTCCCGAAGGAGTACGCGTCCTTCGCGGTCCCCTTCGGCGCCACCACCAAGATGGACGGCTGCGCCGCGATCTACCCGGCGCTCGCCGCGATCTTCATCGCGCAGATCTTCGACGTGCAGCTGGGCATCAAGGAGTACCTGCTCATCGCCTTCGTCTCGGTCGTCGGCTCCGCCGCCACCGCCGGACTCACGGGCGCCACGGTCATGCTGACGCTGACCCTGTCCACGCTGGGCCTGCCGCTCGAGGGCGTCGGCCTGCTGATGGCGATCGACCCGATCCTGGACATGATGCGCACCGCCACCAACGTGGCCGGCCAGGCCGTGGTCCCGGTCATCGTCGCGGCCCGCGAGGGAATCCTGGACAAGGAGGCCTACGCCTCGGCCTCGTCCTCCCCGCTGGAGGAGACCGCCCCGGCCGCCGCCGCGCAGGAGCCGGTCCCGGTCCCCGCCTGACCCGGCCGCGCCCCCGCCCGTACTCGCCCCGCCGGTCTTCTGATCGGCGGGGCGACGTCATGCAACGCTCTGCGCGCCGCCGTTCTGCACCACGTCGATGTAACTGGCCACCGCGTCCCTGTTGCGGACCAGGCAGTCGATGCGCTCGGTCATGCGGTCGCGTTCCCGCTCAAGGGCGGCCAGCATCTCTGCGGTGGCGTCGGGGAAGTGGATGGCCCGTGGCTTGTCGAGACACGGAAGGATCTGCTTGATGATCCGGGTGGGCAGCCCGGCGTCGAGGAGTCCCCTGATCTGCATCACCCGGTCGACGAGGCGCTCGTCGTACTGACGGTAGCCGTTGGCGGAACGCTCCGAGGAGATCAGGTCTTGCTCTTCGTAGTAGCGCAGGAGCCGTCTGGACGTCTGGGTGCGCTCTGACAGCTCGCCTATGCGCATGTGACCTACCTCGTTTCCCTCGGGTCGCCCGGCACCTGTACGGATTGACCGACCCACTGGGTGTCGCACAGCGCACCCCGGTGGGGCAACTGGCTCTGGTCACACCGAAATGCCGGGATGAAACCCTGCCCAGCGTAGTCCCAGCCGGGCCACCGTGCCGAACGGTTCGAGCAACCGTCACGGGGTGGAAACGAGAGGACCCGCCCGGAACCGAAGTGCCGGGCAGGTCCTCTTCACCGTGGTCGGACGCGCGGTGCGCCGGGGTTCACACCGACGCGGGCCGGCCCCCGTACTGGATGACGTTCGACAGGACGACCTCGTGGCTCTCCACCTCGATGGTCACCCGGTCTCCGTCAGCGATGCGGAAACCGTCGTGGAAGCTGGCCTCGTCCGCACCCAGGAGCACGTAGTTCACCATCCCGGGACGGCGGACCGCCGGGTACGTGAACAGGTGGTCCGCCATGTCCTTCACCTTGAAGTACAGCGAGTCGCCGCCGCAGGAGAACTTCCCCTCCCAGGCCGCCGCGCCGTCCCGCTCGATGGTGACCCGGCCGGTCACGGACTGGGGCGGCTCGTCGAGGAAGAGCCAGGGGGCCATGGAGGTGTCGCAGAGCTTGCAGTACGGGTTCCAGCCCGGGTTCTGCCGGTGCAGTCCGATGTCGCACAGGTCGTTTCCGAAGGTGTAGCCCACGTACTTCGGGTTGCCTTCGTCGTCGTTGACGTACACGAGGGCCATCTCGGGCTCTTCGATCAGTGCGACCGGCTTCTCGGGGACGACCAGGGTCTCGCCGGGCATCCGCAGCCAGGAGCCGAAGCCCTTGAAGAACCAGTTCGGGGCGACGAACTCCTCGTCCTCGGTGGGCTCGGTGTCGAACTTGGACTTGTGCGTCCGCATGAAACCGCTCAGCAGCGCGTTCCCGGTGCCGGGCAGCAGCGGAGGGAGGTAGCGCAGCTCGGGGTCACCGGCGGTGACGGTGATCTGTTCGGCTTCCGCGGTGATGGCGGCGATGACCTCCTCGGGGCCGTCGGCCACGAGGAACTGCGCCTGGAGCTGTCCGTCGGACACCCGGTACAGGGTCTGCTCTTCACCGGCGACCGGCTTGCCGAAGCCCGCGTACCGCCCGCCCTTGTACTCGCACTCGAACAGGATTGACATGGTGGTGGGCCTTCCTATGGGGATGGGCGGCCGAAGGCCGCGCTGTAGTTGAAGTCGAAGCCCGTCATCGGGAGCCGGCCGGGGCATGCGGAGTGACGGCCGGGCGTGCGCAGTGACGGTCGGTCAGGCCTCGAGAGGGCTTGCCCCGTGGGCGGCGGTCCGTCCCAGGAGATCGGTCAGGACCTCCTCCACACGGTCGAGCGATTCCCGGATCCAGGGGAGGGCGAGGGGATCGGCTGCGCCGAGGGCGGCCGTGCGCTGCTCTTCGGTGTCACCGTAGAGCTGGCTGGTGGCTGCCCGGAGCCGCAGGGAGTGCGCGGGCTCGCCGAAGGCGCTCGCCGGCAGGAGCCCCACTCCGTAGCGCTCGACCAGGAGTTGGGCGAGCTCGGCTCCGGTGCTCACCCCGTGGGTCTGCACGAGGTGGTCGCGCAACGGCTCGAAGTCGGGGTACAGGTAGCAGGTGGCCGTCACCGGGGCCAGCAGGGCGCCCGCGGCGGCAAACCGCTCCGCCATCGCGTCGGCCACCGTCTTGTGCAGCCGGCGGCCGGCCGCGATGTGCTCGACGACCTCGGGCGGCTCGCTGAAGGCGTAGGCAGCCGCTGCTTGGACCGGCGCTGCCGGGCTGGACCAGATCTGGCTGGCGATGCCGGTCAGCCGTGCGTGCAGAGCGCTTCCGGCCTCGTTGTCGGGAAGCCGGGCGACTCCGGTCCGCCAGCCGCCGAGGGCCAGGTTCTTGGTGAGCCCGGTGGTGACCACGGTGCGTTCGGGTGCGAAGAATGCCGGGGACATGGCCGGGGTTGCGGCCGGGTCGAACACGAGGTCGCAGTAGATCTCGTCGGAGATGATGACGAGGTCGAGTTCCCTGGCGGCCTCGCCCAGGCGCCGCACGGTGTCAGGTGCCGCGATGGTGCCGGTCGGGTTGTCCGGCGTGGTGACGATGACGGACCGCGGGTCGTAGCCGGCGGCCCTGGCGGCGGTGACCGCCTCGCGGAGCAGGTCCGGGTCCGGCACTCCGCCCTGGCCGGGCAGGATCGGGACGGCGACGGGCCGGGCACCGATCAGCTTGGCCTGGGCCGCGTAACTGACCCAGCTCGGCGAGGGAACGATCACGTCGCCGCCGACGGCCAGCAGCAGTGCGAAGAGCAGCGGCTTGCTCCCCGGCCCGCACACGACCTGGTCGGGGAACGTGCTCAGCCCGCGCCGCTGCCAGTAGCCGGCGGCGGCGGTGCGCAGGGCGAGACTGCCGGCGACGGGTCCGTAGGCGTTGTGGCCGGCGGCCTCGGCGAGCTTCGCCTTCAGCACGGGAAGAACAGGCAGACCGATCTCGCCGCTGGCCATGGAAATCACGCGCTGTCCGGCCAGGCGGCGGCGGGCGATGGCCTCGTCGGCGGCGAGAGTCGCCGACATGGTCACCGGTGTGGGCTGGGGCATGACTGACTCCAACGGTCGGGTAGAGGGGGATTTCCAGGGGATTTCCAGCGGCGGGGCTTCGGCCCTCGAGGTCCTGTCCGGGCGATCTTCGTGGATCAGCCCGCGTCGTCTGGTGCGGTGCATCGCAAGGCGGAGGAGCGCAGCTCGTACTCGGCCGTACTCGCGCGGTCCGACAACGCGGCGAGGTGCCGTGCCAGGCGGCGCGGGCCCGCGAAGATCGCCCGGACAGGGCCTAGCCGTAGAGCTTGCGGAGTTCGGCCTTGCGGACCTTGCCGGTGAGGGTCTTGGGCAGCGCCGCTATCACCACCAGACGATCCGGCCAGAAACGCTCGGGCTGGTCCGCCGCGCGCAGGTGCTCGCGGATCTCGTCCAGCGTCGGCTCGTCGCCGCCGCGGGGTACGAGCACGGCGAGGATCTCGTCGGTCACCTGTCCGGTCGGGCCCACCAGAGCCGCCTCGGACACCCGCGGATGCCGGGCGATGGTGGACTCGAGCTCGGCCATGGGAACGACCACGCCGTCGCGCATGATGGCGTCCTTGGCCCGGCCCAGTACGCGGATCCCGCCGCGGCCGTCCTCGCGCGCCACGTCGCCGGTGTCGAACCAGCCGTCCTCGGTGAGTTCGGCCGCGAACAGGTCGTCGTGCTTGTGGTAGGTCAGGGCCAGTGAGGCGCCGCGCACCCGCAGACGGCCGACGGAGGCACGTTCGTCGGGGTTCTTGCAGTTGTCGATCCGGATTTCCATCGAATCGATGGGCCGGCCGTTGCTGTGTGCTGCCCAGTCCTGGTCGTAGTCGAGCTTGGTGATGGTCACCGGGCCGTTCTCCGACATGCCCCACAGGGAGTAGGTCCGTACTCCGAGGGTGTCGCGGAGCTCGTCCACGAGGGGCTGCAGCACGGGTGCCGAACCGGTCACCACATGCCGCAGCGTGCTGACCTCCCGCTTGTCCGCGCGCAGCGACTCGGCTATGTCCATCAGGGTCGGCGGCGGCCCGTACAGCAGAGTGGCGCCGTACCGTTCCACCAGGTCCAGCAGGACCTCGTTCTTGCGGACGTCCTGGAAGGCGATGGTGCCGCCCAGCATGACGCTGGCGAGGATGCCCTGGCCGAAGCCGGAGTAGTGCACCAGCGGTGTGGAGACGGCGGCGACCAGGGTCTCGTCGAGGAGGAAGGTGTCGACGTAGCCGCGCACCGCCGAATGGATCGTGTTCTGGCTGTGCAGCACGCCCTTGGACAGGCCCGTGGTGCCGGAGGTGAACAGCACGACGAACGGGTCGTCGGGCTTGAGTTCGCGGCCGTCCAGGGCCTCGGCGTGGCGCTCTTCCCAGTTGATGCCGACGAAGTGCTCGTGGAAGTCGCGGGCACCCTCGGGGGCGTGGCCGCCGACCACCAGCACGTGCTCCAGGCTGGGGACTTCTGCGCTCAGGCGGGTGGTGATCTCGGCCAGCGGGGTGCCGTCCCACTCCGGGACGGTGATGCACACGCGGGCCTCGGTGAGTTCCAGCCGGTGGCGCAGCTCCTCCTCGTCGCAGATCGGCGAGATGGGGCAGATGGCCGCGCCGACGCGTATGCAGGCGAACAGCAGGGGCGCCATCTCCCACCGGTTGGGCAGCTGCACGGCAACGAAGTCACCGCGCTGCACGCCGAGTTCGAGCAGGGCGCCGGCGAAGCGTTCGGTCATCTGGGCGAGCTCGGTGTAGTCGAGCGTGTCGGTGCGGCCCTGATTGACCCGGCGGCCGGCGACGGCCAGCTTGTGCGGGCGCTTGCTCGCCTGGTGGCGCAGGTCGTCGAGGAAGGTCTCGTCCCGCCACCATCCGCGCCGCCGGTACTCGGCCGCACGGTCCTCGAAGGGGTCCGCTACGGGGGCGGTGGGCGCGGCCGTGTTCGTCGCGGTGGTCATCGGCGGTCCTTCCGGCGGGCCACGAGCAGCTCCGGCAGCGGGTCGCCGGCGCTCGCCGCAGCGATCTCCAGGAGGTCCTGGGTGTTCTGCCGCACCCGGTTGCCGACCCAATCGAAGACCCACGCCTTGCGGGCCCCTGCCGACAGGTCGAAGGGGACGACCCGGGTGACGGCCAGGGCCGCCGAGGCGGCGCCGCCGATGTTGGCGATCACTCCGGGGACCAGGGTGGCGCCGGAGGCCCGCGCCTTGTCCTTCGCCTCGTCGCTGGAGGCGAGGTTTCCGCCCTCGACCACCAGGCCGGTGCGCAGGCGGTGCGCATTGTCCGCGTTGAGCGCGTACTTCTGCGCGGCGAGGATCAGCAGGTCGGCGTCGATGTCGAGCCAGGCGTCGGGTTCCGTGGACACGGTCACGTCCTGCGGAAGCCGGGAGCGGTCGATCCGGCCGAACTCGTCGGTGATGGCGATCAGTTCGGCAACCGGGAGCCGGTCCGCGCTGAGGGTGCCGCCGATGTCGGCGACGCCCACGATCACGTGCCCGCGGTCCTCGAGGAACCGGGCGACCGCACGCCCCACCGCGCCGAAGCCCTGCACGACGACCCGGGCCGACTCGGTGCGGCCACTGGCCTCCAGGGCGGTGACCGCCGCGACCCCGACGCCGTGACCGGTGCAGTCGATCAGCGGCTCGTAGTACGTGCGCCAGTCGATCGGCATGTCCGGCGCGCCCAGGCGGTAGCGGGGGTCGTAGCCGGCCTCGTCGAAGAAGACGGCGCGGTCGCCAGGGGTGACGCCCATGTCGATGCCGAGGTGGATGCCGCCGTGCAGCAGCGGCTTGACGGTACGGCCGAAGGTGCGGAAGGTCTCCTCGCGGTTGGTGCCGTCGGAGACGATGCCGGCCTTGGCACCACCGATGGGCAGCCCGGCGAGCGTGAACTTGTGCGTCATGTCGCGGGCGAGACCGGCCACCTCCTCCTCGGTGACCCCGGTGGTCATCCGGGTGCCGCCCATGGCAAGGCCGTCGTAAAGCGAGTCGACCACGACCCAGCCCTTGAGGGGGCCGCCGCTGCCGTTCAATGACACCGTGAAAGCAGGCTTTTCGGCCTCTTCCACGTGCGGGTATTCACTCGGAGTGCTCATTGCCATGGACCTCGTGATCGGTTCGAAGCGGTTGTGTGGGTAGTGATGAGGTGCAGTGGGAGCCGTACGCGCGGGCCGGGGCCGTGTGCCGGGGGTCTTGCGGCACACGGCCGCTGATCACTGGTAGATCTCGGCGAAGCCGCGCAGGATCTCCATGCCGTCGTTGCGGAATTCGAGGTGGGCCTGCGCACCGAAGATCCGGCCGTCGTCCGAGCGGAGGAACTCCACGGGTGCGTGCTCGGAGCGTCCGATGGAGCGGAAGCCCGCCGGCGCCGCCTGGAGGTACAGGGTGTGGCGGTGGAAGACGGTCACGGTCGGTTTGACGTAGGAGAAGATCGGCTCCTCCTTGTCGACCTGTACGTCGTATCCGCCGACGCGCTGCGGACCCTCGGCCAGCTGGCCGCCGTTGGCGACGGCGATGATCTGCATGCCGCCGCAGATTCCGAAGACCGGAACCTTGGCTCCCATGACGAGGTCGATGAGAGGCCGGTAGTAGTCGCTGTCGAAGGCCCGCACCTTCGTGCCGCTGAGGACGATGGCCTGGTAGCGCGGGTCCAGCCGGGCGGGTGCCGAGGCGGCGTCGATGGTGTCGGTTTCGGAGCCCAGTTGTTCGAAGCGCTTGCGCAGCTGCTTGAGGGAGAGGGTCCCGTTGTTGACTACGAGAACCCGGGATGTCGCCACGTGCTCTGCTCCTGTCGCTGAGGTGTGTGGGGTGTCACCGCCCCGCCGCCGGGGGCGGTTAGGGGGTGTCCGGTGGACCCGGGCCCGGCCCTGATCCACCGGACACCCCCTAGGGGCGGTGGCTCACGTCCTGGTGATGACGGTGCCGGTGGTTCCGGCGAGCAGGTCCGAGATGGGGGCGCTGCCGATGACGACCCGGTCGACTCCTCGGTCCAGGGCCTCGCCCGCGGCGCGCAGCTTCTTGCGCATGCCGCCGGTGGCGCCGCGGTCGCGGAACTCGGCCGCGGCCTGGGCGCTGATCTGCCTGACCGGTTCCCCGTCGATGAGGAGGTGGGCGACGTCGGTGACGAGGGTCAGGGACGTGGCCTCGGTGGCACCCGCGATGGCGGCGGCGGCCCGGTCCGCGTCGGTGTTCACCTCCTGGCCGGCGCTGTTGCGTGCCAGCGGAGTGACGAGGTAGCAGTGGCCGGCCTGCAGGTTCTTCAGCGCGCTGGGGTCCACCTCGGTGATGGGACCCACGAGGTTGTCGAGTTCGACGAGCTGCTTGTCGCGCCACCACCAGCGCTCGCCCTGCCCCGCTCGGACCAGGCCGTCGCTGCCCAGGACGCGCTCGGCGGTGATGCCGCGCTGCTCCAGCAGTCCGAAGACCTGCTCACCCATGGCGGCGCTGACCGTCTTGATGTCGGCGATCACTTCGGGCGTGGTCCACCGGCTCTGGTTGCCGTAGCGGTCACGCAGGATGGCCGAGGGCTCGCTGTAGCGGGAGCTCAGCTGCTTCAGCGGCTTGGACCAGCCGTGCACCAGGATCAGCGGGTGGCTCCGGCCGTGGTGGGCGAGGTCGTCCCACCAGGCGGGCGACATGTCGTCGAGGCAGCTTCCGCCCAGTTTGACGACCGTAGGAATGTTGCTCATGCCGGCACCAGCGGCTGCATCGTCAGCCCCATTTCTTCCGGAAGCGAGAAGCGCTTGTTGAGCGCCTGGACGGCCTGTCCCGCCGCGCCCTTGAGCAGGTTGTCCAGTGCGGAAAGGACGACGATGCGGCCCCCTTCGGGGTCGTGCATCACGGTCACGTCGCAGTAGTTGGACCCCAGGACCGCCTGCGGGTCCGGGACGGGGATCATCGTCTCGTTGTGCCTGCGGACGCGGACGAACCGGTGCTGCTTGTAGAAGCGCAGGTAGGCGCGCTGCAGCTCGCGGCCGTCCACCTCGTCGTCGGTGAGCACGTAGGTGCTGGCGAGCAGTCCCCGCACGTGCGACACCCCGTAGGCCGACATCGTCAGAGACCCGATGTGGCCCGGCTTGCTGCGCTCCAGGAAGTCGCTGACCTCGGCGGCGTGACGGTGTCCGACGGGTGCGTACGGCGTGATGGCGCCGTTGCGGTACGGGTGCAGGCCCGGGGTCCGCAGTGCCTGGCCGCTGCCGCTGGAACCGCTCTTGCCGTCCACGAGCACGGTCTTGAGGTCAAGGCCGAGGGCGAGGGTCAGCGGGGCGAGCCCCAGGGTGATCGCGGTCGCGTAGCAGCCGGGCAGCGAGATCAGCGGAGCGCCGACCATCTGGTCCCCGACGAGTTCGGGGGCACCGTAGACGAAGCGCTCGGCCAGTTCGGCCTGCCGCGCGACCTTGGGGTACCACCGCTCGTGGAGCTCGGGGGTGCGGATGCGGAAGGCTCCGCTGAGGTCGATCACGCAGGCGACCTGCTCGGCCAGGGCCGGGGCGAGTTCGGCCGAGACCTCGGCGGGCGTGGCCAGGAACACCACGTCGCACCGGTCGGAGAGGTCCGTGGTGGCGGCCTCGATGGTCAGGCCGAGGTCCTGGCGCAGGGCCGGGTGCAGTTCGGCCGGGCGCCGGCCGATGTTCGACGAGCCCCCCAGGAAGGTCAGTTCCAGTTCGGGGTGCTGGCTGACCAGGCGGATCAGTTCACCGCCGGCGAAGCCTGAGGCGCCGACTATGCCTACGCGGATCATGCGAGGATCTCCTGCAGATAGCGGCTGATGGCCGACGGGATGTCCGCTCCGGTGGCCTGGGCGACGGTGCGGAAGGCCGGCGCGTGGTTGACCTCGTTGACGACATAGCCCTCGGGCGTGTTGAAGAGGTCGATGCCGTAGATGCCTTCGCCGAGCTCGTCCACGACGCTGTCCACGATCTTCAGGAGCGCCGGGTCGTGGTCCAGGGCCCGGTTGCGGTTGCCGAGGGCGGCGTTGCTGCGCCAGTCGCCCCCGGCGCTCGCGAACTCCGCGGCGGCGACCAGTTCGCGCCCGACGACGAAGCAGCGGATCGACGTGCCGCCGTCCAGGAACGGCTCCATGAGGGACGCCTGCTCGAAGCCGTGCCCGAGGTCCTCGATGTAGTCGTAGACGGACTGGGCCGTGTCGGCGTCACGGATGAGCGTCACCCGCTTGCCCATGCCGCCGAAGACGGGCTTGAGCACCACGGGCAGGGGCATTTCCTCCAGCGCCTTCTCGAAATCCTTGCGGGAGAGGACGAGACGGAAATCCGTGACCGGCACCTGCGCCTTGCGCAGCACGGTGCGCAGGGTCAGCTTGTTCTCGCAGGCCTGGATGGCCGCGGCCGAGTTCAGGGTGCGGATGTTCGATGCTTCGGCCTGGGTGGCCAGCAGGCCTCCGCGGGTGTAGCTGCGACTGCGGACGAGTACGGCGTCGTAGCTGTTGATCGACGGCGCGTCCGGGTGCCCGAGGCACAGGGACTCGTCGTTGACCCACTCGACGTCCAGGCCGTACTCGCGGGCGGTCTGGATCAGCTGGCGTTCTTCCCAGCTGATCCGGTCCGCCACGATGGCGATCTTGTTGCCCATTGAGGGATTCCTACTCCTTGCTTCGGTCGCTCCTACTGGCCCCAGTCGCGGAGCGTCACTTCGACCATCTGCAGCGCGAGCGTGCCGTTCTGGACGTCCTCGACGCGGAGCGTGAGCATGCACTCGGGGCAGGCGATGGTTTCGCCCTGGACCATCGGCGGGGTCGTGAGGTCGGTCTCGCACTCGGGGCATTCACCGGTGAGCATGGACGTGGACGTGGGAGTGGACATGGTTCCTCCAGAGCTGTTTTTGCGGGGATTCAGACGGACAGGAAGTCGATGGCGGCCTTGCGGATGGCGTCCTGGTCGAGCAGGGGCCGTCCGTCCTGCTCCTGGCGCGCCGTGAGCCACTTGGTGAAGGCGTCGATGTCGATGTCGAGGCCGTCGTCGGCGAGCGCCCAGGTCACGAGGGGGGCCGTCAGGCGGGAACGGACGCGCAGTTCCCGGGAGTTGCCGACGAGTTCGGCGGGCAGGGTCTCGTACGCCTGCGGGCTGGTGAGCTGCCCGGGCAGTTCGTAGGCGAAGGCGTGCGGGGAGGTGGGGCCCGGCTGGAAGGCCTCGCCCAGCCCTGCTCCGGCGAGCGCCACCTTCGACAGTTCGGTGAGGTGGGACAGGTCGAAGCGGGTGTCGCCGTGGATGACGCGCAGCGAGGTCAGCAGTTCGGCCAGCGGCGCATTGCCGCCCCGCTCGCCGATGCCGCCGACCGTCGCCGAGATCCACTGGGCGCCGGCCCGGACGGCGGCCAGCGAGTTGGCAACGGCCATGCCCAGCATGTTGTGCGAATGGATCTCGATCTCGGAGCCGTCGATCGCGGTGAGGTCCGCGATCTTCTCCTCCATCTGCCAAGGCGAGAGGTACGCGACGGTCTCGGCCAGCCGGAAGCGGTCGGCTCCGGCCTCGAAGCCGGCGGCGACGTAGGGGACGAGCCGCTCCTTGGGCGTGCGGGCGCCGTCCTCACCGCTGAAGGTGACGTGGAATCCGCGCTCCTTGGCCCCCTCGATGGCGGCGCGGGCGACCGAGGTCAGGTACTTCGCGCTCGGCGAGGCCAGCTTGAGCTGCGCGTGCTCCTGCGACGTGGGGATCGAGAACATGACGGACTTGACGCCCAGGCGCAGTGCCTCGTCCAGCGCCGTCGCGACCTGCTGGCGGTCCCTCACCACGACCAGGGTCAGGCTGCGCTCGGGGCCTACGGCCTCGTGCGTGGCCAGGATGAGGTCGGCGTCCTTCGAGGAAGGGCCGGACACCATGCCCACCTCGACCAGTTCCACACCCGTCTTCACCAGCAGGTCGGAAATGACCGCCGCATCCTTGGCGCTGAATTCCACGCCTGCCATGTGTGCGGAGTCCCGCAGAGTCGCATCGGAAATGCGGGGTTGTATGCTTCCTCGATTTTCTACTGCTGACATTGCATGCACTCTTTCCTCCAGAACCTGCTGTGGGTTCTGGTTGTCGAGGCCGACAGGCGCTTTACCCAGGGCATTGCGACGGACGCTGGTCATCAGCTTCTTCGCCTGGGGTGACCAACGTCAAGGCCTGCCGTGTCAGACACGGTCAGGGAATGTCACGTAACGTCAGAGGCCCATTGATTCGCATGAGCTACCTGCCGATGGAGGCAGTTCGCCATTAGTGTGCTTGTTGCGGCGGCGCGGGCCGGCCGGTGAAAGGAAGAGGATGGCCTTCGTTGTTGAGCTGACCTTCCGGGCGGGTGCGGAGGACCGCCCGGGGAGGCTGCAGGAGCATCGCGACTACTGGGAAGACAAGGCCCGGTCCGGTGTGCTGATCGGCGGTGGGCCGTGGCAGGACGGCTCAGGGGAGCTGCTGCTCTGCGAGGCACCTGACCGGAGCGCCCTGCTCCGGGTGCTGCACGCGGACCCCTACGTCCGGGCCCGGATGGTCACCCGCATGAAGGTCCGGGAGTGGGACATGGTGACCGGGCACTGCCTGCCGGCCGCACGCGGCGCGGCGGCCCCTCCCGCACAGGGCGGGCGGGCCGCCGCTCCGGACCGGCGCCGCGCCGAAGCCGCCGACGGGCTGACCGCACACGAGGAACGCATCGCGGCGATGATGGTCGACGGCATGACCAACCGGAGAATTGCCGAACTGCTGTCGGTCTCCACGCGTGCCGTGGAACTCCATATCACCCGGATTTACATCAAGCTGTCGATACGGAGCCGTGCCCAACTGGCTCCAGCCCTGAATCGGCTCGGTGGATTGCGCCTTCGTCAAACGTGACGACTACGGTTTCCCGTAGTGTCGGGCGGTGCGGCCGGGCGATATCTTCGAGGAGAACCTTCGACAGATGGGTGTTGTTGCCGTGAGTATTCCTTCCGTGCCGCGACTCGGGCTTGTGGTACCTCCGGAAAACCCGACAGCCGAGCCTGAGTTCCGTCACTTCCTCGGCTCCGGAATGAATCTCTACACGTCCCGCTTCCCGGTTCTCCCGGGCGCGGGACTGCGGGAGATGCTCGAAACGTACAACGAAGTACTTCCCGATGTGCTGGACGGCTTCGGCCGCCTGCGCCTCGATGCCGCGGTGGTGGCCTGCAGCGCCTCGCACTACCTCCTGTCTCCCGATGGCGACCGGAAGTTCTGCGCCGAACTCAGCGACCGTGCGGGCTTCCCGGTGCTCTCCTCGACGCTGGCCACCCTCGCGGCGTGCGAAGCCCTCGGCGTGACCGGACTGACACTGGTCTCCCCCTACGAGCCGTGGCTCACCGATCTCTCCCGGGAGTACTGGGAGCAGGCCGGACTCACGGTGCACCAGGTGGTGCCCGTACCGGCCGGTGACCACTTCGACCCCTACCAGGTGACCACCGAGGACATCCTGGAGCGGGTGGGGCAGCACGATCTCCCCGAGGACGCGGCGGTGCTCTTCACCGGTACCGGGATGTTCACCCTGGACGCGATGGACAAGCTCGGCAGCGCCCCGGACCGGGTGCTGTTGTCCTCGAACCTGGCCAGTGCCTGGTGGGCGCAGGCCGGGGCCGGAGCACAGGGCTGGGGGCTCGAGGGCCACGCGCTGCTGAAGCAGCCGGCGGCCCGCGCGGTGTGATCCTGGGCGCGCCGCGGCCCGAGTGAGGCACCGCGGCGCGCCCGGCAGCGTCAGCGATGGCTGAACTGCAGGCCGACGCCGCGAATGGTGGTGATCCAGTCGCCCGCCCCCAGCTTCTTGCGCAGGCTGCTCACGTGCGTGTCGATGGTGCGGCGGGACCAGGAATCGCCCCAGACCTGCCGCATGATCCGATTCCGCGAGACGACGGTTCCGGGGTGCGAGGCGAGGAGGTGCAGGAGGTCGAACTCCTTCGGGGTGACATCCACCGGCCTGCCGTGCAGGCTCACCTCACGCGAGAACGAATCGATCCTCAAAGGGCCGTGTGACACGACCTGACCGCCGGACGACTGCATCCGCATGCGGCGCATGACGGCCTCGATGCGCGCCATCAGCTCGCGGAACCCGTACGGCTTCACCAGGTAGTCGTCCGCCCCGGCCTGGAGACCGAGAACACGGTCCAGTTCGCTTCCCCGGGCGGTGACGGCGATCACGGGGACGTCGCAGGCCGATCGCACCTCCCGGCACACTTCCAGGCCGTCCAGGTCGGGAAGTTCGAGATCGAGGAGCACCAGGTCGGCCTGCTGGTAGCCCTGCAGTGCCGCCTGCCCGGTCGCCGCCCTGTCGACGGTGTGACCGTGCCGGGTGAGCCCGCGGACGAGCGTCTCGGCGTCATCGGCGTTGTTCTCCACCACGAGCAGCCGCCAGGAAGTGGGCGGCCGATGCGGCATCGGCCCGGTGGCGGCGACGCCCTGTGCGGGCCGTTGTGTGCCCCCGGCGGCGGGCCGGGGGAACGATATGTGAGGGTCCTTCAGGTCCATTTCAGCTCCACCTCGGCCATCGGCCTGGAAAGTTCCTTCCGGACGCTTGTTTCGGGCATGCGATGCCGCCTCCCCCTGAGTAGCTGCCGACGAGGCCCCGTGCCCCCGCCCCGCGCGGGGGCATGCGAGTGCCCCTCCGCAGTACGGATCGCACGTGCTGCGGGCGCTGTGGAGCCCGGAACCGGGGCGTCGCCTCGCGCCCACCACGTTCTGGGCTCGGGCTCGCACGGTCATCTTGCGATGGATGCGACAGGCAGCAAATGCAGACTTGAATAAGTCACATGTGAGCTGTCAGCGCGGGGGCGGCACGCTCGGTGTTCCGTCGCCCTGCGGCGGGTTCTCCGATGACCCGGTGGCGACCGGCGCCCCGTACAGGACAAGGTCCCACACCCGGGCGAGCTGGCCCACGGCGTCGGAGTGAGGCGCGTCCGGCGCCGTCGCGTAGGCCCGGTGGCGCACGTGTGCGTCGACGCCGGCGAGGAGATATCCGGCCATCACGGTCACCGTCTCGACGTCGGCCGCCGTCGGCAGCTGACCCTCCGCATGGGCCTGGTCCAGGAGTTCGCGCAGCCCTGAAAGCCAGTTCACCGTCCACTCGCTGCGAGCGGAGGGGCGCTCCCTGGTCAGCCGGGCCGCCGCGCGCACCTCGGTCTCGTTCTCCAGGAGGCGGGCGATCGCGAGGACCATCACCCTGGCCCGGCGGAGCGGGGAGGCCGGGACGGACAGGGCTTGGTTCACCACCGCCTGGATGGCCCTGCTTCCGCGTTCCTCCAGCGCGTCGGCGAGGTTGGCCTTGGTCGGGAAGTGGAAGGTCAAGGCGCCCATGGAGATCTCGGCCGCTCGGCAGATGCGGAGCAGGGAGGTGCCTTCGTAGCCATGGCGGTCGATCTGGGCGGCGGCCTCGCGCATCAGCGCGCGACGGGTGCGAAGCGCCCGGGGCTGCGTCACCATCTCCGGTCCCTGGTACGTGGCCCGGGGCAGGAGGTCGTGCGACGGGGGCGGATGGCGGAAACCTGCAGGTGGTCAGGTATCCACCGACGATGCGCCTCGCACCGTCGGGTGCGCATCAAGCTCAAACACCTCTCGCCCGTTTCCGTTGATGAGACGCAACTTTGTCCAGGCAGGCGGGGTGCGGCAACGACGACTTGCCGAAGTAGGAGCTCTTCGCCCCCTGTCCCGCAGGAAACATAAAAAGCATTCTGTATATTTCAGGGGTCGGGCTGGCTATCGACGCTTGAGGGGGACCACCATGGCCGTACAGCACCGAGCAGTTCTGCCACAGACGCACGGCCCGAACGGCCTCGCGGCTGACTTCTCGGACTTCGTGGAGGAGGTGTTCGGCTACCTTCCCCGGGCTGACCAGCGCAGATGGGCCGACGCGTACCTGCGCGGGCTGCTCACCGTGCCGGGCAAGAAGACCATCCGCCAGATGGCCAAGGCCGTGTCGCTCTCGGCCGGCGCCCCCCAGGCCCTTCAGCAGTTCATCAGCGCCAGCCCCTGGGACTGGGACGAAGCCCGCGAGGCCCTGGCCCGCAGGGTCTCCACCCAGCTGCCCTCCCACGCCTGGACCATCGGTCTGGCGCTGGCCGAGAAGCGGGGCGAGCACTCGGTCGGGGTCCACCGCCGGTTCGTCCCCGATGCCGGTCGCACGCTCAACTGCCAGGTCGGCATCGGTCTGTTCCTGACCTCCGGCTCGGAGAGCCTGCCGGTCGACTGGCGGCTGCTGATGAACGAGGCGTGGTCCGGCGACGAACTGCGGCGCCGGCGGGCACGGGTTCCTGAATCGGTCCGGGCACAGCCGATCTGGGCGCACGTGCTCGATCTCGCCGACCGGCTCACCGACCTCAAACTGTCCGGTCTCGCCCCGCTCATCGTCGACCGGCACTGCGCCACCGACGTCGGCCTGCTGGCTGCCCACCTCAACGTGCGCGAACGGGACTTCCTCATCGAGATCCGCCCCGAACAGCCCCTCGTGCCGGCGCTTGCCGCCGCCTCCGGGGTCCGGGCACCGCACACCAACCAGCCGGTGAGTGCCCAGCAACTCCTGCGCGACGGCGGAGCGCGCTACCCGTACGTGGTCTCCGTCGAGCACAACGGTCAGGCGCGTCACCTGAACGTGTTCTCCGCCTTGGTCCGCCTCCCGGGCCTCCGCCCCGGTGCGCCCAGCGCGCAGCGGGTCTACCGGCTGCTGGCCGAGCGGTCACCCGGCCACCGCGGGCCGACCCGATTCTGGATCACCAGCCTCGTCGACCGGCGGGTGGACGAAGTGCTCGCGCTGATGCGCAGGCCCACCCTGACCCACGCCACGGTGCGAAGGCTCCAGGACGACTTCGGACTCCTGGACTTCGAAGGACGCTCGTTCCCCGGCTGGCACCACCACATGACGATGTCTTCCGCCGCGTACGCGTACAGCCGCCTGCCGCACCTCGCGCGGCGGCCCGCAGCCGTCTGATCCCAAGGCGCATGGCCGCCATACGGCAAAGGACAACGATGTTTTCACCACCGGCCGACACAGAAGGTATGGCCTTGCAGCCCTGCACGCCCGTGGAAACCGATGAGGAACGCGCGCGCCGGTTCGAGCGCGACGCCCTGGCCTACCGGGGCCGGATGCACTCGGCGGCACTGCGCCTGACGCGCAACCCCGAGGATGCCGAGGACCTCGTACAGGAGACGTATGCCAAGGCGTACAAGGACTTCCATCAGTTCCGGGCCGGCACCAACCTGTGGGGCTGGCTGCACCGCATCATGACCAACGCGTACATCACCTCGTACCGCAAGAAGCGGACCCAACCCCAGCGCTCCGGCCGTGAGATCGAGGACTGGCAGCTGGCCCGCGTCAGCGCCGCCGGCCCCACCTCGAGCGGCCTGGCCTCCGCCGAGGCGCAGGTACTCAATCGCATACCTGACCCCGAACTGCTCGAAGCGCTGCGCAAGACCCCGGAGGACTTCGTCAGGGTCGTCTACCTCGCCGACGTCGAGGGCCTGCCCTACCGCGAGATCTCCCAGTTGCTCGGCATCCCGTGCGGCACCGTCACCTCCCGGCTGCACCGGGGGCGCCGGCGCCTGGGGGAGCTGCTGGCGGACTACGGGCGCCGCCGCGGCCTGGCCCCCGCCGCACAGCAGTCGACCGTCTGACCCACGGGCACGGGAACCATGAGGTGGGAGACGATGGACAACGAGCTCTTCGACTACAGCCCGATCACCGAGCGCGAGCCGATCCACTGGCCGGGCGGTGCGCGCGTGGCCTGCTACATCGGGGTGAACGTCGAGCACTACCAGGTCGACCGGCCCTCCACGAGCATCTTCGCGGGCACCGCGCAACTGGCTCCCGACCCGCTGAACTACGGCTGGCGAGACTACGGGCCACGGGTGGGCATCTGGCGGCTGATCGAGAGCCTCGACCGGTATCGGATGCGCGCCAGCGTGATGCTCAACTCCGCCGTCTGCGAGCGGTACCCGCAGATCATCCGGGCGGGGCTCGCCCGCGACTGGGCATGGGTGGCCCACGGCAGGGACAACTCCACCCTCCAGGCCGGCATGCCCACCGATGAGGAGCGCTCCTACCTGTCGGACGTCGTGGAGACCATCGAGAGGGCAACGGGCCGCCGGCCGCGCGGCTGGCTGGGGCCCGCGCTCACCGAGACCTTCGCCACGCCGGAGCTGCTGGCCGAGCTGGGCCTGCGCTACGTGCTGGACTGGTCGAACGACGACCAGCCCTACCGGCTGAACGTGCCCGGGATGCTGAGCGTGCCCTATTCGATCGAGGTGAACGACGTCAGCCTGTTCGTCGGGCAGCATCTCAGCGGGGCCGACTTCGTGACGATCGTCAAGGACCAGCTGGACCAGCTCTACGCCGATTCCGCGGACAGCGGCCGGGTGATGGCGCTGGTCCTGCACCCGTTCATCATCAACCAGCCGTTCCGGCACAAGTACCTGGACCGGGCACTCGCCTACCTGGCGAACCATCCCGGAGTGTGGCTGACGACCAGCGACGAGATCGCCGAGCACTACGCCCGCACGACCGCCCGGGAAGCGTGAGGAGTCCCGGTTCTCGCCGCCGCCGAAGCAAGGCCGGCTCGTCTCCGATGCGGTGTGCGCCGCACCCGAGACAAGCCGGCCGTCTCTGCGTCCCGGGGGATTGGACGCAGAGAGTCGAGGGGCGCGCCCTGTCAGGGCGCGCTGGTGCCGGATGCCCGGCGGTCGTCCGGCGACGCGGTGTCCTGCGGACGCGCGGCGACGATGACGGTGTCCAGTACATCGCGCGCGGCCATGAGTCCGGCCGCGGTGTCGCTGATCCGCTGGCGTTCGCGGTGCAGGACCAACAGCATGTCGGTGCAGATCGGCTCCGGCAGCCCGCCGTCTCCGATCATGCAGGGCATCAGTTCGGCGATCGCGTGGGTGCTGAGCCCGGCGGCCAGCAAGGTGCGGATGTACCGGACGGTGAGTACGTCCTCCTGGGAGTACTCGCGGAACCCGCTGGAACGACGGTGGGGCTTGAGCAGGCCCTGCTCCTCGTAGTAGCGCAACAGCCGTTCGCTGACCCCGGTGTGGCGGGCCATCGCTCCGATGAGCACGGGCCGGTCACCGTGCCGATCCGCGTCGGCTCTCCCGTCGGGTGCACGCCGTGATGCGGTGACGGCGGTGGGAGAGGGCCGCCGCCCCGCGGGGTCCGGTAGGGACCCCGCGGGCCGGGCCGACGTGCGTGCGGGTGTTCACGAGCCGACGCTGGTGCGTTTGGCAGGGAAGCCGTGGGCACGGGCGCCCACGACGACGATGAGGACGGGGGCCAGGAGCAGGAGGATGGTCCAGGGGAAGGAGTCCGAACCGACGGCGTCCAGGAGGATGCCGCCGAGGATTCCGCCACCGGCCATGGCCACGTTCCACAGGGTGACCAGCATCGCCTGCGCGGCATCCGCCTGCTCGCCGCCCGCGTCGCCCGCGGCCGTCTGCAGCAGGGTGGGCGCACCGCCCCAGCCCAGACCCCACAGCACCACGGCGACGTAGACCATGGCGGGACTGTCGGAGAGCACCGCCAGCAGAGCGGCGGCCACCGCGATCAGCAGCGTGGCGCCGATCATCAGACCCCGCAGCCGCTGGTTGATGTGCGCGCCCACGATCCAGATGCTCACCAGGGAGGCGGCGCCGAAGACCAGCAGCACCAGGTCGATGGAGTCCCCCATCCCCAGCTCGTCCAGGAACGTGGCGATGAAGGTGTACAGAACGGTGTGGGCCAGGACGAACACCAGGGTGACGAACAGGACGGGCTTCACGCCCGGCACGCGCAGGGCCCCCAGCATCGGGGTACGGGCCTCGGCCCGCTGTCCCGGGTAGTCGGGGACCGCCGCCGCGATCCAGCCGAGCAGCAGCACGGTCAGCCCGGTCATGGCCAGGAACGCGGTCTGCCAGCTGAACGTCTTGCCCAGGAAGGTGCCCGCCGGCACGCCGAGCGACAGGGCGAGCGGGATGCCCGCCATCGCGATCGCGATCGCCTTGCCCTGCAGGTGCGGGGGTGACATGCGCCGGGCGTAGCCCGCCAGCAGGGCCCATGCGAGACCCGCCGCGACGCCGGCCACGAACCGGGCCACCATCGTCAGGGAGTAGTCGTCCGAGAGGGCCGTGACCGTGTTGGCCACCGCGAATCCCGCCATGGCCGTCAGCAGCAGCCGCTTGCGGCGCCATGCCGCGGTCGCCGCTGTCAGCGGGATCGCCGTGAGCGCCGTACCGATCGCGTAGATCGTCACCGTCTGGCCGGTCGCGGACTCGCTCACGTCGAGGTCACTGCTCATCGCCGGAAGCAGTCCGGCGGGCAGCGTCTCGGTCAGGCAGGTGATGAAGACGGCCGTGGCCAGGGCCAGCAGGGCCAGCCACGGCAGTTTCTGTTCTTTTTGATTCTGGGCCCCGGATCCGGGATCAACTGAGGTCTGCGTCTCGCTTATTGACATGGTGTGAATGCTCAAACCATCACACATATGTGAAGGTCAATGCGATGAGACGTGAGGTGCATCACATGCGTATCGGAGAGCTGTCGGAGCGCACCGGCACGCCCCGCCGACTGCTGCGCTACTACGAGGAACAGCGATTGATCGCCGTTGACCGCTCGTCCAACGGCTACCGCGAATACGACGAAGTCCTGGTGGACCGCGTCCTGCAGATCAGGGGACTGCTGGACGTGGGACTGCCCACCCGCATCATCAAGGAGATCCTCCCGTGCCTGGACGAGCCGCGGGCCATCCATGTCTCCGGCGCGACACCGGAGATGATCGCCACGCTGGAGCTGGAGCGGGATCAGATGACGGAGCGCATCCAAGGCCTGATCCGCAACCGGGACGCGGTGGCCGCCTATCTCGCCACCGTGCGCGTCAATCACCGCCCGCGCACCGCATCGGCGGCGCCCTCGGCCGGCCTTCGCGCCAGGACCGGGCCGGTAGCGAACGTCCCCGCCGGGGCGCGGAGCACGGCGGGGACGCCCGCCGGCTGACGGATGGTCACACGGAGCGGGGAGGGCGACCGCTCATCCGCGTTCCCCGGCGCGGTGGACCCCGCCGGGGAATGCGGAAACGGCCCTCAGGCCGCGGTCCAGCCGCCGTCCACCGGCATCGCCGCACCGGTGACGAACGTGGAGCGGTCGCTGCACAGCCAGGCCGCGGCCTGCGCGATCTCCACCGGATCGGCCATCCGCTTCTGCACCGACCGCGACACGAAGCTCTCCTCCAGGGCCGGGGTCGCGGACAGGACCTCTTCCATCAGCTCGCTGCGCGTGCTGCCCACCACCAGGGCATTCACCCTGATCCCGCGCTCGCCGTACTCGGCCGCGGCCGAGCGGGTCAGGCCGAGCACCGCATGCTTGGCGGCCACGTACGCGGCGGAGGCCCCGGTGGCCTGGACCCCCGCGACGCTGGAGGTGTTCACCACGGATCCGCCGCCGGCGTCGAGCATCGCCGGGATCTGGTGACGGAGGCAGTTCCAGACCCCTCGCAGGTTCACGTCGATGATGCGGTCGAAGACCGCTGTGTCCGTCTCGTGGATCGTGGTGCCCGCTGAGGCCCAGCCTGCGTTGTTGAACGCGGCGTCCAGGGTGCCGAAACGTTTCACCGTAGCCGCGACGGCGTCTGCCGCATCCTGTTCACGGACCACATCGCCCGGCACCGCGAGCGCGCTGCCGCCCGCGTCCGTTATCTCCCCGACCAGCTGGTGCAGCCGGTCCGCGCGGCGGGCCATCAGCGCCACGGCCGCCCCTTCGCGGGCGAACAGCCTGGCCGCTGCCGCTCCGATGCCGCTGGAGGCTCCCGTGATCAGAACGGTCTTGCCCGCCAGCATGCCTTGCGCATTGGTCATGTCATTCCTCTCGCGTCCGCCGTCGGCCGACGCTTGCTGCGTTGTCCTCCCGCGGCGGTCGCCGTCGGGAGGCGATGGCCCACGCCAGGGGCCCCTCTTCTCGTACGGTCATCCGCCCGCGCCCGCGCCCGCGCCCGCGCCCGCGCCCGCGCCCGCGCCCGCGCCCGCGCCCGGGTGCCGGGCCCGGGCCGTTCCCCGTCAGCGAAAGTCCGCCGTGTGGCGTGCGGCCCAGGCCGGAAAAGTGCCCGCCGGCCGGCCGGTGGCCTGCTGCACGCCGGTGGTCACCTCGGCCTTGGCGCCTTCGGCCTGCCGTCGGGCGCGCGTGAGCATCGCTTCGGCGACCGGCTCGGGGAACCGCTCGCGCCACCGCCGTAGGGCCTGTTCCTCGGTCAGCTCCTCGTACGTGAGGGGCCGTCGCAGTACCTCGCCCAGTTGACGGGTCTGCTCCTGCGCGGAGAGCGCCTGAGGTCCGGTCAGGTTGTGGACGGCGGCGTGCTCCGGCGCGGTGAGGGCCCGGGCGGCCGCTCGCGCCACATCCTGCGGGTCGACGCAGGCGTTCCTGGACGACCCGTACAGCGCTCGTACGACGCCCTCGGTGCGGATGGAGGAGGCCCAGCCCAGGCTGTTGGACATGTAGGCGCGCGACCGCAGGAGGGTCCACGACAGACCGGTTGCCCTGAGCCGCTCCTCGGACTCCCGCTGCCAGGCGGTGATGAGGTCCTGGGACCCGGGGTCGTCGACCGCGGACGCGGAGAGCTTGACGACGTGCCGGACTCCGCCCGCCTGCGCGGCGGCCAGGGCGTTCGCGTCGTGGGCGGGCCGCGCCGGGTCGAACGTGACCAGGAGCAGGGCGTCGGCGCCCTCCATGACCTCCTTCAACCCGGTGCGGTCGGCGAGGTCCGCGGCGGTGATCTGGCCGGCCACCCCGTCACGTGCGGCGCGGACCGGATCCCGGGTCAGTGAGCGCACCTGGTGGGCGGGCGCCAGCAGACGGGCCACCCGGCTGCCGATCGTGCCGCTCGCTCCCGTGATGACGATGCGCAGACCGCGTGCCCTGTCCGCGCGGGAAGTGGTGTCCGGCCAGGCGGGCGCCGTCATGCGATGGTCGTCCGATCCAGGTCCAGGGAGATGCGGCGGGCGGTGGCGGGAACGGCGATGCCCGGCAGCAGCAGCTCCCACATCCGCACGGTGCGCTCGCACAAGTCCGCCCTGCCGTTGACCAGCTGGGCGTAGAGCTGCACGCCCGTACAAGCGCCCACGACGAACTCCGCGATGTTCTCGGGGACGACCTCGGGCAGGAGTTCACCGTCCTCCTCGGCGTCCCGCAAGCACTCGATCATGGACGCCTGCCAGTTGAGGAAGGTCGTGGCGTCGCGCATGCCGAAGCTGCCCTGCTCCACGGCGAGCCGTACGCCCGCCCGCAGCATCGGATCGACGGGGAGCTGGTGGGCCCATACCAGCGTGATGTCCACCAGCCGTTGCAGCCCCCGCGAGGTCACGCGCGGCTCGATCGCCTGCTGTTGGCCGTTCATCACCGCTACGGCGAGGGCTTCCTTGGACTTGAAGTGGAAGTACATCGCACCGGCCGTGAGTCCGGCCCGCTCCAGGATGCTGTTGACCAGCGCGCCGGTGTAGCCCTTCTCATCGAACTCCTCCGCTGCTGCGTGGAGAAGTGCCTCACGGGTGCGTACCGCCCGGTCCTGCTTGAGTCGCGGCATGCCCGCCGTCCTCTGATTGGTAGATCGTTCGACAAAAAAAAGAACACCATTTATGTTATCGAAGATCGGTGCCAGTGCCACCACATCGCACCGTCTGTCTCAAGGAAGCCTCGGGGGGCCCCATGACGTACTTGCCGATCCATGTAGCACCGCAGTGCCCAGCGGAGTTCGACTGCCACGCCCGCCTCTGTCTTCGCAGCTCATAGGCGCCGTTCCCGTAGTGCTCGACCGCTGTTGCCCTTCCCTGACGCTGCTTGAGGAGTACGCCATGCTGCCCGTGCCTGCCTCCATAGCCCCTCTGTCCCGCCCCATCCGCGTCCCGAGCGAGCTCGTCCACAAGCGACGGGCCGACGAGGTGCTCCTGACGGGCTGGCGCCGCACCGCGCCGGACGCCTTCACCGTTTCGGCCCACTGGCCCACCGACCACCGCTTCTACGCCGTGCGTCACGCGCTCCACGACCCGCTCCTGCTCAGCGAAACGATCCGCCAGGTCTTCCCGCTGCTTTCGCACGCCGCCTACGACGTCCCGTTCGGGCACCACCTGCTGTGGGACTACTACCACTACTCGCTGACCCGTGACGCCCTGCACGCCGAGCACCTGCCCGCCGCCCTCGACCTGCACGTCACCTGCCTGGAGGCGGTCCGCCGGGGCAACCGGGTCACCGCTCTGACCCTGCGCATCGATGCGGTCCGCGGCGGCCTGCCGCTCGCAACGGCCCGTACCCGGTTCACCGTGCAGAGCCCCGCGATCTACCGGCGGCTGCGCGCCGAGCACGGCGAGATCCGCCTGGTGCCCGAGCTTCCCCTTCCCTCGCCCGTGCCGCCGTCCCGGCTCGGCCGCACCTCGTGCCAGGACGTCGTCCTGTCGCCCACCGAGACCGCGCACCGCTGGCGGCTGAGGGTCGACAACCGCCACCCCGTACTTTTCGACCACCCCCTGGACCACGTCCCGGGAATGCTGCTGCTGGAAGCCGCCCGGCAGGCCTCCCAGGACGTGTGCCACCAGCAGCCCATGGTGGCGGTGGCCATGGACAACCACTTCTCCCGCTACGTCGAGTTCGACACCCCCTGCCATGTCGAGGCGCAGCTGTTGTCCGATGACGCGCTGGGACGCACGCGCGTCGGCATCGTGATGCGGCAGGACGGTGCGGAGCACTACTCCGCCACGGTCACCCTCGAGCCGGCGCCCACCACAAGGCACCCTGGTCAGGGTCACCGCCGCGACGGCGTGTGGCTCTGACCGGTACCACTGGTGGAGCGTCGGTGAAGAAGGGCCCCGGGGGCTGGTCGGAGCGGGATACCGGTACGTAGATTACCGGCGGTAACGCCCGTCGAGCCGAGGAGAGTGCGCCCGTGGGAGCCGAACTGAGGCCGAGGCCGGGCGCGCCCGTCGCAGCGGGCGCGCCCGCCGAACCCGTCGAACCCGTGAAGACCCTCGTCGACGGGGTGGTGCGCGAGGTGTGGGTCCCCGAGCTGGCGACGGCCCCTACCCAGGGCTCGCTCGGGGACATCCCCTTCGACAACGCCCGCGAGGCCCCCGGCGAGGCGGTGCTGGCGCGCAAGGACCGGGACGGCGTCTGGCGGGACGTGACCGCCGCCCGGTTCGCCGCCGAGGTGCTCGCCGTGGCCAAGGGGCTGATCGCCGAAGGGCTGCGCGAAGGGGACCGGCTCGCCATCATGGCCCGCACCACCTACGAGTGGACCCTGCTCGACTTCGCCGGATGGGCCGCCGGGCTGGTCACCGTACCCATCTACCCGACCTCCTCCGCCCACCAGGCGCGCTGGATCATCCACGACTCCGGCGCCGTGGCCTGCGCCGTCGAGGACACCGCCCAGGCGCGCATCATCAGCGCCGAGCGGGCCAACCTGCCCTGGCTGGCCCACCTGTGGGAATTCGACACCGGCGCGGTGGCCCGCCTGGTCAAGGCGGGGGAGCGCATCCCCGACGCGCTGGTGCACGCGCGGCGGGCCGCCCGCACACCGGAATCCGTGGCGACCCTCGTCTACACCCCCGGCACCACCGGGCAGCCCAAGGGGTGCGTGATCACGCACGCCAACTTCTTCGCCGAGGTGGACAACGCGGTGGAGCTGCTCCACCCCGTCTTCAAGTCCGTCAGCAAGGACCCGGCCTCCACGCTGCTGTTCCTGCCGCTCAGCCACATCTTCGGACGGATGGTCGCCGTCGGCTGCCTGCGCGCCCGCGTCAAGCTCGGGCACGCGCCCAGCATCCGTACGGAAGACCTCCTGGAGGACCTCGCCGGCTTCCGGCCGACCTTCCTGCTGGCGATCCCGTACGTCCTGGAGAAGGTCTACAACACCGCCCGGGCGACCGCCGAGAACATGGGCCGCGCCTCCTCCTTCGACCGGGCCGCCCGCATCGCGCGCCGCTTCGCCCAGGTGGTGGAGGGCAAGAGGCCGGGGCTGGTCCTGCGTGCGGCGCGGGCCCTGTACGACCCGCTGGTCTACCGGCGGATCCGGGCCGCGCTCGGCGGACGCGTGCGCTACGTCCTCAGCGGCGGCTCCCCGCTGGGACACCGCCTCGCCGCCTTCTACACCGGCGCGGGCATCGAGGTCTTCGAGGGCTACGGCCTGACCGAGACGACCGGGGCCAGCACCGTGACCCCGCCTCAGCGGCCCCGGCTGGGGACGGTGGGATGGCCGCTGCCGGGCACTGCCGTACGGATCGCCGACGACGGCGAGGTGCTGCTGGGCGGGCGGCACGTGTTCGCCGGGTACTGGAACACCGCGCAGGCGGTGGTGCCCGGGACCTGGCTGGCGACCGGCGACATCGGACAGCTCGACGCCGACGGGTACCTCACCATCACCGGCCGCAAGAAGGACATGATCATCACCTCCGGCGGCAAGAACGTGGCCCCCGCGCCGCTGGAGGACTGGCTGCGGGCCCATCCGCTGGTCGGGCAGTGCATGGTCGTCGGCGAGAACCGGCCGTACGTCGCGGCCCTGATCACCCTGGAACCGGAGGGGCTGGCGCACTGGCGCCGCATGCACAAGAAGGAGTCCCTGTCCCTCAGGCAGCTGGTGCGGGACGAGGAGCTGCGGGCCGAGCTCCAGAAGGCCGTCGACGACGCGAACCAGCTGGTGTCCCGGCCCGAGTCGATCCGCGCCTTCGCCGTCCTGCCGACGGAATTCACCGAGGCGGGCGGCCACCTGACCCCGTCCATGAAGCTCAAGCGGGCCGCGATCGCCCGCGACCACAGGGCGCAGATCGACGAGCTGTACCGGGGCCCGCGCCGGCGCCCGTAGGGGGTGTCCCGTGACCCGGCGGATCAAGGGCCGGGCTCCGCCGTCGGGCCGCCGCTCTGGGCGGGCGGGGCCGCGGGAGCGCGTTTATGGTGGGCTGACCGGTCCGGGGGGCCACCCGAGGAGGGTGCAGTGCACCGTTCCCGCTCCCATCGTCTGCGTCTCCGTTCCCGGTCGCGCGTCCGGTCAGGTGCGCAGGCCGTCGCCGCGGCCTGTGTCCTCGTCCTGGCCCCGCTCGGGGCCGCGCCGGCGCAGCCCGGCCAGGCCGCCGCCCCCACCGGCGGCGACCCGCTGGAACGGTTCCACGGGCAGCGCCTGCGCTGGGGCGACTGCCCCGAGAAGCGGGTGCCCGCCGGGATGCGGTGCGCGACCGTCGAGGTGCCGCTGGACTACGCCGCCCCCGCCAAGGGCACGGTCGATGTGGCCCTGGCCCGGATACCGGCCACCGACCGGAAGAAGCGGATCGGCTCGCTCCTGCTGAACTACGGAGGCCCCGGCGGCCCGGGCATCGCCGGCCTCGCCGCCGACCCCGAGCTGCTGGCCGACCTCGGCGAGCGCTACGACCTCGTCGCCTTCGACCCCCGCGGCGTCGGCCACAGCGAGCCCGTCTCCTGCGGCGGCTCCCAGCAGGTCGAGGAGGAGGCGGTCGGCTCCGCCGCGGAGCAGCTGGCCGCCCTGCGCGCCGTGGTCAGGCGCTGCGAACTGGCCTCCGGCCCGGTCCTCCCGTACATCGGCACCGTCAACGTCTCCCGCGACATGGACGTGATGCGCCAGGTCCTCGGTGACGAGAAGCTCAACTTCCTCGGCTTCTCCTACGGGACCCGGCTCGGCGCCGTGTACGCCGCGCAGTTCCCCGGGAAGACCGGCCGGATGGTCCTCGACGGCGTCGACACCCTCGCCGAACCACTGGCCGAGCAGGCCCTCGCCTCGGCACGCGGCCAGCAGCGGGCCCTCGACAACTTCCTGGCCTGGTGCGCCCACCAGCCGGGCTGTGTCTACGGGACCAACACCCGCACCGCCAAGGAGAAGGTCGAAGCCCTGGTGGCGCGGCTCGACGAGGCGCCGCTGGTCGGCCACGACGGCTCGTACGTCACCGGGCAGGACGCGGCCGGCTCCATCGCCGCGGCCCTGTACTCCCCGCACACGTGGCCCGCGCTCGCCGACGCGCTGAAGACGGCCGAGCGCTCCCGCGACCCGGTCGGGCTGCTCCAGCTCGGCGGCCCGACGGACCCGCCCGACGAGCAGGACGAGGGGGACCAGCAGGATCAGGCGTCGGCGCCCGTGCCCGCCGACAACGGCGACGCCGCGCTCGCCGCGGTGAACTGCGCCGACGACCCGGACCGGTCGAACGACAAGGCCACGCCGGCGGCCGTAGCGAAGGAAGTGATGGGCCTCCAGGAGGAGTTCCTCAGGGTCTCCAGGATCTTCGGGCCGCTCCAGCTGATGACCGTGCTCTCCTGCTACGGGCGCCCCGCCGGCACCGACTTCATCCGGAAGATCGACCACCCGGGCGCCCCGCCCATGCTGCTGGTCGGCACCCGCGGCGACCCGGCGACCCCGTACGAGTGGACCGAGGAGACGGCCGCGCGGCTGGGCTCGGCGGTGGTCGTGGACCACAAGGGCGACGGCCACACCGGGTACGTGTCCTCGGCCTGCGTACGGGGCTACGTGGACCACTTCCTGATCGACGGGCGGCTGCCGTCCGGGACGCGCTCCTGCCCCGCCGGGGACTGACCCGGCGGGGCTGCGGGCTGCGGGCTGCGGGCCGGGTCAGCGGGGGCCGGCCGCGGGCGCCGCGTTCAGCAGTTGGCGCTGGTGGGACGCCCGGCGAAGCGGTCGGCCAGCCAGTTGCCGACCTCCAGCGAGTGGGTGATCACCCCGCTGACGTGCTCACCGAGCCAGATGGTGTCGAACTCGACGTCGGCGCCCTTCGCGCACCACTCGGAGCGCAGCTGCCGGCCGACCCCGTAGGGGATCAGCTCGTCGGCGAGCGCGTGGTACTGGTACACCGGCGCGGCCGGGGCGGTCCGCCCGAGCCTGCTCTGGTTCAGCCGGGCCTGCCAGTCCGGCTGGGCGAGCGGGTTCCTGGTCGTCAGGTCGGAGATCCGCTTGAAGGAGCCGGCGATCGCGTCGATCGCCACGCAGTTCTCCTTCATCCCGGCGACGAGCAGCTTGCCCGCCGGGTTGAGGTAGGAGTTCAGGTTCAGCTCCGGGAAGGCCGCGTCCTGCCCGGCCGCCGCCATGAAGATGAGCCCGGAGCCGAAGGAGCCGTTGTTGAAGTCGGCCACCTTCATCAGGTCGGCCGGGACCCCGCCGGTCGCCGTCCCCTTCACCTGGAGCTCCGGGGCGTACGAGCCCTGCAGCTCGGCGGCCCAGCTGCTGGCCTGGCCGCCCTGGGAGTAGCCCATGATGCCGACCGGGCCGGTCGCCGACAGCCCGGCCTCCGGCAGGCGCTGGGCGGCGCGCGCCGCGTCGAGGACGGCGTGTCCGGCGGAGGGGCCCACCGTGTAGGTGTGGACGCCGGGGGTGCCGAGGCCCTCGTAGTCGGTGACGACCACGGCCCAGCCGCGCAGGGTGAGTTGCTGGATGAGGTTGGCCTCCAGGCCGGTCCCGTACGGGAAGTTGTTGCTCGGCGCGCAGGAGTCGCCCATGCCGACGGTGCCCACGGCGTAGGTGATGAGCGGGCGCGGACCGGTGCGGCCGTCCTGCGGGACGATCACGGTGCCGGAGACGAGGTTCGGGGCGCCGTCGGCGGTGGTGGAGCGGTAGTGGATCTTCCAGGCCTTGGTGCGGGTGGGCTGGCCCGGCAGGGGGTGGAAGGCGGAGGGGGCGCTGCTGACGACGTCACCGGGGCGGGCGGCGGTCTCCTCGGCCCGGGCGGTGGCGGGGATCCAGGCCGAGAAGGCCAGGGCGGCCACGGCGGCGAGGGCGGTGCTGCGGATTCGCATGGGCGGCTCTCCCGAAGACGGTCCGTGTGGGGGTGGGTGAGGTGACCGTAGTGACCGACCGGTAGGAAGGTCGCTGACCGTGCAGCTCACCTTTCCTGGCCGCGGGCACCACCCGGCCCCGCCGGCGTCTGAGGCGCGGGGTCCGGGGCGGAGCCCCAGGAGGCCCGCTCGCAGAGACCGGGGCGCCCGCGCGGCGGCGCCGCAGACGGGGACCCGCTGGGCCCTGTCCGGGCGATCTTCGCGGGCCCGCGCCGCCTGGCACGGCACCTCGCCGCGTTGTCGGACCGCGCGAGTACGGCCGAGTACGAGCTGCGCTCCTCCGCCTTGCGATGCACCGCACAAGACGACGCGGGCTGATCCACGAAGATCGCCCGGACAGGACCTAACCGCCGGAGGCGACCCGGTACGCGCCCGGGGTCGTACCCGTCCAGCGGCGGAACGCCCGGTGGAAGGCGGTGTCCTCCGAGAAGCCGAGCCGGGCCGCGAGCTCCGCGATCGGCTCACCGCTCTCCGCCAGCCCCGCGATAGCCGCGTCCCGCCGGACATGGTCCTTGAGCTGCTGGAAGGAGGTCCCCTCCTGCTGAAGCCGGCGCCGCAGCGTCGCCGGGGACACCGCGAGCCGCGCCGCCACCTCCCCGAGCGCGGGCAGCCGCGGCGAGCCGCGCAACTGCTGGGTCAGGGTCCGGCGCACCTGCTCCGCGACCGTGGTCCCGTACTCCGGCCGCGACAGCAGGTCGAAGGGGGCCCGGCGCAGCATCGCGTCGAGCGCGGGCTCGTCCCGTACGAGCGGGGCGTTCAGCCAGTGCGCGTCGAAGGCGGCGGCCGTACGGCCCGCCCCGAAGCGGACCGGGCAGTCGAAGAGGATCTCGTACTCCTCCTCGTGCGGGGGCGGGGGATAGCTGAAGGAGGCGTACGCGAGTGGGATGCGCCGCCCGATCAGCCAGCTGCTCAGCCGGTGCCAGATGGCCAGCACGCACTCGGTCAGGAAGCGCTCCTCGTCCCGGGCGAAGTCGTTGGCCACCGTGAACCGGGCCTCGCCGCCCTCCACGTCCAGCGCGAGCTCCGGCCCGCCCGGGAAGAGCCCGTAGAAGGCGGCCGCCCGCTGTGTGGCCGCGCCGAGGTCCGGGCAGCCGAGGGACGCGTAACACATCATCGCGAAGGTGCCCGGGCGGCTCGGGACGGCGCTCAGGGCGAGGAACTCGTCCTGCGTGGTCCGGTACAGCGCCCGGAACAGGCGGGCGAACTGCGCGGGCGTGATCCGCGCCCGGTCGTCGCCCAGCAGCAGCGGCGGGATCTGCGCCTCCTGGAGCAGCGGCACGGTGTCGATGCCGCTGCCGCGGGCCCCCGCGAGCACGGCGCGCACGTGGTGCACGGTGATCGTCCGCCTCCCCATGGGTCCGACGGTAGCCCCATTGAGCGCTGAGGTCAGCGGTGGTGACGCTTCCGGTCATGCCGACGGGCCGCCGCGAGTGCTTAGCGTCGAGGGTCACCAATCCCGGGGAGGCATGCGATGGACGGTCGGCCGAGCACGCTGGCGGTGTTCACCCAGTGGACCGAGGAGCGGTACGGGCCGCAGCCGGCGCTCAGGTTCCGGGCGGCGGACGGCGGATGGCAGACCCGCACCTACGCCGAACTGGGCGCGGAGGTACGGGCCGCCGGGCGGGCGCTGCTCGGGCTGGGGGTCGCGGCGGGGGAGCGGGTGGCCGTACTGGCCGAGACCCGTCCGCAATGGACCCGCACCCACTTCGCGGTCCTGGCCGCGGGCGCGGTCCTCGTCCCCGTGTACCCGACGGCGGGGGAGGAGGAGCTCGCCTGGGTCCTGTCGGACTCCGAGGCGGTGCTCGTGGTGTGCGACGACGAACGGCAGCGGGCCCGGGTCGAGGCGCTGCGGGCGAAACTGCCGGCGCTGCGGGCGGCCGTACTGATGGACGAGCTGCCCGTACTGCCGGCAGGCGAACTCGCCCCGGAATCGGCGCTCCTGGCCCGGGCGGCGGCCGTCGCCCCCGGCGCGGACGCGTCCATCGTCTACACCTCCGGCACCACGGGCCTGCCCAAGGGCTGCCGCCTCACCCACGGCAACCTCGGCGCGATCCAGGACGCGACCCTCCCGCTGATCAGGGGCGGCCCGGGGGACCGCACCTACCTCTACCTGCCGCTCGCGCACCTGCTGGCCCAGCTGATCCAGTTCACCACCCTGCTGGAGGGCGGGGAGCTCTGCTACTTCGGCGGCCGGATCGAGGACGTGCTGTCGGAGCTGGCTGAGGTGCGTCCCACCCATCTCCCTTCCGTGCCTAGGCTGTTCGAGAAGCTGCACTCGGTGGTCCTCTCGCTGGCGGAGGCCCAGGAGGGCGGCCGCGGCCGCTTCGAGGAGGCCGTGCGGCTCGGCGTACTGGCGGCCGGGGGCAGGCTGCCGGAGGAGTCGCGGGCGGCGTACGAGGCCGCGGAGACCTCGCTCTACTCACTCGTCCGGAACGCCTTCGGCGGCCGGCTGAAGTGGGCGCTCACCGGCGGCGCCCCGATCGCCCCGGCGACCCTGGACTTCCTGCGGGCCTGCGGGATCCCGGTGTTCGAGGGGTACGGGATGACGGAGTCGGGCGGGGTCATCTCCCTCAACCACCCCGGGGCGGTTCGCCACGGCACGGTCGGCCGCCCGATCGCGGGCTGCGAGGTACGGATCGCGGCGGACGGCGAGGTCCTGGCCCGGGGCCCGATGGTGTTCCCCGGCTACCACGCGAACGAGACGGCCACCGGGGAGGCCGTGGACGCGCAGGGCTGGCTGCACACCGGAGACCTCGGGGAACTGGACGCCGAGGGCTACCTGCGCATCACCGGCCGGAAGAAGGAGCTGATCATCACCTCCGCGGGGAAGAACCTCACCCCGACCGAGGTCGAATTCGCCGTACAGCGCTCCCGCTACGTCTCCCGCGCGGTCCTGATCGGCGACCGCCGCCCGCACCCGGTCGCCCTGATCACCCTGGAAGCGGAGGAGATCACCGCCTGGGCCGCCCGGGAGGGCCTCGACCTCGGACCCGTCCCGTCCGCCCACCCGGCCGTCCAGGCATTGGTCGGGGCCGCTGTGGCGGAAGCCAACGCCACGGTCTCCCGCCCCGCCCGCATCCGGGCCTTCCACGTCCTGCCGGAGGACCTCTCGGTGGACGCGGGCACCCTCACCCCGACGCTGAAGCTCCGCCGCAGAGCGGTGGCGCAGCGGTACGCGGCCCAGATCGCGGAGCTGTACGGGGACGAGCCCCTGGGCGGCTAGCGCTGTGACCGGAAAGGTTCGCCGGGCCGCAACGACACCCCTCAGAGCCAGCCCCGCTGGGCCGCCTTCAGTCCCGCCTCGAAACGGCTGGAGGCGTCCAGGCGCTCCATCAGGGCCGCCATCTGGCGCCGTACGGTGCGCAGGGAGATGCCCAGCCGTTTGGCCGCGCCCTCGTCCGTCATGCCGGAGGCGAGGAGCTTGAGCAGCTCCTTCTCACCGGGGGCCAGCCCGGTCACCTCGTCCTGGGGCCGGTCGGCGCCCAGGGGCACCGCGGAGTGCCAGGTCTGCTCGAACAGCGCGGTCAGCGAGGCGACGATGCCCGGCTCGCGGGTGCACAGGGCGCCGAGGCGGGTGTTCGCCGGGTCGACGGGTACGACGGCCACCTCGCGGTCGAAGACGAGCAGCCGGGGAGGCAGCGTCGGGTGGGTGCGGACCAGCCCGCCCTCCTGCGTCATCCAACGGGCGTAGGCGAGCGTGGCGGGGTCGTTGCGCACGCTGTCCTGGTAGAGGGTAAGGAGCGACACGCCGCGGCTCATCGCGTCCTCGTCCAGGGGGCGCGAGGCGTCCAGGCTCGCCTGCGACTGCGCGCCGCCCGGCATCACGGCCAGGCACTCGCGCGTGACCGCCTTCCCGAGCACTTCGAGCTTGCTCTGGATCGCGTCGAGCCCGACGAGGCGTTCCGTGGTGTCGGCCTGCACGTTCGGCCGCAGGTCCGCGTACTCGGCCACGGCCCGCGCCGCGGCCGCCTTGCTGCGGGCGAGCTCCTGCTGGCGGCGCAGCAGGTCCTCCTCCTGGCGGCGCAGGATCAGCTCCAGCCCCACCTCCGGACTGACCGGGCGCAGCGCACCGGGTATGTCCCGTGAGGCGCGCAGGAGTTCGAGGTCGGCGAGCTCGTCCAGAGCCGCCCGTACGGCAGCCTCGGGCATCCCCAGCCGCTCGCAGAGGTCGCCGACCCCGCCGAGCGGGTCCGCGAGCATCGCGCGGTAGACGGCTTCCGATGCGGTGCCCAAACCCAGTACTGCCAGCATGTCCCAGCCCCCCGACTGACAAGCGAACACTCTTGTTCTGCACGTGATCATCGCAGGACCTGCGCAGACGCCGCAATCAATGGGTCTCGCGGAGCGGAAAACGCGGCGAGGTGGCACCAAGGTGCCAGGCCGCTTGGTGCCGGACCGAACCCCTTCCGAGGCCTTACCGGCCCGACCAAGATGGTGATCACACCGGAACGGCGGGGGAAACGAAAAACCCCCGGCCAGGCCCCAGGGCCCGGCCTGCAGCCCGACCGGATCCAAAATCCACGTCGTCACTTCGGGGGCACAGCCATGTCCAGAACCACTCGCCGCATCACCACCGCCATCGCCTCCGCCCTCCTGGGCGGCGCCCTCGCCGCCGGAACCGGCATCGGCTGGGACGCGGCTCCCGCCTCGGTCAGCGCCAAGGGCTCGGTCGTGGCCAACGGCATCGGCTGGGACTGATCTGGATGCTCCTCGTCCACCTGCCCCTGGCCAGTGACACCGGCTTAGCGGGCACGGAGAACGAAGCCGCCCTGCTCCAGGACGCCGTATGGGCCCACGCCGGCCCGCAGCACGCTCTGGAACACATCAGGGTCCGCCCCGTCGAGCACGGCATGAACGTCGCCCTCTTCGTCCGGGCCGACGACCTCGCCGCCGCCAGGACCAAGGCCCGCAGCCTGCTCGCGGCCGCACTCGGATCGGGCGCCGCCCGTGGGTACTGCCTCGCCCCCGCGGTGAGGGGAGGGCCACGGTGAAACACGGCCCGACGCTTCCCTCCACCACACCTGAGCCACTCGCACCACCTACAAGACCTGCACGACCTGCACCGGCAGTCGTACCCGCACCAACAGCCGTACCCGCTCCACCCGTTCGACCGGCCCGCCGCTCACCCGTCGCCGACCGCTGCTCCTGCAGGGCAGCTGTCCATCACGGAGTGACCCGCCGTAGAGCCGTCACACCGCCGGGCACGGCCACCGCGCCGCCCGCCTTTCCCCGCCCACCTGCCAACGGGCGGATCCCAGCTTCGCAACACCTTCCCGCCACACCGTCTCGGCCCTGATGCCCAGGGCCACCATGCCTCTGGAGAGCATCATGTCCGCACGCCGTACCCGCACCCTGTCCATCGCCCTCGCCGCCTTCGTCGCCGCACCCCTGATGGCCGTCCTGCCCGCCGGGCTGGCGAACGCCGAATCCCAGGCCGTGGCGTCCATCGCCCGAGCTCAGGTCGGCAACACCTGCGGCGACTACAACTGCCAGCACCCGAGCGCCTGGTGCGCCGAGTTCACCCGCTGGGTCTGGAACAAGGCCGGCGCGAACGTCTCCGGCATCGACGCCAGAGCCGTCAGCCTCTACGAGTACGGCAAGAACAAGGGAACGCTCCACAGCACCCCGCAGGTCGGTGACGCGGTCCTCTACGACAACGACGGCAACCTGAACGACGGCGAGGCCAACCACGTCAACATCGTGGTCGCCGTCTCCGGTGACCAGATCCAGACCGTCGGCGGAAACGAGAGCGGCGGCGTGCGCTTCCGCGGCTGGTTCAACTGGCGCACCAACTCCTCCCCGGTCGGCGCCGGCCGCGCCCTCGCCTTCATCGGCCCGGCCGGTCTGAGCGAGACCCCCGCGCCGCAGGTCAGCAAGGCCGGCGACATCTTCCACGCCACCCGTCTGCCCGACGGCAACTGGGAGGGCTTCCAGCCGCTGAACGGCTTCGGCGGTGCGACCTACTTCAACGCCTCGCAGGAGTCCATCGCCGCCACGCCGGACGGCTCGACCCAGACGCTCGCCACGGGCAACGACGGCAACCTCTACCACACGGCCCGCTACCCGGACGGCTCGTGGACCGGCTGGGGGGCGCTGCCCGGCTACGACGGCGCGGCGCAGTTCGGGGCCAAGGGCCAGACGATGGCCGGCATGCCCAACGGCGACGCCCAGGTCATGGCGATCGGCAACGACAGCAAGATCTACCACAACGCCCGCTTCCAGAACGGTTCCTGGCAGGGCTGGGCCCCGGTCGGCACCTGGTCCGCCAAGAAGATCGCGGCCGCTCCGATGCCCGACGGCAGCATGCAGGTGCTCATCGTCGGCAACGACGGCAACGTCTACCACAGCATCCGTTCCGTGCACGGTGAATGGCAGGCCTGGAACGCGGTGTCCGGCATCGGCACGGACGCGACCCTCCAGGCGAGCAACATCTCGGTCGCGGGAATGCCGAACGGGGACGCCCAGTTCCTGGCCACCACCGCCGACGGGACCGTCCACCACAACATCCGCACCGTCGCCGGCCACTGGCAGGGCTGGGGCAAGGTGGCCGGCTTCGGCGGGGCCGCGAGCTTCGCGGCGAGCAGCATCGCCATCACCGGCATGCCGAACGGCGACACCCAGATGCTTGCGGTCGGCAACGACGGCAAGGCGTACCACTCGGCCCGCTACTCCAACGGCCAGTGGCAGGGCTGGTGGAACACGGGCATGGGCGCCCAGAAGGTCGCCATCGCGGGTCTGACCAACGGCGAGACGCAGATGCTCGCCACCCGCAACTAGCCCTCAGCGCCCCCGGGCCGGCCCGCCGCTCAGGCGGGCCGGCCCCGTACGCCGCCGCCCTCCCCCGTGTCCAGAGATCCAGAGAAGAGACCTCCGATGTCCCGCACCCCGCGCCGCCCGCGTCTCGCCGCCGCCATCGCCACCGCTGCCGTCACCCTCAGCCTCTCCGCCCTCTCCGTCGGCTCGGCCCAGGCCGCTTCCGTCGCCACCTGGGACAAGGTGGCGCAGTGCGAGAGCACCAACAACTGGAGCATCAACACCGGTAACGGCTACTACGGCGGCCTCCAGATACTCAAGAGCACCTGGGACGCCTTCGGGGGCAAGCAGTACGCGGCCTACCCCCACCAGGCCACCAAGAAGCAGCAGATCCTCGTCGCCGAGAAGATCCTCGCCGGACAGGGCGCCGGAGCCTGGGGCGGCTGCGCCATCAAGGCCAACCTGGCCGCGGACCACGCGGACCCGTACCCCGCCGACACCACCCCCGTCAGCCAGGCCGGGGACTTCTACCACTCGATCCGCCAGGTCAGCGGTACGTGGACGGGCTTCAAGCCGGTCGGCGGCTTCGACGGCGCACCGTTCTTCAACGGATCACAGGAAGCCATCACCGCCACGCCGGACGGCTCGGCCCAGGTGCTCGGCGCCGGCAACGACGGCAACCTGTACCACCAGGCCCGCTTCTCGAACGGCTCGTGGACGGGCTGGGAGGCCCTGTCCGGCTACGACGGCGCGTCCCACTTCGGCGCGAAGGGCGAGGCCATCGCGGGCATGCCCAACGGCGACGCCCAGATCATGGCGATCGGCAACGACGGCAAGATCTACCACAACGCCCGCTTCCAGAACGGCTCCTGGCAGGGCTGGAGCCCGATCGGCAACTGGGGCGCCCAGCGGATCGCCGCCGCCGCCCTCCCGAACGGTGACATGCAGGTGCTGATCGTCGGAAACGACGGCAACCTCTACCACAACCTCCGTACCGTCGCCGGTGCCTGGCAGGGCTGGAACGCCGTCGCGGGTACGGGCACCGCCACCACGTTCCAGGCGGGCAGCATCGCCATCGCCGGCCTGCCGAACGGCGACAGCCAGCTCCTGGCGGTCGGCAACGACGGCAAGGCCTACCACAACATCCGCTTCGCGAGCGGTTCCTGGCAGGGCTGGGGCGCCGTCGAGGGCATCACCTCCCCGAGCAGCGTCGCGATCACCGGAATGCCCAACGGCGACACCCAGATCCTCGCCACGGCCCAGGGCGGCGCCACCCTCCACAACGCCCGCTTCGCGAGCGGTTCCTGGCAGGGCTGGGGCAACACGGGCCAGGGCTCCCAGAAGGTGGCCCTGGCGGGCATGCCCAACGGCGACGCCCAGATGCTGGTGACGCGCAACTGAGCGGGCTCGCTCCTGCTCCAGCTCCGGCTCCTCTCGTCTGTTCCGCCTGCTGCCTGCTGCCTGCTACCCGCCGCCCGCCGCCCCCGACTCAGTCGGGGGCGGCGGGCGGTGGTGGTGGGTCGTGGCACAGGCCTCCGAAGCCACCGCCCCGCCCCGCCCCGCCCCGGTCGCGGGGCGGTGGTTTCGGGGACAGGCTGGAGGTGGTGAGTATCCCCAGGTCCCCGGGTTCTCGGAGGACCGGATGCGGAGGAGTCATGGTGGCGACGACGCGCGACGGTGCTCCTGTCGCGATCGAAGGCAATGGCGTGGAGCTGCGCATGAAGGAGGTCGGGGGAGACATGACCGTCGCGTTCGTGCGGTTTCCCAAGGGCACGGACATGGCGCCCGCGGTCAAGGGGCTGCCCGACGACATGTGCCAGTGCCCCCATTGGGGGTACCTCTTCAAGGGCCGGCTGAAGATGCGGACGAAGCACGGGGACGAGGTCTACGAGGCCGGCGAGGCGTTCTACTGGCCCCCGGGTCACGTTCCGGAAGCGCTTGAGGACTGTGAGTACATGGACTTCTCGCCGACGAGGGAGTTCGGCGAAGTGATCGACTACATCAAGGCGCAGTCGGGCTGAATCGACCGGCTGAATCGACCCCCCTCAGCCCTGCGGGAATTCCGTCAGGCGGTTCACCTCGGCCGCGTGTTCGCTGAGGCGGTGGGCGGTGCTGCCCGAGGTGTAGAGGATCGTGCCGACCACGGCCGTCGGCAGGGAGAGCAGCAGCAGGGCGAGGAGTCCGGCCCAGTCGCGCTCGGCGGAGCAGCGGGTGCCCTCGGCGTCGGCGTAGTCGTCGTAGGGGCGGTCCCTGTCATCGTGGGCGGTGTAGAAGACGCGGGATTCGCAGTCCAGGTCGTCGTGGCGGCCCGATCCCGTGAAGGGGAGCAGCAGCTGGGAAGCGATCCACAGCCAGATCCCGGCGGAGAAGGCGAGCAGGCCGAAGCCCCAGGTCTGCCTGCGCCGTGCTCGTCCGCGGAAAGCCGTGTCGTACACCAGTGCTCTCATGGCGCCGAAATTAGCAGCCGGTCCGGCAGCCGATGCCGCCCCGGCAGCCCGTGCAGGTCCGGCGACCGGCGCCGCCTCGGCTCCCGGCCCGTCACGCCCCCGCCGCCCCGCCCCCCGTCGGGTGGCCGCGGTGGTGGGACCATTCCGGCGCGAGGATGGACATCGTCAGGGCGTCCACCCGCTCGCCCTCCCACAGCAGCGCGTCACGCAGCACGCCCTCGGGTACGAAGCCGACCTTCGTGTAGACGTGGCGGGCGCGGGGGTTGAAGGCGTAGACCTCCAGCGAGATGCGGTGCAGGCCCAGCTGTTCGAAGCCGTAGCCGACGATCAGTCTCGTCGCTTCCGTTCCCAGGCCGCGTCCGGAGGTGCCGGGTACGAGGCAGATGCGGAAGCTGCAGCTCTCGTTGCCGCTGTCCCACTCGTTGAGGACAACCTCGCCGATGACCGCCCCCGTGGCCCGGTCGACCACCGCCAGGTCCAGCCGGCCGTCCTGGTCGTGCCGGGTGGCGTACCAGGCCCGTATCTCCGCCTCGTCGGGCTCGGCGTAGTCGTGGTCGCCGGTCAGCCGCATGGCTTCGGCGTCCCGGAACATCGGCATCAGCGCGGGCACGTCCTTCACCGTGATCGGCCGGAGCAGGACCAGTTCGCCGTTGAGGGTGGGCTTGGTGAGGAAGTCGGTCGCCGGAGGGGTTCGATCATGATCGGGCATGGCCGCATTGTGTCCGGCCGACCGGTGCGCCGTCCTGTGAGATTCGGCGTACGTGCGTGCGTGCGGGCCGCCCGGCGGCGGCGTGAAGGAGTGAAGCAGGAAGAAAGCGGCGGACTTTGGGGTGATTCGGGCATGCGCGGAAGGTCTCCGTCCGTCAGGTCGTGAGGACCCGGTGAAGCCGAGACGAATGGTGCGTCACATCTCCCGGGGGGACGGCGAGTCGTATCCGAATACCTGATAGACAGGGGATATTCACGGCTCGTCCGGCTGTCGACGTCGATGGCCGCCTTGGGGGGATCGCCGCACTGTGAAGCCGCTTCACCGTCACCTCGTCAGCACCTCGCGCAAAGTCCTGTGCACGGCTGCCCTCGCGGCCAGCCTGACCACGGCCGCGGTGGTGACCAGTCCGTCGACCGCGGACGCGGGCGAGTCCGGGCCCACCCCGGACAGTCCGCAGGCCACCGACCGCGGAGACGCCCGGCTGGACCTGCCCGCGGAGGTCGCCGACCCGCAGGTGCCTCCCACGACACCCACGACCGAGGGGGCCAGCGGGATACCCGGGACCGCCCTCGACGCCTACCGCCGCGCCGAGCTGTCGGTGGCGGCCGCGCTCCCCGGCTGCAAGCTGCCCTGGCAGCTGCTCGCCGGCATCGGCCGGGTCGAGTCGGTGCACGCCTCGGGCTACGGGCTCAAGGCCGACGGCTCCACCGAGAGGCCCATCCGCGGCCCGCGCCTCGACGGCAACGGCTTCGCCAAGATCCTGGACACGGACAAGGGCGAGTGGGACGCGGACACCGAGTACGACCGGGCGTTCGGCCCGATGCAGTTCATCCCCTCCACCTGGGCCACCTGGAAGGCCGACGGCAACGGGGACGGCAAGCGCGACGCCAACAACATCTACGACGCGGCGCTGGGCGCGGGCCTCTACCTGTGCGCGGGCGACAAGGACCTCAGCAACCCGGCCAGGCTGGACGCGGCGATCCTCAGCTACAACAACTCGCGCGAGTACGTGAACACGGTGCTCGGCTACATGCGGCAGTACCAGGAGGGCGGCGCCGCCGAGGTGCCGAACCCGCCCGTCGGGAACTACCCGACCCCGCCGCCGGGCACCCTGCCGACGCCGCAGCCGCCGGTCACCACGCGGCCCCCGGTCACGCCGACGCAGCCGGTCAAGCCGACGGCGCCCACCACCCCGCCGACGACGCCCCCGACCACCCCGCCCACCACACCCCCGACCACCCCGCCGACCGAGCCGGAGAAGCCCGCCCCGCACCTGGCCGCGCTGGAGCTGCTCGGAAGTCCCGGGCTCACGGCGGAGGCCGGGTCGGCCTTCGCGCGGGAGGCCAAGGTCAGGGCGCTGCTCAGCGACGGCAAGCCCGCCGCCGGCCAGGAGGTCGTCTTCGCGGTCGAGGAGGACACCACCGGCGGCACCGCCTTCGCCAAGTCCGAGGACTCGGTGGTGGTCAAGACGGACGCCGACGGCGTCGCGGCCGCGCCCGGTCTCACGGCGGGCACCAAGGCCGGCACCTTCACCCTGCGGGCCTCGGCCTACGGCCGCGTGGGCGTGCGTACGGTGAAGTTCGCCGGCACGGTCACCCCGAAGCCCCTGCCCTTCGCGGACCTGCTGGTCCGTACCGACGGCACGAAGCCGCTGGAGGCGGCCGCCGGCAAGAGCTTCCAGGGCATCGAGGTCCTGGCCACGGCCGAGGGCAAGCCCGTCGCCGGTACGGAGACCACCGCGGGCCTGGTCGAGAAGGACGCGGCCGGCAAGTGGGTCCCGGTGGACCCGGCGACCGCGAAGGGCCCGTACTTCCAGGGCGAGGCCGGCAAGAAGCTCTTCACCCTGAAGCTGCCCGAGACCGGCGCCGACGGCAAGATCGCCGTGCCGGAGCTCCTCACCAAGGACGTGGCCCCGGGTACGTACTTCCTGCGTCTGACCACCCCGCAGAACGTGACCCTGATCCTGGAACTCAAGATCACGGCCCCTGCGACGGACCCCGCGACGGACCCGGCGAAGGACCCCGCCAAGGCCCCCGCCACGGACCCGGCGAAGTAGCCCGTCCGCGGGACGACGACGCAGCAAGCCGCCCCCGGCGCCGTGGAAACGGTGCCGGGGGCGGCTTCGTCGTACCGTCCCCCCACCCGGGAGGGAAAAGGCAGGAGCCCTGCCGCTCTGCTTGCGCAGAAGGTGACAGGGCTCCTTGGGTACTGCATATCCAACCGCGAGAGTTGGCCCAGGCGGTTAGACCGGGGTGACGTTCTCCGCCTGGGGGCCCTTCGGACCCTGCGTGACGTCGAAGTTCACCTGCTGGTTCTCCTCAAGGGAGCGGAAACCAGAGGCGTTGATCGCGGAGTAGTGGACGAAGACATCCGGGCCGCCGCCGTCCTGGGCGATGAAGCCGAAGCCCTTTTCAGCGTTGAACCACTTCACGGTTCCGGTAGCCATGAGCCCTCCTATGGGCCAAAGGGTCGCCCTGCTCCAGAACCTGCTAAGAAGTCTGAAAACTACAAAAGCCTGCGGGTCACATTCTCCGCAGGCCTCGTACTGCAAGGGAAACCAAACTGCAACTTGCGGACGAGCCTAGCACGCACCCTGCGGACGAGACCAGAGGGAAAGATCACGTCACCCGGACGTTTGAGCCACGCCGGAACGCTGACGTGAGACCCGCTGGAAGGCGTACGGAGATCCGAGGGCTAGTCTCGCGATGTGGACGTCTATCGCAGCCGGCCCCGCGTCGGCCACATCCAGTTCCTGAACTGCCTGCCCCTCTACTGGGGGCTCGCCAGAACCGGCACGCTGCTGGACCTGGAGCTGACCAAGGACACCCCCGAGAAGCTCAGCGAGCGCCTGGTCGAGGGCGAGCTCGACATCGCCCCGATCACCCTCGTCGAGTTCCTCCGCAACGCCGACCAGCTCGTCGCCTTCCCCGACCTCGCGGTCGGCTGCGACGGCCCGGTGATGTCCTGCGTGATCGTCTCGCAGGTCCCCCTGGACCGGCTCGACGGCGCCCGCGTCGCCCTCGGTTCGACGTCCCGTACCTCCGTACGCCTCGCCCAGCTGCTGCTCTCCGAGCAGTACGGGGTCCGGCCCGACTACTACACCTGCCCCCCTGACCTGGGGGTGATGATGCAGGAGGCCGACGCGGCCGTGCTGATCGGCGACGCCGCGCTGCGGGCCGCCCTGCACGACGCCCCGCGCCTGGGCCTGGCCGTGCACGACCTCGGGCAGATGTGGAAGGAGTGGACCGGGCTGCCGTTCGTCTTCGCCGTCTGGGCCGCCCGCAAGGACTACCTCGCCCGCGAGCCGGTCGTCGTGCAGAAGGTCCACGAGGCCTTCCTCGCCTCCCGTGACCTCTCCCTCGAAGAGGTCGCCAAGGTGGCCGAGCAGGCGGCCCGCTGGGAGGCATTCGACGCCGAGCTGCTGGAGCGGTACTTCACGACGCTCGACTTCCGCTTCGGTCCCGATCAGCTGGCCGGCGTAAGGGAATTCGCACGCCGTACGGGAGCCACGACGGGATACGCGGCGGACGTCGCGGTGGAGCTCCTGCCCGTGGCCGTTCCGGAACGCTGACTGCTTTGAGGGATATGCCCTTTCCTGGCAATTCCCTTCCTTTTCGTATTCCGTTCGCCTGGCGGGAATGCGGAATGGAATGACGTCCGTCCATGATCCACCACTGATCCCTCCCGCCACCCCCTAAGGTGCTGCTTGGCCGGGCCGCACGGGGCCCGGTATCCCGGGGATGGGGGACACGATGCAGCCGCTCGAAGCGGGCGAACCGAGGACCATCGGCGCGTACCGGCTGCTCGGCCGGCTCGGCGCGGGCGGTATGGGCCGGGTCTACCTGGGGCGCAGCGAGGGCGGCCGGACCGTCGCCGTCAAGGTCGTGCACCCGCACTTCGCCGCCGACGAGGAGTTCCGGGCCCGGTTCCGCCGCGAGGTGGAGGCCGCCCGGCGGGTCGGCGGGGAGTGGACCGCGCCCGTGCTGGACGCGGATCCCGAGGCTCCGGTGCCGTGGGTGGCCACCGGTTACGTGGCGGGCCCCTCCCTCGACCGGGCGCTGGCCGGGCACGGGCCGCTGCCCGAGGTCTCCGTACGGGCCATCGGCGCGGGGCTGGCCCGGGCCCTGGTGGCGGTGCACGGGCTGGGCCTCGTACACCGGGACGTGAAGCCGTCGAACGTGATGCTCACCCTGGACGGGCCCCGCCTGATCGACTTCGGCATCGCGCGGGCCACGGACGGCACCGCCTCGCTCACCTCCACCGGGGTCTCGGTGGGCTCGCCGGGCTACATGTCGCCCGAGCAGATCCTCGGCAAGGGGATCACCGGGGCCGCCGACGTGTTCTCGCTCGGCGCGGTGCTCGCCTTCGCGGCGACCGGGCGGCCGCCGTTCACCGGGGACAACTCGGCGACCCTCCTCTACAAGGTGGTCCACGAACCGCCCGAGCTCGACGCCGTCCCGGCCGGTCCGCTGCGCGCGCTGATCGAGGCCTGCCTGGCCAAGTCGGCCGCGGACCGGCCCGCCCCGGAGGCGGTCGCGGCGGCCCTCGACGGGGCCCTGCTCACCCCGGGATGGCTGCCCGCGGCCCTGGTGGAGGAGGCCAGCCGGGCCGCGGTGGCCCTGCTCGACCTGGACGCGGTGGCCGCGGAGAGCCCTTCGGGCCCGGTGCCCTTCACCACTCCCTCGTACGGGGGCCGGGCCGCCCCCGGTGAGGGAGCGGCCGTACCGGGGTTCGGGGCCCCGGACCCCTCGTTCGGGACGGGTGGCGGCAGCTACGGCACCTACGGGCCGTACGGGCCGCCCTCCGGCGCGGGCGGCGCGCCGTCCGCGCCGGCGGGGCCGTACGGCACGCCGGCCGGCCCGCCCGGCGTGCCCACGGAGACGGCCGACGGGCGCGTGCCCGGGCAGCGGCCTCCGGCCGACGGACGCAGGGTCAGCCTGACCGCCGCCGGGCGGAGGTTCAGCTGCACCCTCGTCCTCGCGTCGGCGGCCGTGCTGGCGGTGCTGTCCGGCGGGCTGTACGGGTTGGGCCTGCTGCCCGGGACGGGGGAGGAGGGGCGGGACCTGGCCGACAGCGGTGCGCGGCCCTCCACTTCGGCTCCGGCGCCCGGGGCGACACCGCCGTCCGCCACCCCGAGCGGCGCCCCGAGCGGCAGCGCGAGCGGCGATGCCCCGAAGGGGACCCGGCAGGACGTCCCCAAGGAGCTCACCGGCACCTGGAAGGGCACGGTCACCACCGCCCGGATGGGGGTCTCCAGCGAGTTCGAGATCACCATCAAGGGTGGCAAGGTCGGCGAGGTCGTCGCCCGGGACAAGTCGGTCCTGCCCGTCCTGGGCACCGACTGCAGCGGCGACTGGAAGCTCACCTCGGCCACCGACCGTTCGCTCGTCCTGGACACCGCGGGCGGCCCCAACCCGGCCCCCGGCATCTGCTCCAACGGCTCCGCGGACGAGCGGTTCACCCTCAACGAGAACGGGACCCTGCACTACAAGTCGGGTGACGGCCCGGCAGGGAACCCCGAGGGCGATCTGACCCGCAGCCCCTGAAGTCTTCCGCCGGGCCCTGGCGTAGGCTGGATCGGTCCGGACCTCTTGACACACCGCCGAAAGGTGACGCACCGGTGACCGACCAGGCCGATCTCCAGTCTGTCCTCGACCGCGCCGCCGCTGGGGGCCGGATCACCAAGGAAGAGGCGCTCGACCTCTACCGTCATGCGCCGTTGCACGCGCTCGGCCAGGCGGCCGACGCGGTGCGCCGGCGCCGCTACGCGGGTACGGAGCACATCGCGACGTACATCATCGAGCGGAACATCAACTACACCAACGTGTGTGTGACGGCGTGCAAGTTCTGCGCGTTCTACGCGGCTCCGAAGGACACGAAGAAGGGCTGGTCCCGGGACCTCGACGACATCCTGCGCCGCTGCGCGGAGACCGTTGAGCTGGGCGGCACGCAGATCATGTTCCAGGGCGGGCACCACCCGGACTACGGGGTGGAGTACTACGAGCACCACTTCTCCGCGATCAAGAAGGCCTTCCCGCAGCTGGTGATCCACTCCCTGGGCGCGTCCGAGGTCGAGCACATGGCGAAGATCTCGGGCGTCTCGGCCGAGGAGGCCATCCGCCGGATCCACGCGGCGGGTCTGGACTCGTTCGCGGGCGCGGGCGCCGAACTGCTGCCGGAGCGGCCGCGGAAGGCGATCGCCCCGCTCAAGGAGTCCGGCGAGCGCTGGCTGGAGATCATGGAGATCGCCCACGAGCTGGGCGTGGAGTCCACGTCCACGATGCTGATGGGCACCGGTGAGACGAACGCGGAGCGCATCGAGCACATCGCGATGATCCGGGACACCCAGGACCGTACGGGCGGCTTCCGCGCGTTCATCCCGTACACGTACCAGCCGGAGAACAACCACCTCAAGGGCCGTACGCAGGCGACGATCTTCGAGTACCTGCGGATGATCGCGGTGGCGCGGCTGTTCCTGGACAACATCGCGCACATCCAGGGTTCCTGGCTGACGGTGGGCAAGGAAGCGGGCCAGCTCTCGCTGCACTTCGGTGCGGACGACCTGGGTTCGATCATGCTGGAGGAGAACGTGGTCTCCTCGGCCGGTGCCAAGCACCGCTCCAACCGTCAGGAGATCATCGACCTGATCCGCAAGGCGGGCCGGGTCCCGGCGCAGCGCGCGACGACGTACGAGCACCTGCTGGTCCACGAGGACCCGGCGGACGACCCGGCCGACGACCGCGTGGTCTCGCACATCTCCTCCACCGCCATCGAAGGCGGCACCGCGCACCCCGAACTGAAGCTCATCTCCACGAACTGACCCTGCCGTGCTGACGCTTCACACCGCCGAACTCCTCGTCCCCGGGCCGGGGTCCGCACCGCTGCCCGGCGGTGCGGTGCTCGTCGAGGGCGACCGGATCGCCCGCGTGGGGCCCTACGAGTCCCTCGGCGCGGCCTACCCGCACGCCCGGGCCCGCCGCTGGCCCGGGGTCCTCACCCCGGGACTGCTCGTGCGGGGGGCGGACGCGCTGCTGGAGCGGACGTACTACCCGGACGACCCCTACGAGGTCACCGAGCTCGGCGCCGACCCGATCAGCGGGGAGGCCGAGCTGGACGCGCTGAAGATGACCGAGTCGCGCTGGGGCAACAGCGCCCGGCGCGGCACGCAGAAGCTGCTCGCCCGCGGGGTGGTGGCGCTCACCGGCCGCTTCACGGTGGCGGCGGTGCGGACGGCGGTGACCCGCTCGGGCCTCACGGTCCTGCCGCCCGTCCCCTACGAGGGGCTGCCCTCGCTGGACCCGTTCGCCGGGCGGGAGACCGCCGGGCAGGCCTTCCACGGGGTCCTGGAGCCGGGCGTGCCGGCCCGTTTCGCGGTCTTCGCGGTGGCGGACGAGGCGGAGCTGCTGGAGCAGGGCGCGACCACCTGCGTGGCCACCGTCATCGGGGGCCGGCTGCTCCACCGCCGTCGCTGAGGGGCGCCGCTCCGGCCGCGGACTCCCGGGCGAGGGCCGCCAGCAGGCAGGCCTGCAGACGGCTGATCCCGCCCAGCTTGGCCCGGATGTTGACCACGTGGAACTTGACCGTGCTGACGGACAGTTGGAGCTCGTCGGCGAGTTCCGCGTTCGAGGCGCCGGTGGCCAGGCACAGGAAGACGGCCGACTCCTGCTCGGTGAGCTGGGCCGTGCGCGGAGCCTGCGGCCGGGCCGGCTCCCCGTCGGGCGGGAACCACGCCGGGACGCTGAAGCTGACGACGCGCACGGTGTACCACTCCTCGCCCCCTGCCGGGCCACTGGCGGCCCGGCTCTCCCTGTCTAAGGGACGCGCGGGCCCGACAGATAGGTTCCGTTCCCGTCGAACGGCCAGGCGTTGGACTTGCAGCCGAGCAGTCCCTTGATCTGCTGCATCATCGCGGGCGCGGGCTTGCCGGGGCCCGGGCAGGTCTCGTGCTCGCGGCCCAGTTCGTGGCCGACCTCGTGGTTGACGATCAGCGCCCGGTACTCCTCCACGCTGCCGCTGAACTGCGGCGATCCTTCCTTCCAGCGCTTGAGGTTCACCACGACCGTGTGTCCGGCCCGGCAGTTGGTCTCGCCGATGAGCTCGGGGGTGACCACCTCGCAGAGCCGGTCGGTGGTCGTGGGCGTCGCGATCTTGACGGTGAAGTCCACCGGCTGTCCGGCCCCGACGAGCTGGAACCCGTAGTCCGGGTCCCTGGTCCAGCCGCGCGGATCGCCCAGGATCTTCTCCACCTCCCGCGCGGCGCTGTCCGGGTCGACCCCGCTGCCCTCCTCGACCTCGATCCGCCAGCGCCGCGCGGTCCCCTTGCCCTGCGGCTGGCCGGAGGCGCCGGAGGCCGTGAAGGTGCCCGGCCCGGCGGGCGCGGAGGAACCGGGGGCGGCGGGCGAGGACGAGGCCGGGGCCGGGGCCGACGGGCGCGCGGAGGGGGCGGTGGAGGATCGGGCCGGCTCGGGGGACCGCTTGCCGCCCTGCGGGGCCGCGTCCGCGCCGCCGTCCGGCGCGTCCTTGCCGTCCTGTGGCTCCGCCGGGGCACCCGGACGGCCGCCCGCGACGGCGGCGGTCTCCTGCGAAGGCACCAGGGCGTAGCCGGTCGCGGAGACCGCGAGCAGCGCCGCCGAGCCCAGGATCGTCCGCCGCAGCCGCCTGCGCCGCTGCGCCCGGCGTCTGGCGCGCGGACTGAGGCGGGAGCGACCGGTGGTATGGCCTGCCGGCATCGTGAAGCCCTCTGTTCGTGGCGGCCGCAGCCGGACCATGAGCCTGCGGGACCCGGCGGGTGACCCTCACCGGGCCGCACGCCCGCCAGTCAACGTGGTTCCACCGGGCGCGCGTAACTGTCCTTCGGGCCAGTTGTGCGGTGGCCCCGTGCCGTATCCGGGGCCGTGCGGGCCCGCGGACCGGCGGGGTGGAGCCCCCGGCGGGCGCGGGGGTCCGGCCTGAGAGGATGGGGACGTACCCGACGATCCGCACCGCAACCCGAGGGGCCAACGCCAGTGACCCGCGCTTCCCTGGACAAGCAGCCGCACGAAGTCGCCTCCATGTTCGACGGGGTGGCGGCGAACTACGACCTCACCAACGACGTCCTCTCCCTCGGCCAGGCCCGGCTCTGGCGCAAGGAGGTCGCCAAGGCGGTCGCCGCCCGCCCCGGCCAGCAGGTCCTCGACCTGGCCGCCGGGACCGCGACCTCCTCGCTGCCCTTCGCCGCGACCGGCGCGTACGTCGTGCCCTGCGACTTCTCCCTCGGGATGCTCCGCGAGGGCAAGAAGCGCAACCCGTGGCTGCCGCTGACCGCCGGCGACGCGACGAAGCTGCCGTTCAAGGACGAGGTCTTCGACACCGTGACGATCTCCTTCGGGCTGCGCAACGTCCAGGACACCGACGCCGCCCTGCGCGAGCTGTACCGGGTGACGAAGCCCGGCGGCCAGGTCGTCATCTGCGAGTTCTCGCAGCCCACCTGGGCGCCGTTCCGCACCGTGTACACGGAGTACCTGATGCGGGCCCTGCCGCCCGTGGCCCGCGCGGTCTCCTCCAACCCCGACGCGTACGTCTACCTCGCCGAGTCCATCCGCGAGTGGCCCGACCAGCCCGCGCTCGCCGGACTGCTGGCGAAGGCCGGCTGGTCCAAGGTCGCCTGGCGCAACCTGAGCGGCGGCATCGTCGCGCTGCACCGGGGCACCAAGGCCTGACCGCCGTGCCCGACACCGTCCCGGACCCCGTCCCCGTGCCAGATCCCGTCCCCGATGCCGGGGCCTGGGACGCTGCGCCCATGGACGCTGCGCCGATGAACTACGTGGCCCTGCTGGAGCGCATCGCGGCCGACGTGGCCCCGCTGGTGGGCAGCGGCACCCCGGCCGAGTACATTCCGGCGCTCGCGTCCGTGGACCCGCGCCAGTTCGGCATGGCGCTCGCGGACCTCGACGGCAACGTCTTCGGGGTGGGGGACTGGCAGGTCCCCTTCTCCGCCCAGTCGGTCACCAAGGTCTTCGCGCTCGCGCTGGCCCTGGCCGAGGGCGGGGACAGCCTGTGGGAGCGGGTCGGCCGGGAGCCGTCGGGCAACCCCTTCAACTCGCTCGTGCAGCTGGAGTACGAGAACGGCATCCCGCGCAATCCGTTCATCAACGCGGGCGCGCTCGTGGTCACCGACCGGCTCCAGACCCTGACCGGCGACGCCAGCAGCGAACTCCTCGGCTTCCTGCGGGAGGAGAGCCAGAACCCGGAGCTGTCCTTCGACGCCGAGGTGGCCGCCTCCGAGCAGGAGCACGGGGACCGCAACGCCGCCGTCGCGCACTTCATGGCCTCGTACGGGAACATCGACAACCCGGTGCCGGCCCTGCTGGAGCACTACTTCTGGCAGTGCTCCATCGAGATGAGCTGCGCCGACCTGGCCCGTGCCGGACGCTTCCTGGCCCGGCACGGGCTGCGGGCCGACGGCTCGCGGCTGCTGACGCGCAGCGAGGCCAAGCAGATCAACGCGGTCATGCTGACCTGCGGGACGTACGACGCGGCGGGCGAGTTCGCCTACCGCGTCGGGCTTCCCGGCAAGAGCGGAGTGGGCGGCGGGATCGTCGCGGTCGTCCCGGGCCAGTGCGCGCTCGCGGTGTGGAGCCCGGGGCTGGACGCCCAGGGGAACTCCGTCGCGGGTGTGGCTGCCCTGGACCGGTTCACGACCCTCACCGGCCTCTCCGTCTTCTAGACCTCGACCCCGGCCCCGGCCCCCACCTCGGTCCCGGCCCCGGCCGGGTCCGCGGCGAGGTCCAGGCGGTAGCAGAGGCCCGGGCTGCCGCGCGGGGTCGTGAACTCCTCAGCCAGGTCCATCCCGAGGCGTTCGGCGACCGCCACCGAGCGGGCGTTGCGGGCGTCGATCACCGCGACGACGTGCGGTACGCCCGCCTCCCGGACCCGCTCGACGGTGGCGAGGGCGGCCGCGTACGCGTACCCCTGGCCCCAGTGCTCGCGGCCCAGCCGCCAGCCGATCTCGATCTCCCCGACGGGACCCCAGTCCTTGTCCCGGGGCCAGGGCTGGGCCCCGGTGAAGCCGATGACCTCGCCTTGCGCGTCGAGCAGGGTCCACAGGCAGTAGCCGAGCTGCGCGTCGTGCATGCGCTGGCGCGCGGTGATCTCCTCGTACGCGGACAGCTCCGCCGGCCCGCCCAGGAACTCCATGACGCCGGGGTCGTCGAAGACGCTGTGCCAGGCGTGCGCGTCCTCGTCCGTGGGCACGCGGAGCTGAACGGCGGGGAGCGGCCGGGTCGGAGAGCCGGGCGCGGGCGGGGGCGAGCTGGGCGGGCTGGGCGGGCTGGTCAACGGGGGACACCCTTCTGATCGCGATCTCTCTCGCTGCATAGACTGCACATGTCCGGTGCCGCCTGGCACCCTATATCGAGCCTTCGGGAGACCCAGCCGTGACCGAGCCCCTCTCCGAACACTCCGCGGACGTGATCGTCGTCGGTGCCGGGCCCGCCGGAGCGACCACCGCGTACTACCTCGCCAAGGCCGGACTCGACGTACTGCTGCTGGAGAAGACGGCGTTCCCGCGCGAGAAGGTCTGCGGTGACGGACTGACCCCGCGCGCCACCAAGCAGTTGGTGGCGATGGGCATCGACATCTCCGAAGAGGCCGGCTGGCTGCGCAACAAGGGCTTGCGGATCATCGGCGGCGGGCAGCGGCTCCAGCTGGACTGGCCCGAACTCGCCTCCTTCCCGGACTACGGACTCGTGCGCAAGCGCGACGACTTCGACGAGACCCTGGCCCGGCAGGCGCAGAAGGCCGGCGCGCGGCTGTACGAGCGCTGCAACGTCGGCGAGCCCGTCCGCGACCCGCGCACCGGGCACATCACCGGCGTGCACGCGAAGCTGGGCGAGGAGAAGGTCCCGGTCACCTTCAGCGCCCCGCTGGTCGTCGCGGCCGACGGCAACTCCTCCCGGCTGTCCCTCGCGATGGGCCTGCACCGGCGCGAGGACCGTCCGATGGGCGTCGCCGTCCGTACGTACTTCACCTCGCCCCGGCACGACGACGACTACCTGGAGTCCTGGCTGGAGCTGTGGGACCGGCGGGGCGCCGAGGACCGGCTGCTGCCCGGCTACGGCTGGATCTTCGGCATGGGCGACGGCACGTCCAACGTCGGCCTGGGCATCCTCAACTCCTCCTCCGCCTTCAAGGAGCTGGACTGGCGCGAGGTCCTCAAGGCCTGGTGCGCGTCCATGCCGGAGGACTGGGGCTACACCCCCGAGAACATGACGCAGCCGATCCGCGGCGCGGCCCTGCCGATGGCCTTCAACCGGCAGCCGCACTACACCAAGGGCCTGCTGCTGGTCGGCGACGCGGGCGGCCTCGTCAACCCGTTCAACGGCGAAGGCATCGCCTACGCCATGGAGTCGGGCCAGATCGCGGCCGAGGTCATCGTGCAGGCCCACGCCCGGTCCACCCCGGCCCAGCGCGAACTGGCGCTGCACAGCTACCCGAAGGTGCTCAAGGAGACGTACGGCGGCTACTACACGCTGGGCCGCGCCTTCGTGAAGCTGATCGGCAACCCGAAGGTCATGAAGGTCGCCACGCAGCGCGGCCTGACGCACCCGGTGCTGATGAAGTTCACGCTGAAGATGCTGGCGAACCTGACCGACCCGACGGGCGGCGACGCGATGGACCGCATCATCAACGGCCTCTCCAAGGTGGCCCCGAAGGCCTGATCGACCCGCTGTGTATGGCGCGGGCGGGCCACTCCGGCCGGCCCGCGCCGGTTCGGGCTGCCCGGCGTCCGGGTCGGCCGGAGCGGGCGGCCGGTGTCAGCAGTGCGCTTCGTCTGCTTCGTCCGCTTCGGGTGTTTCCCCGGGGTGCCCGGCGTGTACGGCCCGCACGCAGCGGGCCACGAGCAGCAGCCCGCACAGCAGCAGGGCCCCCGAGGCGGTCCAGCCGAGCGCCAGGGTCAGCGGGTGGCCCGGCCCGCGCCAGGGGCGGGCGGTGGTCAGCAGCCAGCCTCCTGCGGCCAGCAGGCCCAGGCCGAGAGCGGCCGGGGCGGCGGTGGGGTCGGCCGCGCGGTCGCCGGCGCCGTGGTCCTCGTACGGCCTTGCGCTCATGGACCACCACCTCCAGGTGTCGAACGGTCAACGCGCGCCGCGGCCATCTTCGCAGGGCCGCGGCGGCTCGCGCACGGCAGGCCGAAGGGCCGGTACTCCACCCCCGAGCGGGGGAGTACCGGCCCTTGGCCGTGCTGGGGTCCGAGCGGGGCTCAGAGGATGCGGACGGCGCCCGACGGCTTGTCGTAGTCCATGGTGCGCTCGACGATGCCGGTGCTGGGGTTCTGCGCGCCGATGAACTTGCCGCCGCCTGCGTAGATGGCGACGTGGTACGAGTTGCTGCGGCTGCCCCAGTACAGGATGTCGCCCGGCTGGAGGTTGCTCAGCGAGACGGAGGTGCCCATCGAGGACTGGGCGCCCGAGACGCGCGGCAGGCTGATGCCCGCCTGGCGGTAGGCGGCCTGCACGAGCCCGGAGCAGTCGTACGAGGACGGGCCGGTGCCGCCCATGACGTACGCCTTGCCGACCTGGGCGCGGGCGAAGTTCACGATGGCGGCGGCGGAGCCGGTGGCCGGGGCGGAGACGTAGTTGCCGCTCTCCTTGGCCGGGGTGGAGGCCGTGTTGCCCGAGCCGGTGGACTTGGTGCTCAGCGAGGCGCGCGCGGTGCTGCGGTTGGCGCGCTCGGCCTCGGCCTTGCGGGCTTCCTCGTCCTTCGCCTTCTTCTCGGCGTCGGCCTTCTGCTGGGCGTCTTCCTTGGCCTTCTTCGCCTCGGCGGCGGCGCCGGTGCGGGCGCTCTCCTCCTGGGCGGTCAGTTCGCCCTCGACGGCGGCCGAGCGGGTGTTCTCGGCGGCGGTGGTGACGGCGGAGGAGACCTCGGCGGCCAGGTCCACATCGAGGACCGGCATTTCGAGCGTCGTCTCGGTCACGGGCTCGGACGGGGACGCGCTCGCCGTGCCGGCCATCGCCAGGGTGCTGAGGACGCCACCGGCAACTCCGGCGCGGACCGCGAGCTTCGAGGCGCTGCGGCGGGGCTTCCGGTGGCTGGGTATGTGAGCGGTGTGGGACATGAGTACAACCGCTATCAGGGGGTCCGGGGTCCCTTCAAGAAACGTGGGTTGCGCCACAGTTGTGCGCGAAGGGGGCTAACCGGGCGCGCCGCGCCGCTTATTGACGCCGTAACGGGCGAAACGGACAGGCCTTCACAAGGCTGTGATCATGGGGTTTCCGCAATAAGTCCTAATTGATCCTCGGCCTACCATCCCTCTGGACAGTTGGCCAAGCCCGCTTTCGGTAGCGGCGATTCCGAGTGGCGCAGGTCACATTCGCGTCACGCTGTGCGGACACTGTGGCCCGTCCGTGACCCCGTTGTGAAGAGGTCGTCGGGAAACCGGGGGCGGAGGCCGGGGCGGGCGCCGGAAGCGGGTGCCGGAGGCGGGCGCCGGGGGCGGGTGCCGGGGGTGGGTGCGCGGGCTCGTGAACGGACGCACACACGGGGCGGCCGCCGTGCCCCTCGTCTGCCCCGTGTCCACCTCTGTATGCGCGGCCTCCCCCGAGCGGGCGACGCGGATTCCCTTATCACTTGGCCCGCCGCATTGCCAATTTGCCTGCACCGGCCACCCTTTGATAGGGCAACGCGCTTCCTACCTGCGGTAACGGGGCCGGATGTCACCTTTGGTGATCATGTGGCTGCTTCGCGTATGAAGATCACCACTCATCGGACTTCATGATCGTTCGTCAGGTGGTGGAGATCACAAACTCGTTGTTGTTACCCGTGTCGCAGATCACAGAGGAGCAGGCATAAGATGCGGACCAGTCCGGCTTGTGAACTGCCTCACATGCAAGCGCTCGATCAAAGCGTGATCTTCGCGAGGCGGGGCACGCCCCTCAGCTTCCGCTGGGAGGTACTCCCAGCCGGCGCAGCGGTCCAACGGTCAAGGACGACTGGAAGGAGCGAGGAGCGTGAATGCGTACGCGCCCATCCTCGTGCTCGGCGCCCTCGGCGCAGGGTTTGCGATCTTCTCCGTGGTCATGGCCACGCTGATCGGCCCAAAACGGTACAACCGGGCAAAGCTTGAAGCGTATGAGTGCGGCATCGAGCCGACTCCGATGCCGGCCGGCGGCGGCCGCTTCCCCATCAAGTACTACCTGACGGCGATGCTCTTCATCATCTTCGATATCGAGGTCGTCTTCCTCTACCCCTGGGCCGTCACCTTCGACTCCCTGGGGATCTTCGGGCTCGTCGAGATGCTGCTCTTCGTGCTCACCGTCTTCGTCGCCTACGCCTACGTCTGGCGCCGCGGCGGCCTGGAATGGGACTGAGGGGCTGAATTTTCCATGGGACTGGAAGAGAAGCTGCCGAGCGGCTTTCTGCTGACCACCGTCGAACAGGCCGCGGGCTGGGTGCGCAAGTCATCCGTCTTCCCCGCGACCTTCGGCCTGGCCTGCTGCGCCATCGAGATGATGACCACCGGAGCGGGCCGCTACGACCTGGCCCGCTTCGGCATGGAGGTCTTTCGCGGCTCGCCGCGCCAGGCCGATCTGATGATCGTGGCCGGCCGGGTCAGCCAGAAGATGGCGCCGGTACTGCGGCAGGTGTACGACCAGATGCCCGCTCCCAAATGGGTCATCTCCATGGGGGTTTGTGCATCCTCGGGCGGAATGTTCAACAACTACGCCATCGTCCAGGGCGTCGACCACATCGTTCCGGTGGACATCTACCTGCCCGGCTGCCCGCCCCGCCCCGAGATGCTGATGGACGCGATCCTCAAGCTCCACCAGAAGATCCAGGGCGGCAAGCTCGGCGTGAACCGGGAAGAGGCGGCACGCGAGGCGGAGGAGGCGGCCCTCAAGGCCCTCCCCACCATTGAGATGAAGGGGCTGCTCCGGTGAGCGAGACCCAAGAGCCGGAGAACGGCACCAACGGCGGCAACGGCGGCGACGAGGCCAACGGCAGCAACGTCCCTGCGCCCCGTGCCCAGGGACCCGAGGTCATCGGCGTCCGCAAGGGCATGTTCGGGGCCGCGGGCGGCGGGGACACCAGCGGCTACGGCGGCCTGGTCCGCACCGTGGTCCTGCCCGGCGCGACGAGCCGCCCCTACGGCTCCTACTTCGACGAGGTCGCCGACGAACTCGAAGGCGCCCTGGAGGAGCAGGACCTGGTCCCGCAGAACGCCATCGAGAAGACGGTGGTCGACCGGGGCGAGCTGACCTTCCACATCGCCCGGGAGCACCTCGTCCAGGTCGCGCGGACCCTGCGCGACGACCCGGCCCTGCGGTTCGAGCTGTGCACCGGAGTCTCCGGAGTCCACTTCCCCGGGGACAAGGGCCGCGAGCTGCACGCCGTCTACCACCTGCGCTCGCTCACCCACGGGCGGATCGTGCGGCTGGAGGTGTCCGTCCCGGACGCCGACCCGCACCTTCCCTCGCTCGTCGCGGTCTATCCGACCAACGACTGGCACGAGCGCGAGGCCTACGACTTCTTCGGCCTCGTATTCGACGGGCACCCGGCCCTCACCCGGATCATGATGCCGGACGACTGGCAGGGCTTCCCGCAGCGCAAGGACTACCCGCTCGGCGGCATCCCCGTCGAGTACAAGGGCGCCCAGATCCCGGCTCCCGACCAGCGGAGGTCGTACAGCTGATGTCCCCCACCTCGAATCGCGCAGAAAACCACGCCTCCGCGCGCGAGACCACCGAAGGCACCGTCTACACCGTCACCGGCGGGGACTGGGACGAGATCGTCCAGTCGGCGGCCAAGGCCGACGACGAGCGGATCGTCGTCAACATGGGCCCCCAGCACCCGTCCACCCACGGCGTGCTCCGCCTGATCCTGGAGATCGACGGCGAGACGGTCACCGAGGCCCGCTGCGGCATCGGCTACCTGCACACCGGCATCGAGAAGAACCTCGAATACCGGAACTGGACGCAGGGCACCACCTTCGTCACGCGCATGGACTACCTGACGCCGTTCTTCAACGAGACGGCGTACTGCCTCGGCGTCGAGAGGCTGCTCGGCATCACCGACCAGATCCCGGACCGCGCCACCGTCATCCGCGTCCTGCTGATGGAGCTCAACCGGCTCTCCTCCCACCTGGTGTGCATCGCCACCGGCGGCATGGAGCTGGGCGCGACCACGATCATGATCTACGGCTTCCGCGACCGCGAGCTGATCCTCGACGTCTTCGAGCTGATCACCGGCCTGCGCATGAACCACGCGTTCGTCCGCCCCGGCGGCCTGGCCCAGGACCTGCCCCCGGGCGCGGTGGACCAGCTGCGCGAGTTCGTCAAGACCATGAAGAAGAACCTGCCGGAGTACGACAAGCTCGCCACCGGCAACCCCATCTTCAAGGCCCGCATGCAGGACGTCGGCTACCTCGACCTCACCGGCTGCATGGCGCTGGGCGCCACCGGCCCGATCCTGCGCTCGGCCGGCCTGCCGCACGACCTGCGCAAGTCGGACCCGTACTGCGGCTACGAGGACTACGAGTTCGACGTACCGACCACCGACACCTGCGACTCCTACGGGCGGTTCCTGATCCGCCTGGAGGAGATGCGCCAGTCCCTTCGGATCGTCGAGCAGTGCCTGGAGCGGCTGGAGCCGGGACCGGTGATGGTCGCCGACAAGAAGATCGCCTGGCCCGCGCAGCTGGCGATGGGCCCGGACGGCCTCGGCAACTCGCTCGACCACATCAGGAACATCATGGGCACCTCCATGGAGGCCCTCATCCACCACTTCAAGCTGGTGACCGAGGGTTTCCGGGTCCCCGCCGGGCAGGCGTACGCGGCCGTCGAGTCGCCCAAGGGCGAGCTAGGCGTCCACGTCGTCTCCGACGGCGGCACCCGCCCCTACCGGGTCCACTTCCGCGACCCGTCCTTCACCAACCTGCAGGCCATGGCGGCGATGTGCGAGGGCGGCCAGGTCGCCGACGTCATCGTCGCCGTCGCCTCCATCGACCCCGTGATGGGAGGCGTCGACCGATGACCACTGCGTTCACTGGCGGGGACACCCCCCAGGCCCCCCTCAGCCTGGGCATGCCCCAGCTGCCTGCCCCCGACTACCCGGCCGAGGTACGCGAGCGGCTCGCGGCGGACGCCGCCGAGGTCATCGCCCGCTACCCCGACAGCCGCAGCGCGCTGCTGCCGCTGCTGCACCTGTGCCAGTCGCAGGAGGGCTACGTCTCGCGCACCGGCGTCCGGTTCTGCGCCGAGATGCTGGGCCTGACCACTGCGGAGGTGACGGCCGTCGTCACCTTCTACACGATGTACCGGCGCAAGCCCTCCGGGGACTACCAGGTCGGCGTCTGCACCAACACCCTGTGCGCGGTGATGGGCGGGGACGCCATCTTCGAGGAGCTCAAGGAGCACCTCGGGGTCGGCAACAACGAGACCACCCCCGACGGCAAGGTCACCCTCGAACACATCGAGTGCAACGCGGCCTGCGACTTCGCCCCCGTGGTGATGGTCAACTGGGAGTTCTTCGACAACCAGACCCCCGAGTCCGCCAAGGCCATGGTCGACGACCTGCTGGCCGGCCGCCCCGTCGAGCCGACCCGGGGCGCGCCGCTGTGCACGTACAAGGAGACCGCCCGGATCCTGGCCGGGTTCCCGGACGAGCGCGAGGGCGCGGTCGAGGCCACCGGCGGCGCCGGCCACGCCTCCCTGATCGGTCTGCGGATCGCCCGCGGCGAGTCCCCGCACACCTCGATCGTGCACCCGCGGGGCGAGGCCACCACCGAGGGAGGGGAGTGATGTCCGTGTCCACCGAACTCAGTAAGAACGGGACCAGCCCGGAGAAGCTCCTCGCGCCCGTCCTGTCGGCCTTCTGGGACGAACCCCGGTCGTGGACGCTGGAGACCTACCGGCGCCACGAGGGGTACGAGGGCCTGCGCAAGGCCCTCGCGATGACCCCGGATGAAGTCATCGCCTACATCAAGGATTCAGGGCTGCGCGGACGCGGCGGCGCGGGCTTCCCCACCGGGATGAAGTGGCAGTTCATCCCGCAGGGCGACGGAAAGCCGCACTACCTCGTCGTGAACGCGGACGAGTCGGAGCCGGGCACCTGCAAGGACATCCCCCTCCTCTTCGCCAACCCGCACTCCCTCATCGAGGGAATGATCATCGCCTGCTACGCGATCCGTTCGCAGCACGCCTTCATCTACCTGCGCGGCGAGGTCGTACCGGTCCTGCGGCGCCTGCACGAGGCGGTGCGCGAGGCGTACGAGGCCGGATACCTCGGCAAGGACATCCTGGGGAGCGGGCTCGACCTCGACATCACGGTGCACGCGGGGGCGGGCGCGTACATCTGCGGCGAGGAGACGGCGCTGCTCGACTCCCTCGAAGGCCGGCGCGGTCAGCCCCGGCTGCGTCCTCCCTTCCCTGCCGTCGAGGGGCTCTACGCGTGCCCCACTGTCGTCAACAACGTGGAGTCCATCGCGTCGGTTCCCGCGATCCTCAACAACGGCAAGGACTGGTTCAAGACGATGGGGACCGAGAAGTCCCCCGGTTTCACGCTGTATTCGCTCTCCGGGCACGTCGCGGGCCCCGGCCAGTACGAGGCCCCGCTCGGCATCACCCTGCGCCAGCTCCTCGACATGAGCGGCGGGATGCGCCCCGGGCACCGGCTGAAGTTCTGGACCCCCGGCGGCTCCTCCACCCCCATGTTCACGGACGAGCACCTCGACGTCCCGCTGGACTACGAGGGCGTCGGCGCGGCCGGCTCGATGCTCGGCACCAAGGCGCTCCAGTGCTTCGACGAGACCACCTGCGTGGTGCGGGCCGTCACCCGGTGGACCGAGTTCTACGCCCACGAGTCCTGCGGCAAGTGCACACCCTGCCGGGAAGGCACGTACTGGCTGGTCCAGTTGCTGCGCGACATCGAGGCCGGCAAGGGCGTCATGTCCGACCTCGACAAGCTGAACGACATCGCCGACAACATCAACGGCAAGTCCTTCTGCGCGCTCGGCGACGGCGCCGCCAGCCCCATCTTCTCCTCGCTCAAGTACTTCCGCGAGGAGTACGAACAGCACATCACGGGCAAGGGCTGCCCCTTCGACCCCAAGAAGTCGACCCTCTGGGCTGACACGGAGGTGAACGCATGACCGTCACCACAAACGCTCCCGCAGGTGGCGGCGAGGCCGCGGGGTCGGGGCGGGACGCCGAAAACATGGTGTCGCTGACCATCGACGGGGCCGAGCTCTCGGTGCCCAAGGGCACCCTCGTCATCCGGGCCGCCGAGCAGCTCGGCATCGAGATCCCCCGGTTCTGCGACCACCCCCTCCTCTCGCCGGCCGGTGCCTGCCGCCAGTGCATCGTCGAGGTCGAGGGCCAGCGCAAGCCGATGGCCTCCTGCACCATCACCTGCACCGACGGCATGGTCGTCAAGACGCAGCTCACCTCCGAGGTCGCCGACAAGGCCCAGCGCGGGGTGATGGAGCTGCTGCTCATCAACCACCCGCTGGACTGCCCGGTCTGCGACAAGGGCGGCGAGTGCCCGCTGCAGAACCAGGCGATGTCGCACGGCAACGCCGAATCGCGTTTCGAGGGCAAGAAGCGCACCTACGAGAAGCCGGTCCCGATCTCCACCCAGGTGCTCCTGGACCGCGAGCGGTGCGTGCTGTGCGCGCGCTGCACCCGCTTCTCCAACGAGATCGCCGGCGACCCGATGATCGAGCTGCTGGAGCGCGGTGCGCTCCAGCAGGTGGGCACCGGCGAGGGCGACCCCTTCGAGTCGTACTTCTCGGGCAACACCATCCAGATCTGCCCGGTCGGCGCGCTGACCTCGGCCGCGTACCGGTTCCGCTCCCGCCCCTTCGACCTCGTCTCCTCCCCGAGCGTGTGCGAGCACTGCGCGGGCGGCTGCGCGACCCGGACCGACCACCGCCGCGGCAAGGTGCTGCGCCGGATGGCCGCCGAGGACCCCGAGGTCAACGAGGAATGGGTGTGCGACAAGGGCCGCTTCGGCTTCCGCTACGCCCAGCAGCGGGACCGGCTCACCACCCCGCTGGTCCGCAACGCCGCCGGGGTCCTGGAGCCGGCGAGCTGGCCCGAGGCCCTGGAGGCCGCGGCCGCCGGGCTGGCCGCCGCGCGCGGCCGCGCCGGAGTGCTGACCGGCGGTCGGCTCACCGTCGAGGACGCCTACGCGTACGCCAAGTTCGCCCGGGTGGTGCTCGACACCAACGACATCGACTTCCGGGCCCGCGTGCACAGCGCGGAGGAGGCCGAGTTCCTGGCCGCCACCGTGGCCGGCACCGGCAAGGACCTCGACGGCGAGGGGGTCACGTACACCTCGCTGGAGGCGGCGCCCGCGGTGCTGCTCGTCGGCATCGAGGCCGAGGAGGAGGCCCCCGGCGTCTTCCTGCGGCTGCGCAAGGCCCACCGCAAGCACAAGCAGCGGACCTTCGCCCTGGCCCCCTTCGCCACCCGGGGCCTGGACAAGGCGGGCGGCACCCTGCTGGCGGCCGCCCCCGGCACCGAGCCCGAGTGGCTCACTGCGTTGTCTGAAGAGGGCCTGGCCTCCCGGACCGGCCTGGAGGCCGGCGGAGCCGAAGCGGCCGACGCGCTGCGCCGGCCCGGCGCCGTCATCGTCGTCGGGGAGCGCCTCGCCGGGGTGCCCGGCGCGCTGACCGCCGCCGTCCGGGCCGCCACCGCGACCGGGGCCGCGCTGGTGTGGATCCCGCGCCGGGCCGGGGAGCGGGCCGCCGTCGAGGCGGGCGCCCTGCCGTCGCTGCTGCCCGGCGGCCGCCCGGCCACCGACCCGCGGGCCCGCGACGAGGTCGCCACCGCCTGGGGTCTGGACGAGCTCCCGCACCGCTACGGCCGCGACACCGGCCAGATCGTCGAGGCCGCGGCCTCGGGCGAGCTGTCCGCGCTGCTGGTCGCGGGCGTGGAGGTCACCGACCTGCCCGACCCGGCCCGTGCGCGGCTCGCCCTCCAGGAGGCCTTCGTGGTCTCCCTGGAACTGCGGCCCGGCGAGGTCACCGACCACGCGGACGTGGTCCTCCCGGTGGCCGCGGTCGCCGAGAAGGCGGGCGCCTTCATCAACTGGGAGGGCCGGGTCCGGCCGTTCGAGGCCGCGCTCAAGCCCGACCAGATGACCCGCCGCCTCGCCCCCGCCGACGGCCGCGTGCTGCACATGCTGGCCGACGCCGCCGACCGGCCGATCGCGCTGCCCGACGTGCACTCCGTACGCCGGGAGCTGGAGCGGCTCGGCCCCTGGGAGGGCCAGCTCGCCACCGAGCAGTCCACCGACCCGGTGGCGCTGCCCCGCCCCGGAGCGGGCGAGGCGGTCCTCGCGGGCCACCGGCTCCTGCTCGACCAGGGCAGGCTCCAGGACGGCGACGAGGCCCTGGCCGGCACCCGCCACGTGGCGAGCGCCCGGCTGTCGGCCGCCACGGCCGCCGAGACGGGCGTCAAGAACGGCGACGTCCTCGCGGTCACCGGCCCGGCCGGCTCCGTGGAACTCCCGCTGCGGATCACCGAGATGCCCGACCGGGTGGTCTGGCTCCCGATGAACTCCACCGGCTCCGGCGTCCTCGCCGACACCGGGGCCCGCCCGGGCACCCTCGTCCGGATCGGACCGGCGACCCCCGCCGACGCCGGTGACACCACTGCGGAGGTGGGCGCGTGAACGCGGTACAGCTCGCGGCCGAGGACCTTTCCCTCTTCGGGCGGGACGTCTGGTGGCTGGTCGTCATCAAGGCGGTGTTCTGCTTCGCCTTCCTGATGGTGACGGTGCTCTTCTCCATCGTGTGGGAGCGCAAGGTCGTCGCCTGGATGCAGCTGCGCATCGGCCCGAACCGGCACGGCCCCTGGGGCCTGCTCCAGTCGCTCGCCGACGGCGTCAAGCTGATGCTGAAGGAAGACGTCATCGTCAAGCGGGCCGACAAGGTGGTGTACGTCCTGGCCCCGATCATCGCGGCGATCCCGGCCTTCATGGCCATCGCGGTGATCCCCTTCGGCCCGGCGGGCAACGAGGTCTCCATCTTCGGCCAGCGCACCACGATGCAGCTGACCGACCTGCCCATCGCGATGCTGTACATCCTCGCGGTGGCCTCGGTCGGGATCTACGGCATCGTCCTGGCGGGCTGGTCCTCCGGCTCCACGTACCCGCTCCTCGGCGGCCTGCGCTCCTGCGCGCAGATGATCTCCTACGAGATCGCCATGGGCGCGGCCTTCGCCTCGGTCTTCCTCTACTCGGGGTCGATGTCGACCTCGGCGATCGTGGAAGCCCAGGCGGACCGCTGGTACATCATCCTGCTGCCGGTCTCCTTCATCATCTACGTCATCACGATGGTCGGCGAGACGAACCGCGCCCCCTTCGACATGCCGGAGTCCGAGGGCGACCTGGTCGGCGGCTTCAACACCGAGTACTCGTCCATCAAGTTCGCGCTGTTCATGCTCGCCGAGTACGTCAACATGGTCACCGTCTCGGCGGTCTCGGTCACCCTCTTCCTGGGCGGCTGGCGGGCCCCGGCGCCGATCTCCACGTACTGGGAGGCGGCGAACCACGGCTGGTGGCCGATGCTCTGGTTCGTCCTCAAGGTCCAGCTGTTGCTGTTCTTCTTCATCTGGCTGCGCGGCACGCTGCCGCGCGTGCGCTACGACCAGCTGATGAAGCTCGGCTGGAAGGTCCTGATCCCGGTCTCCGTGGTGTGGCTGATGCTGGTGGCGACCGTGCGCGCGCTGCGCAACGAGGCGTACGACTTCAGCGAGATCGTCCTCTACGTCGGCGGCGGGGTCGTCGCGATCCTGCTCCTCTCCTTCGTCGCCGACATCTTCCGCGACAAACGCGAGAAGGCGGAGGCGGCCGAGGCCGGCAAGGCCGAGGCCGAGGCCTTCGACCCGATGGCGGGCGGGTTCCCCGTACCGCCCAAGCCCGGCCAGCACCTGGCACCCGTACCGCGCCGACGGCCCCGCAGCGAGCGGGAGCTGATTGTCAGTGGCGGGGCGAATACTGACAGTGACCGAGAGGAGGGTGCTGAGAATGTCTGACGCTGACAAGAGCGAGAAGTGGCAGAACCCGGTGGCCGGCTTCGGCGTGACCTTCAAGGCCATGTTCAAGAAGCGCCTCACCGAGCAGTACCCGGAGCAGCAGAAGACCACCGCCCCGCGCTTCCACGGACGGCACCAGCTCAACCGGCACCCGGACGGTCTGGAGAAGTGCATCGGGTGCGAACTGTGCGCCTGGGCCTGCCCCGCCGACGCCATCTACGTGGAGGGCGCGGACAACACCGAGGAGGAGCGCTACTCCCCGGGCGAGCGGTACGGCGCCGTCTACCAGATCAACTACGCCCGCTGCATCCTGTGCGGGCTGTGCGTCGAGGCGTGCCCGACGAGGGCGCTGACCATGACGAACGAGTTCGAACTGGCCGACGCGAGCCGCGAATCGCTCATCTACACCAAGGAGCAGCTGCTCGCCGGCCTCACCGAGGGCATGGTCGAGGCGCCGCACGCGATGTACCCCGGCACCGAGGACACGGACTACTACCGCGGACTGGTGACGGGGGCCGCCCCCGGCACGGAGCGGCAGACGGCCGTCTCCAAGGGCGAGGTACCCGCCGGTCAGGTCACGGAATCCGCCGAGGAGGTGCAGGCATGAGCGCCCTCGCCGCCGCCTCCCTGACCTCGACGGGCGAGGCGGTCCAGTTCTGGGTCCTCGGCACGGTCGCCGTCATCGGCGCGCTGGCCACGATCCTGATGAAGAAGGCCGTGCACAGCGCGCTGAGCCTGGCCGCAACGATGATCATCCTGGCGGTCTTCTACCTCGCCAACGGGGCGTACTTCCTGGGCGTCGTCCAGGTCATCGTCTACACCGGCGCGATCATGATGCTCTTCCTCTTCGTGGTCATGCTCGTCGGCGTCACCGCCGCCGACTCCCTGAAGGAGACCATCAAGGGGCAGCGCTGGCTCGCCGTCCTGTGCGGACTCGGCTTCGGCATCCTGCTGATCGCCGGGATCGGCCAGGCCGGGCTCACCCACTTCAACGGGCTCGGCCGGATCAACTCCGCCGGACACGTCGAGGGCCTGGCCCAGCTGATCTTCACCAAGTACGTCTTCGCCTTCGAGCTCACCGGCGCGCTGCTCATCACCGCGGCCGTCGGCGCCATGGTGCTCACCCACCGCGAGCGCACCGAACGGGCCGCCACCCAGCGCGAGCTGGCCGAGAAGCGGGTCCGCGAGGGCGTCCAGCTCCCGCCGCTGCCCGCCCCGGGCGTCTACGCCCGGCACAACGCGGTCGACGTCGCGGGCCTGCTGCCGGACGGCACCCCGTCCGAGCTCACGGTCAACAAGACGCTGCGCGCCCGCGGCCAGATCCGGGACGTCTCCGCCGAGGCCCTGGACGACCTCAAGGCGCTGGAGCAGCGGTCCTCGGAGCGCCTCGGCCGTGAGGAGGCCTCGAAGTGAATCCGGTCAACTACCTGTACCTGGCGGCCCTGCTGTTCACCATCGGCGCTGCCGGTGTGCTGATCCGCAAGAACGCGATCGTGCTGTTCATGTGCGTCGAGCTGATGCTCAACGCCTGCAACCTCGCCTTCGTCGCCTTCTCCCGTATGCACGGCAACCTCGACGGCCAGATCATCGCGTTCTTCACGATGGTCGTCGCCGCCGCGGAGGTCGTGGTCGGCCTGGCGATCATCGTGTCGCTCTTCCGTACCCGCCACTCGGCCTCGGTCGACGACGCCAGCCTGATGAAGCTGTAAGGGGCGTTCACAGTGGAGAATCTGATTGCGCTGCTGGTGGCGGCGCCCCTGCTCGGAGCGGCGGTGCTGCTGTGCGGCGGCCGGCGCCTCGACCGGGTCGGCCACTGGATCGGCACCCTGCTCGCGGCCGTCTCCTTCGGCATCGGAGCCGTGCTCTTCGCCGACATGCTGGGGCGCGGCGCCGAGGACCGCGCCCTGCACCAGCGGCTGTTCACCTGGATCCCCGTCGAGGGCTTCCAGGCCGACATGGCCTTCCAGCTGGACCAGCTGTCGATGACCTTCGTCCTGCTCATCTCCGGGGTGGGCACGCTCATCCACGTGTACTCGATCGGGTACATGGAGCACGACGAGCACCGCCGCCGCTTCTTCGGCTACCTGAACCTGTTCGTCGCGGCCATGCTGCTGCTGGTCGTCGCAGACAACTACCTGCTGCTGTACTTCGGCTGGGAGGGCGTGGGCCTCGCCTCCTACCTGCTGATCGGCTTCTGGCAGCACAAGCCCAGCGCGGCCACGGCCGCGAAGAAGGCCTTCCTGGTCAACCGGGTCGGCGACATGGGCCTGTCGATCGCGATCATGGTCATGTTCACCACCTTCGGCACCTTCGCCTTCGGGCCGGTGCTCGGCGCGGTCGGCGAGACGTCCGAAGGCACCCTGACGGCCATCGGCCTGATGCTGCTGCTGGCCGCCTGCGGCAAGTCGGCCCAGGTGCCGCTGCAGTCCTGGCTCGGGGACGCGATGGAGGGCCCGACCCCGGTCTCGGCCCTGATCCACGCGGCGACGATGGTCACCGCCGGCGTGTACCTGATCGTCCGCTCGGGCGCCATCTTCAACGCGGCGCCCGACGCCCAGCTGGTGGTCACCATCGTGGGCGCGGTCACGCTGCTCTTCGGTGCGATCGTCGGTTGCGCGAAGGACGACATCAAGAAGGCCCTCGCCGGGTCGACGATGTCGCAGATCGGCTACATGATCCTGGCCGCGGGCCTCGGCCCGATCGGCTACGTGTTCGCGATCATGCACCTGGTCACGCACGGCTTCTTCAAGGCGGGCCTCTTCCTCGGCGCCGGTTCCGTGATGCACGGGATGAACGACGAGGTCGACATGCGCAAGTACGGCGGCCTGCGGAAGTACATGCCGGTCACCTTCGTCACCTTCGGCCTCGGCTACCTGGCGATCATCGGCTTCCCGGGCCTGTCCGGCTTCTTCTCCAAGGACATGATCATCGAGGCGGCCTTCGCGAAGGGCGGCACCCAGGGCTGGATCCTCGGCGGGGTCGCCCTGCTGGGCGCCGGCATCACCGCCTTCTACATGACCCGCGTCATGCTCCTCACCTTCTTCGGCGAGAAGCGCTGGCAGCCGGACGCTGAAGGGGGCGAGCCGCACCCGCACGAGTCCCCGAAGTCCATGACCATCCCGATGATCATCCTGGCCTTCGGGTCGGTCTTCGCCGGTGGCTTCTTCGAGATCGGCGACCGTTTCCTGAACTGGCTGGAGCCCGTCACGGGCTACGCGCACGGCCACCCGCCGGTCAGCGCGATGACGGTCACGCTCGCCACCATGGCGGTCCTGGTCGTCGGCGTCGGCACCGCCTGGGGGATGTACGGACGGCGGCCCGTCCCGGTCCTCGCCCCGCGCGGCTCGCTCCTCACCCGGGCGGCCCGGCGGGACCTGTACCAGGACGACATCAACCACGTCGTGCTGGTGCGCGGCGGGGAGCACCTGACCCGCTCGCTCGTCTACGTCGACCACAGCCTGGTGGACGGCGTCGTCAACGGGACGGCCGCCTCCGTCGGCGGGCTCTCGGGCCGGCTGCGCAAGCTCCAGAACGGCTACGCCCGCAGCTACGCGGTCTCGATGTTCGGGGGCACGGCGATCCTGATCGCCGCGACCCTGCTGATGAGGGCGGTGTGACATGAACTTCCCGCTTCTGACCGTGACGGCCGCGGTCCCCGCGGTCGGCGCGATCCTCACGGCGGCCGTACCGGCCGCCCGCAGGACCGCCGCCAAATGGCTCGCCCTGCTGTTCTCACTGGCGACCCTGGCCCTGGCCGTGCTCGTCGCGATCCGCTTCGAGCCCGGCGGCGACCGCTACCAGCTCACCGAGTCCCGCCCCTGGATCGCCGACTTCGGCGTCCGCTACGAACTGGGCGTGGACGGGATCGGGGTGGTGCTCATCGGGCTCACCGCGCTCCTCATCCCCTTCGTGATCGCGGCGGGCTGGCACGACGCCGACCCCCTGGAGACGAAGTCCTCGCGCTGGCGGCCGACTCAGGGCTTCTTCGCCCTGATCCTGCTGGTCGAGGCGATGGTGATCATCTCCTTCGAGGCCACCGACGTCTTCCTCTTCTACATCTTCTTCGAAGCCATGCTCATCCCGATGTACTTCCTCATCGGCGGCTTCGGCGACCGGGCGCACTCCGGCTCCGACGAGAACGCGGCCACGCAGCGCTCGTACGCGGCCGTCAAGTTCCTCCTCTACAACCTCGCCGGCGGCCTGATCATGCTGGCCGCCGTCATCGGGCTGTACGTGGTCGCCGGGAACTTCTCGCTCCAGGAGATCGCCGCCGCCCGCGCCGCGGGCACGCTCGACATGGCGACCAACACCGAGCGGCTGCTGTTCCTCGGCTTCTTCTTCGCCTTCGCGGTGAAGGCCCCGCTGTGGCCGCTGCACACCTGGCTGCCCAACGCGATGGGCGAGGCCACCGCCCCGGTCGCCGTACTGATCACCGCGGTCGTCGACAAGGTCGGCACCTTCGCGATGCTCCGCTTCTGCCTGGGGCTGTTCCCCGAGGCCAGCAAGTGGGCCACGCCGGTGATCCTCGTCCTCGCCCTGATCAGCATCGTCTACGGGGCGCTGGTCGCGGTCGGGCAGCGGGACATCAAGCGGCTGGTCGCCTACGCCTCGATCTCGCACTTCGGCTTCATCATCCTGGGCATCTTCGCGATGACCTCCCAGGGCCAGTCCGGCGCCACCCTCTACATGGTCAACCACGGCCTGTCGACGGCGGCGCTGATGCTGGTCGCCGGATTCCTGATCTCGCGGCGCGGCTCGCGGCTCATCGCCGACTACGGCGGTGTCCAGAAGGTGGCCCCGGTCCTCGCCGGCACCTTCCTGGTCGGCGGCCTCGCCACCCTCTCGCTGCCGGGGCTCGCGCCCTTCGTCAGTGAGTTCCTGGTCCTGGTCGGCACGTACGCCCGGTACCCGGTCGTCGGCATCATCGCCACCATCGGCATCGTGCTGGCCGCGCTCTACACCCTGGTGCTCTACCAGCGGACGATGACCGGCCCGGTGAAGGAGGAGGTCCGCACGATGCCGGACCTGCGCCTGCGGGAGGTGCTGGTGGTCGCCCCGCTGATCGCGCTGCTGATCGGCCTGGGCGTCTACCCGAAGGTGCTCACCGACATCGTCAACCCGGCGGTGAAGCACACCATGTCGGACGTGAAGCAGACGGATCCGAAGCCTGAGGTCGCCGTCGAAGCCGAGCACTTCAAGAAGGAGGTGGAGGCGAATTGAGCACCGTGACTTCCGCCCACAGCCTGTGGACACTCGCGGCCGAGGCCCCGGTCGACCGGATCCCGACGCCGACCATCGAGTACGCGCAGCTCGCGCCCACGCTGATCGTGGTGGGCGCGGCGGTCCTCGGGATCCTCGTCGAGGCCTTCGTGCCCCGCAAATCCCGGTACTACGTCCAGGTGTTCCTCGCCGTCGCCGCGCTGGCCTCGGCCTTCGCGGCGGTCGTCGGCCTCGCGGCCGGCGGGTACGGGTCCACCAAGGCGCACATCGCCGCGATGGGCGCCATCGCCGTGGACGGCCCGGCGCTGTTCCTGCAGGGCACCATCCTGCTGGCCTCGATCGTCGCGGTCTTCACCTTCGCCGAGCGGCGCCTGGACCCGGCCGCGCACGGCAACCGGGTGGACTCCTTCGCCGCCCAGGCGGCGTCCGTCCCGGGCAGCGAGAGCGAGAAGGCCGCCGTCAAGGCCGGTTTCACCACCACCGAGGTCTTCCCGCTGGCGCTGTTCGCGGTCGCCGGCATGCTGATCTTCCCGGCGGCCAACGACCTGCTGACGCTGTTCATCGCCCTCGAGGTGTTCTCCCTCCCGCTGTACCTGCTCTGCGCCGTCGCCCGCCGCCATCGGCTGATGTCGCAGGAGGCCGCGGTCAAGTACTTCCTGCTGGGCGCCTTCTCCTCCGCCTTCCTCCTCTTCGGCATCGCGCTGCTCTACGGGTACGCGGGCTCGGTCTCGTACGCGGTGATCGCCGACGTGGTGGACGGCACGGTCTCGAAGATCGACCCGGCGCTGGCCGACACCATGGGCAACGACGCGCTGCTGCTCATCGGCGGCGCGCTGATCCTGATGGGCCTGCTGTTCAAGGTCGGCGCGGTCCCCTTCCACATGTGGACCCCGGACGTCTACCAGGGCGCCCCGACCCCCGTCACCGGCTTCATGGCGGCGGCGACGAAGGTCGCGGCCTTCGGCGCGCTGCTGCGGCTGCTGTACGTGGTCCTGCCGGGCCTGCGGTGGGACTGGCGGCCCGTGATGTGGGGCGTCGCGATCGTCACGATGCTGGCGGGCGCGGTGATCGCCGTGACCCAGACGGACGTCAAGCGGCTGCTGGCGTACTCCTCGATCGCGCACGCGGGCTTCATCCTGGCCGGTGTGATCGCCACCTCGGCGGAGGGCGTCCAGTCCGTCCTGTTCTATCTGGCCGCCTACTCCTTCGTGACGATCGGCGCCTTCGCGGTGGTCACGCTGGTGCGCGACGCGGGCGGCGAGGCGACGCACCTGTCGAAGTGGGCGGGGCTCGGCCGTCGTTCGCCGCTGACCGCGGCGGTGTTCGCGGTGTTCCTGCTGGCCTTCGCCGGCATCCCGCTGACCTCCGGCTTCGCGGGCAAGTTCGCCGTGTTCAAGGCGGCGGCGGAGGGCGGCGCGGGCGCGCTGGTCGTGGTCGGTGTGATCTCGTCCGCGATCGCCGCGTTCTTCTACATCCGGGTGATCGTCCTGATGTTCTTCAGCGAGCCGAAGGCCGACGGTCCGACGGTGGCCGTCCCCTCGCCGCTGACGATGACGACGATCGCGGTGGGCGTCGCGGTCACCCTGGTCCTGGGCCTGGCCCCGCAGTACTTCCTGGAACTGGCGGGACAGGCGAGCACGTTCGTCCGCTGACCGCTTCGCGACATGGGCGAGGGCCCGGCTCCCGTTGGGGAGCCGGGCCCTCGACCTTTGTGTGGGGCTACTTGCCCGGACGGTGCCGGGGCGTGATGGCTGTGAGGTCGACATCGATGGTGAAGGGTACGGAAACCTTCAGACGGTCGTGGAAGATCCCGGTAGCGACGTAGGCCCCGGTGGCAGGATCCAACTCGTAGACGTAGACCACGGCGCGACCGTCCGTGTTCTCGACTCGCCAGAAGTGGAGGATCCCCGCCCTGGCGTACTTCAACGGCTTGGTTTCGCGGTCCCGTCCGACGGAGTCGGGGGAGACCACCTCGATGGCCAGCACCACGGCTCCGGCGGGGAACCGGGTCTGTTCCAGATCGTCGACGGCATCCGCGCGCACGACCACCACATCCGGCTCAGGCCGATTCGTCCTGTCGATGTCGATGGTGAATTCGCGGAAGATCTCGAAGTCGGCGGGCGCCGCCGATCGCAGCTGCCACTTGAACAAGTCGATGGCTCGCTCGTGGAAGACGTTCTGCGGGCTCACGAAGACCAGGCTCCCGTCGATCAGCTCCGTGTGCGGAGGCAGATTGGGAAGCGTGTCCAGGTCGTCCGCGGTCCAGCCGCCCGCGGGCGGGATCGGCCAGCGAGGTCCAGGCTGCGGTTCAGGCTCCGGCGCTGCGGGTTCGACGCGCATCAGTGCTCCCATAGGGCAGAGTCTCGCGAGAGCGTTCAGCCTATCGCCGGAGATCTCGCGAAAGCCGCCCTTACGGGTGAGTCATATGCCCAGCGCATTTGACCGCCGGGTTCCAGTTGTGGAAGAGGCCTGCCGGGTTGTCCTTGTAGGCCCACAGGTGGAGGTCGAAGTGCTTGGGCATCCCCGTGGAGTGGCCCGGCATCGGGCCGTCGAAGGGGAGGCCGAACATGGTGGGGCGGCCGGCGGCCGTCGCCAGGTTCTGGTCCGGGTCGGAGACCATCCACTCGACCGCGTACAGCTTGCGGCCGCCGCCGGGGCCCTTCTCCGCGCCGTAGATGATCGCCGTCGGCTTCGCCGGGTCGGTCGAGCCCCAGCGGGACTTGTTCTCGTAGTGGTAGCCCATCGAGCCCGGGCCGCGCGGGTTGTCCATGCAGACGTCCGTCCGGACGTACCCGTCGGCTATGGCCGCCCTCTCGTTCTCGTACTTCGCCGTCACCCGGTACGCCGTCGCCAGGTCGAGCATCGCCTGACGGTCGTTCGGGTCGGGGGCCGGGCCGTCCACGGCCCGGGCCGAGGGGAGGGCGGCCAGGGCTATGGACGCGGCGGCGGCGCAGATTAGGGCTGCCTTGCGGGCACGGGCGGACATCGGGACTCCTGCCGTTCGGGGGCTTTCGTCCACCTTCCCGGTGCGGCCCGGCCGGTGCACGCGGCGCGCCTCCGAACGGGGGGTCAGGGCCGGGTGGTGCCCGGGAGGCAGCGCACGTCCGGGTTGAACGTCGCGAACATCCCGGCGGGGTTGGGCTTCCACAGCCACACGTGCAGGGCGTAGTGCGTCTTCTGGCCCTTGAAGCGGCCCGGGATCGGCCCCTTGAAGGGCTGCCCGAACAGGCTCGGGCGGTCGTCGTCGGTCTCCGGCTTCCCGTCCCGGTCCATGACCACCCACTCCAGCGCGACCAGCCTGCGGCGGCCCGACGCGTCGTCCTCGTAGAGCAGGGCGGCGGGCTTCGCCGGGTCGAGGGAGTCGTCGTACGCGTGGTTGAAGTGCGGGTAGCCCAGGGCGCCGCCGCTCGCCGGGTCGGTCACGCAGTACTGGTCGGGGACGTAGCCGGCCGCGGTCGCCGTCCGCTCCCGGAGGTACCGGGCGCTCGCCAGGGCGGCCCGGGTCAGGTCGGCCAGGGCGGCGGGGTGCGCCCCCGGGCCGCCGTGGCCGCGGCCTCCCGGGGGCGCCGGAGGCGTCGGGGTCGCTCCGGCGGGGGCGGCCGACAGGGTGAGGGCCGCCGCCGCGGTGAGGGCCAGGGCGAGCATGCCGGTACGAGAGGCCATACGGGGCTCCTGGGGGGATCGTGGGGTCGAAGCCCCAGGAGCATCACCCGCGGGAGGCCCTCCGGCCGGGCGGCGGGCCGGAGCGCGGCGCTCAGGCCGCCCGGGCGGCGTACACGCGGACGTCCGCGTCGGCCGGGGGGGGGGGTGGGCGGAAGAGCCCACCGCGGGACTCCCGGC